>JAHEMO010000003.1:0-40448 GCA_024643625.1 Chitinophagaceae bacterium
GCATCGTAAGGATACCATGTGCCATGTGTGGTGCCGGTAGGTCCGCCATAAAATTTGCCCGGCCGGGGTATAAAATGTACATCGCCACCCAACCTGGTGTTATAGCCGGCCATAAACCGGTCTTTTACCTGCTGAGGAAGGTTAGCTTCCGCAATATCGGCCGACGGAAAGGCCATCAGCAACTCCGGGTCTTTATTAAGTTCCTTTACCATAAAGTCCACTATCTCTTCGTAGTCTTTATCTGCCGCAGCGATCTGCTCCCTGTCAATATACAATTGGTAATTGGCGCTAGACTTAATCAGATTGGCCAGTCCGAATTTTTGTTGAATCAGCGTGGCCAGTTCATTCAAACTTGGTCTGATGGTATTTACCGGAATCTTATTTTCTGCCAGAAAACCGGGCACATGAGCCACCCCATGGTCAGCGGTAATAAAGAAGAGGTAATTGTCTTTGCCAATTTCTGCATCCAGATATTCGAAAAAAGAAGCCAGGTCGCGGTCCAGGCGCAGATAGCAATCTTCTACCTCGACGGAATTGGGGCCGAACTGATGGCCGATATAATCCGGTGAAGAAAGGCTGATGGCCAGAAAATCGGTGAATTCATCTTTTCCTAATTCCTCGTTTTGTACGGCATCTTTAGCAAAATTCAGCGTTAGCGTATTGCCATGGGGCGTAGCGCTCAGCAAGCTGTAATTCCGGCCAATAAGGCTATCGAGTTTGTGCGGAAAAACAGGTGCGGTTTCAAACGGGAACTTCCCTTCGTAGGGTTTATTGTCGGCCGTGCTTTGTTTGTAGGTATCGATGGGAAACAAAGTGTTCCAGTTTTGCTCGTAAAATTTGTCGGGCCATTTGCGGTTATTGAATTTGTTTACCCAGGCAGGAAGTTTCTTGTAGTAATATGTACTGGTTACCCAATTGCCTGTACCGCCGTCGTACCAATAGGCATCACCGGTATGGCCTGCAGGCAAAATGCTGCCACGATCTTTGATGGCTATACCCACCGTTTTGCTGCGAAAGTTTGTGGCCATGCGCATTTCATCGGAAATGGTAGTTACCCACAGGTTTCGGGGCGACATGGGCTCGGCCGTTTCGGCTCCACCTACAATTTTTACCGTACTGTCTTCAACGCAATACACAGATTTTTGCTTATATCGGTCATACCATTCGTTGCCATTAATACCATTAATAGCAGGGGTGGAACCCGTGTACACACAGGCATGTCCTGCCGCTGTCACCGTTTGTGCATAGGGTATCATCGTGTTTTCGCAGCGAAAGCCTGTATTGAGTATTCGCTTAAATCCGCCCTCGCCATAGCGGTCATAATACCGGTAAAAAAAGTCCCATCGCATCTGATCTACTACAAGCCCAACAACAAGTTTGGGTCTGTCGGGCTTTGCGGGTTCTGCAACCCTTTGCGCCAATGCCGGCATAGCGATACAAGCTAGAAAAAAGGCAAACAGCATAGGGCGGGTTACTGAACCATTAAGGTGTTTTTTCATATTGGACTTTTAACGCCTAAGGCGGGTTGGGCATAGCGGTTACTGCCGTAAAAATACCGGATAGGGTAATAGCTTGTATTAGTTTTTACAGCAATGTGGACTGGTTGTCGGCTGCTTTTTTTTAATTGGCATAACACCCTATACGGCTAACTTTGCCGCCGTTTTAGGGGATTACTTACCCCATCAAATTTTTTTATTACATGGCAGACATTTTTGAAAAATTACAGAAGAACGCAGGTCCTTTAGGCCAGCATAGAAAAAGAGCACACGGTTATTTTGCCTTTCCTAAACTGGAAGGACCTATTGACAGTCATATGATGTTTAGGGGTAAAGAGGTAATTGTTTGGAGTCTCAATAACTATCTGGGATTGGCCAATCATCCGGAAATACGCAAGACTGATACCGAAGCTACGGCTGAATTTGGCCTCGCTTACCCTATGGGTGCCCGCATGATGAGTGGCAACAGTGTTCACCATGAGCAACTGGAGCGTGAGTTGGCTGAATTTGAACATAAAGAGGATGCCATCCTGCTGAATTATGGTTATCAGGGCATCATGAGCGCTATCGACGCAGTTTGCGGCCGACATGATGTTGTTGTTTATGATGCCGAAAGTCATGCCTGTATCATTGATGGTTTGCGCTTGCATCCCGGTCACCGCTATGTATTTAAGCATAACGATATGGCCGATTGCGAAAAGCAGTTGGAACGTGCCACAGCCTTAATTGAAAAGCAGGGTGCCGGTGGTATATTGGTCATCACCGAAGGTGTTTTTGGCATGGCCGGCGATCAGGGACTGATGAAAGAGATTGTAGATCTGAAAAAGAAATTTGAATTCCGCCTGTTGGTAGACGATGCACATGGCTTTGGTACTTTGGGTGCTACCGGCGCCGGTGCCGGCGAAGCGCAGGGATGTCAGGATGGAATTGATTTATACTTCAGCACATTTGCGAAATCAATGGCTAGTATAGGTGCTTTTTTAGCAGGCCCTAAAGACATCATTGACTTTATCCGCTACAATATCCGCAGTCAGATTTTTGCCAAAAGTTTGCCCATGCCAATTGTAATTGGCAACCTGAAGCGTTTGCACATGCTGCGCACGATGCCCGAGCTAAGGGAAAAACTATGGTACAATGCCAAAAAGTTGCAGAGCGGCTTAAAAGCTCGTGGATTCGATATTGGTAAAACTGATAGTGTGGTTACGCCCGTTTACATGAAAGGTGGAGTGATTGAAGCCTCGGCCATGGTGATGGATTTGCGTGAAAACTATAATGTTTTTGCTTCCATTGTAGTGTATCCTGTTATCCCCAAGGGGCACATCATTTACAGGCTAATACCCAGCGCGGTGCATTCCGATGAAGACATAGAAATTACACTGCGCGCATTTGAGGCGACTAAAAAGAAACTCGATGCAGGCGAATATCAGTTAGATGAATTGCCCGATATGGCGGATGACGATATAAACGGCGGCAGGTTTGGCTACATGCTTGAAAAGCCAAGGAATAAATAATACCAGCAATTTTTGCTGTAAAAAAAACGCCATTCGAACTGTAAATCGAATGGCGTTTGTGTGTGTTTGCGAAGTGAATGTTTAGTTAGTTTTGGCTAAAACTTCCAGGTTATAGGTCTTTTCAAAATTTACATTAAGGGTGTATCGCTTTACGACTGTCCCTTGTTCAATAAACAGGATTTCAACACCGTTAGGCAATTCCTGCGTAGAGAACTTAATTAACTTGCTATAACTGCTGTTGGCTACCTTTTCCGCATACAGGGTTTCGCCCATGCCATCGGTGATTTCAATTACCGCCGGCTTTTTCGGATTGTAGTTTACCTGCAGATACATAAACTCATTTTGCTCGCCTACTACACGCACGGTGGCATAATATGCGGCGCTGTCTGTAGTGTTTTTAATAGGACGCTCACTTGCTATACTGGTTAAGCTAAGTATATTGAGTAGCGCCAGGCCGATAAAGAACTTTTTCATAACTCTTCAAATTTTTGTGGTGAATAAATCTGTACACTTTTTCATACGACACCAACCGAAGAGCATGCTGCAAAATGAAAACTGCTTACCGGGTTTTGTAAAACGCCGCCGGGTCACGGTGTTTTCATTTACAGGGCAAACCTAGCGGCCTTATCCGGGGCCGGCAAAATAAAATAGCCATCGGCAACCGATGGCCAAAGACTTTTAAAAACGAAGGGATCCTTTGCTGGTAAAGGTTTCAGCGTTTGTTTGTTGGGATGTTCAACCCTGATTATGCTACGCTAAAAAATGATACTTTGCTCAGTCTGAGGGTGGAAGAGCCATTGCCTGTAATTTTGCTACCCCCACAAGCCAATACAATATGTCCACAGAAAGGAGTAATAATTTTATTGAAGATATCATTGAAGCCGACCTGGCTGCAGGCAAGCACAAAACTATTGTAACCCGTTTTCCGCCGGAACCCAACGGATACCTGCACATTGGTCATGCCAAAAGCATTTGTCTCAATTTTGGGTTATCGAAAAAATATGGTGGCAAAACAAATCTGCGATTTGATGATACCAATCCTGTTACAGAAGACACCGAGTATGTTGACAGCATCAAAAACGATATCCATTGGCTGGGCTTTGATTGGGCGCAGGAATTGTATGCATCTGATTACTTTGAAACCTTGTATCAATATGCTAGCAGGCTTATCAGCAAAGGCGTAGCTTATATTGACGACAGCACTTCCGATGCCATAGCGGAGGAAAAGGGAACACCAACGCGACCGGGCCGCAGAAATAAATATGCGGAAAGAAGCATTGCGGAAAACCTGCAATTATTTGCAGACATGCGCGATGGCAAATATGCAGATGGTAGTAAAGTATTGCGTGCCAAAATTGATATGAGCAGTCCTAACATGCTGTTGCGTGATCCTGTATTGTATCGCATTAAGCATGCGCATCACCATCGCACCGGCGACAATTGGTGCATATATCCGATGTATGATTTTGCCCACGGACAAAGCGATAGTATTGAAGGCATCACGCATTCAATATGTACGCTCGAGTTTGTGCCTCACCGTGCCTTATATGATTGGTTGATTGCTCAACTGGAAATATTTCCCAGCAAGCAATATGAATTTGCGCGGCTCAATATGACGTATACGGTAATGAGCAAGCGTAAGCTATTGCAACTGGTAAATGAAAAACATGTGGATGGTTGGGACGATCCACGCATGCCAACCATAAGTGGCATGCGCCGCAGGGGATATCCTGCAAAAGCCATCCGGGATTTTGCAGACAGGATAGGCGTTGCCAAGCGCGAAAACATGATAGACCTGGGTTTGCTGGAGTTTTTTGTGCGTGAAGATTTAAATAAAACTGCTTCACGAAGAATGGTGGTGCTTGATCCGGTAAAACTCATCATTACCAACTATCCCAAGGGCGATCATGAAACACTGTTCAGTGAAAATAATCCTGAAATGCCGGAAACCGGTGACAGGCTCTTGCATTTTGGCAGGGAACTATGGATAGAGCGGGACGATTTTGCAGAAGAGCCTTCCAAAAAGTGGTTTAGGCTGGCACCCGGTGCCAATGTAAGACTGAAGAGTGCCTACATTATTACTTGTACAGGATTCGACAAAGATGCTGATGGCAACCTTGTGGCGGTGTATGCAGAATTGGTGGCGAACAGTAAAAGTGGCCACGATACCAGTGGCGTAAAAGCCAAGGGTACCATACATTGGATTAGTGTAGAACATGCAGTTACCGCCGAAGTGAGGCTATACGATCGTTTATTTCGGGTGGAAGATCCGTCATCGGAGGAAGGCGATTTCAAAAGCTTTATCAATCCGGAAAGCCTTAAGGTGATAAAGCATGCTTACATAGAACCCGAATTGCTAAAAGCCATGCAGGGCGAGGCTTTCCAGTTTATCCGTAATGGATATTTTGTGCTTGATAGTAAATTATCGGCCGATAATCATCTGGTCTTTAACCGCACTGCAACATTAAAAGATGGCTGGGCCAAACCTGCCTAACGGCCAGGTATTGATGGCATGCGCAGTTGTCAGATTTTAATTATCGGGAAGTGTATTGCAGCACAATGGCCTTTGTCCCTGCTGTTGCTTTTGGTGTAAGTGCCAAACCCATTGAAGCTCCACGTAAATTGGGCATAACCGAGGGTTTCAGCCGCAGGCTTAAATTATCGCTAACATCAAAACCACGCAAATGTGCGGACACATTGGCGTCTACCACATTCAGACCCCATGCCAATATAAAGGCCAGCACACTATAGTCCACATTGCGCCTGAATTCGTCGCGGTAAAAACGAATGGAGTTATCGCTAAGTGGCTTTAGGTTGTCGGGAATCAGGTCGTCATTGGTCGGGTCATCATCTAACCTGTAGATATAAGCTTGCCGCACTACGCGATACTGTTCCAAATTGTAAAAAAACAAATAAGCCGGAATACCAACGGCGGCATACACAATGGGCAGCTTCCAATATTGCTTATTGTTTATTTGCCCCCATCCGGGAAAAATAGCAGAATGGATAGTGGCTTTACGAATGCCTCTTTTATAAATACTGTCCCTGATTTGGGCAGAATCTTTAAGCGTAATTTTTGGTGTTTTCGGCTGAATGATGTTAGCAGCAGCGTCAGTATTCTCGGATTGTGCTATGCAAGCCATGCTTACCAGCAGCATCATTACCGCTGCCAAACCAATCCGTATAAAGCTATTGAACCTGAATGCCGACAAGGTCTAAAATTTTATTTAATTCCTGCAGGGAGTAATACTCAATGGTAATGCTTCCGTTGCCGGCTTTTGCATTCTTCAGATGAACTTTTGTGCTGAAATGCGAGGCTAAATTATCCTCGATCTTCTTAAAGCTAGGTGAAAGGCTTGCTTTTGTTGCAGGTTTAACACGCCCGCCGGCCTTGTATAACTGCCTTACCAACTGTTCTGTTTGTCTTACGCTCAGCCCTTTGGCGGCAATTTCTTTGAACAGGTAAAGTTGTTTTTCTACCGCATCCACATTAATTAATGCACGGGCATGGCCCATGCTGATGATGCTGTTGCGTACAGCAACTTGTATATCAGGAGGCAGTTTGAGCAAACGGATGTAATTGGTAACGGTGCTGCGCTCTTTGCCCATGCGTTCTGCTACTTCTTCCTGTGTATAGTGCAGTTCGTCCATCAGACGCTTATAGCTTAAGGCAATCTCAATAGCATTCAGATCTTCACGCTGCAGGTTTTCCAGCAAAGCCAGTTCCAGCAATTGCCTGTCGTTGGCCTCACGCACATACACCGGCACATCTTTGAGTCCCGCTATTTTGGAAGCCCTGAAGCGGCGCTCACCGGCAATAAGCCGGTATTTTCCATTAACCATATGCGCCACCGTAAGCGGCTGAATAATGTCGTGAATACGAATGGACTCGGCCAATTCTTTCAGGGCCTGTTCATCAAAGTCGTGGCGCGGCTGCCGGGGATTTACCTCAATTTTATCGAGGGGTACACGAAGTATCCCCGTAGTTTTTTCTACCACTTCGGTTTTCAAATGACCTGAAGTCGATTTCAACTCGGTATCAATGCTGCTCAGGAGGCTGCGCAAGCCTTTGCCTATGGCTTCTTTTTTGTCTGTCTTGCTCATGTAAATAAATCCGCATCTTGCCAAAAGCACATCGCTTTTTAGCAGGGCGTCAAATGTAAGGCTATGACTTTCCAATGCCCATAGCGTGAACAAAAAAATACGGAAAGCAGGGTTTTATTCTATGTAGCGATCTTCTTCGCGAATGCGGGTGAGGTTATTTTTTTGCAATACCTCTTTGGCCAGATTGAGGTAATTGGTACTGCCTTTACTGGCTGCATCATATAGAATAACGGGCTTGCCTACGCTTGGTGCTTCGCTTAATCGGGTATTGCGATGTACGATGGTATCAAAAACCAACTCTTCAAAATGCCGGCGCACTTCACTCACTACCTGATTGCTGAGGCGCAATCTGCCGTCGTACATCGTCATCAAAATGCCTTCGATCTTCAATTCAGGATTGAGGCGACTTTGCACAATCTTGATGGTATTAAGCAATTTGCCCAAACCCTCCAATGCAAAAAATTCGCATTGCACCGGAATAATTACAGCATCGGAAGCCACGAGGGCATTCACGGTGATAAGCCCAAGCGAAGGCGAACAATCAATTACAATTACGTCGTATTTGTCCTTTATGGGTGCCAAAATCTGCTTCAGCATGTTTTCCCGGTTCGGATAATTGATCATTTCAATTTCCGCACCCACCAAATCAATATGCGAGGGAATTAAGTCGAGATAGGGTATTTCAGTCTTCAGAATTACATCCTGGGCCAATTCGTTATTAACCAGACAATCGTAAAGGCTCAGGCTGATATTCTGTAAATCAAAGCCAACCCCCGTGGTACTATTAGCCTGAGGATCAGCATCTACCAGCAGCGTTTTGTATTCCAATACCGCCAGACTAGCGGCCAGATTGATGGCTGTTGTTGTTTTTCCTACTCCTCCCTTTTGATTTGCTACACCTATTGACCTTGCCATATTGCTTTAAAACGATAACTGTTGATGAGGCTGCACCGGCAGTTTTAGCTGTGCTCAAGGTAAATTTTGCTACAGTTCAACAGTTTCGCCGATGGCAGGAAGATGCAATGCTATGCCTTTTTCTTCAAAGGGTTTTTTGGCCTCTTCTTTATTGATTTTGATGTAGCCAAAAGTATCGTAATGTACGCCCACCACTTTGCTGGTACCGCACCATTCGGCGGCCTGAGCGGCATCGGTTGCATCCATGGTGAAATTATCTCCGATAGGCAGTACTGCAAAAGCGATTTTTCCCCATCGCGGAATAAGTTGCATATCCAGGGTAAGGGCAGTGTCTCCGGCATAGTAAAAATCGCCGCCGGGGGTATTCACTACAAAACCCATAGGATTAGCGCCATACGTACCATCGGGCAATACCGAACTGTGCTGCGCTACCACACATTTTACGGAACCAAAACCAAAGGATGCCCGGCCGCCGGTATTCATGGGGTGTACATCAGATACGCCCTGCTTGTTGAGCCAATCCATCAGTTCAAAGGCACAAATAACTTTGGCCCCGGTTTGTTTGGCCAGTTCCACGGCGTCGGCCACATGATCCTGATGGCCGTGCGACAGCAGAATATAGTCGGCGGAAATATCAGCCAGATCAATATGCGCCGCCAATTCATTATAGCGAATGAAGGGATCAAAAAGCAAGATGCCTGCACCGGTATCTACGCTAAAACAGGAATGGCCGTAAAACGTAAGTATCATATTTCAATTTTTAATGAGTAAAAATATTTTTTGCGTGGTTGTATCAACAGGCTTAACAGATAGTTGTTGGTAATAAAACTAATTTGTCCGCACATAACAATAATACGATATGAGGGGTTTAACCGGCAGCATTACTTTTTTGATTATTCTGCTCTTGCTCGACCTGTATATTTTTCAGGCTATTAGAACCGTAACGGTGAGCAGCAGCCCTAAGTGGCGAACCGTGGTGCACGTTGCATATTGGATAGTGTCACTGGCTATTCTTTTGTTTTTTATGGCCGTTCCGTATTTACGTACGCTGGATACGCCCACAATTTTGCGCAATTATGTGCTGGCCATTTGCATAGGCTTACTTCTGGCCAAAATTATTTCGCTTCCTTTTTTCCTGATAGATGATATACGCCGTGCCATGCTGTGGATTTCGGAGAAACTTACAAGGCCCTCGGCTACTGAAGTAGATGCTGGTTCGGCCATTTCGCGCAGTGTATTTCTAAGCTGGTTGGGTATAGGCATTGGGTCAACTTTATTTGGCACACTGCTGTATGGCTTTAAAAATAAATACAATTACAAGGTGGTAAAAAAGCAATTGTCTTTTGCCAACCTACCTGCAGCCTTCGATGGTTTCAAAGTACTTCAGATAAGTGATATCCATAGCGGAAGTTTTACCGATAAAGCAGCGGTGGTAAAAGGAATTTCATTGATCAATGAACTCGAAGCTGATTTGATATTGTTTACCGGAGATTTGGTAAATGACAGGGCCGAAGAAATAGAACCGTATAAAGATGTTTTTAGCGCTTTGAAAGCAAAGCACGGCGTGTATAGCACTTTGGGCAATCATGATTACGGGGATTATTATCCATGGCCCGACAGAGATGACCGGCATAAAGAAAAGGAAGCCGCTGCCGGCAAAAAACTAATGACTCCACTGCAGCAGGCTAACCTCGACAAGTTGAAGAAACATCATGCAGATATGGGTTGGACAATGCTGAATGATGAATCCACTACCATAAACCGTGACGGACATGCAATAGGCTTAATAGGTGTTCAAAATATTAGTGGCCGGGCCAACTTTATCAGTTATGGCGATTTGCAAGTGGCATGGCAGCCTGTGGCCGACAGTAGTTTTAAAATACTGATGAGCCATGATCCGAGTCATTGGGATTCGGAAATCAGACATAAGTATCCCGATATTGATCTCACGTTGAGTGGGCATACGCATGGCATGCAGTTTGGAGTAGAGATACCCGGTTTTAGGTGGAGTCCCGTGCAATGGGTATATAAACAATGGGCAGGGTTGTACGAAAAATCGGGGCAAAAACTTTATGTCAACAGAGGTTTCGGCTTTATCGGTTATCCGGGTAGGGTGGGCATTTTGCCTGAAATAACCTTGATTACCTTGCGCAAAACGTAGGTAGTATTGGCATTTTATTAGACCAATTGGGTTAATCGTGGAATACTTTTTGGCGTCTGACCTCGTTATTCAACCCAATTTCAATGTATGAAAAACCTTCTCATTGCAACGATTGCCGTATTGTCAATGCAATCATTACAAGCACAGGGCATAAAGTTTGGCGCTAAGGCAGGGGCCAATATGCACAAAATTAACGGCACATCGTTTGCCGATGAATATAACCTGGGCTATTACGGCGGTTTTTTTGTAGAAATACACGCCAGTAAGAAACTCTACTTTATGCCCGAGGTATTGTTTAACCAAACTTCCTTAAAAACGAGTGATGAGTTTTCGGATATTTATAATGTAACTGCCGGCGATGTGCTCACTATAAAACTTAATCGCCTAAGCATTCCGGTTACGGTTAATTATAAACTTGCCAATATTCTTTCCTTATCTGCCGGCCCTGTATTTTCCATCAATATGGAGCAGGAAGAAAGTTTTTTACGCAATGTCGGTCAGGCATTTACCAGAGGCGACATAGGCTTGAGTGCAGGTGCAGCAATTCATATATCAAAATTCCGACTCAGTGGTCGTTACATTGCCGGCCTGAAAAATCAAAATAATATTGATACCGAAGATGGTAAGTCGCAGCAAATACAGTTAGGTATTGGACTGGTTTTTTAAGACCTTGTTTTGCGATTGCATTTTTTCACGGCCGCTCATTACATAGAGTACACCGGCTATCACCACAGATCCTGTGTATACATTGCTTATTAATTCGGGCATGAGTACATAAGTAACGAGCATAGCGGTTATAACAATTAATCCTCCCCACAAAGGCTTCCATATCGCTAAAAGCAATCCTGCTATGCTTAATAGCGGAAACATGATAAAACCGGCAAGTTCCCTGGTCGAGTTAAACTTGCTGGCTGACAATTCGCCATCGAGCAAATGGGCTACAAGAAAAAAAACTAAGAAGGCTAAAACAATATTGCCCCAAAGCATGGCTACCTTACCTAATTGGCCAGACTGCTTTGTGATTGGCTTGTCTTCCAAAATGCTACTGTTGTGATTTTCGGTCAAGTTCTATCACGCCTGAATAACGCATAGCACTGCGGTTAGTAAAACTCATATTGATAGTGGTAAATCCTTCCGGCCCGATATAAAATTGAATTACCTGCACATCTTTTGAATCTTCAGGTTTAATGGTAATCTCCCATCCACCCTTTTTGCCGGGCTTTTCGTCATAGCTATACTTAACCGACTTGAAATTTACACCACCGCCACCGCCATAGCCGGTGCCTGCATAAGACTGTCCAAAATATGGCAGGTCGCAGGCAAGGGTATCATGTTTCACCGAGATAAAATACGTTGATGTAAGATTAATATTTTTACCGCGTTGGGTAGAGGCCTGGTTGGCCAAAATGTAGTAGGACCTGACTTCAACGGCGTTGTTCACAGCCTGTTTGGTCATTTCCTTTTTTTCTTTCTTTGATGCTTCATCTTCCTGCCCCTGGCAAAAATTATTTGCGCCTAATAGCATAACAATAATAATGGCTGGAACCGAAAAAATGCGGGTAGCGAAATTTCTAAACATCTCAAATACAATTTTTGCGAAGTTAGGGGACTTAATGATGGTTGCCACAGCAATAGAAGGTCATTGGCATCAATGTTCACATCCCTTTAGTTAAGAGTGAAGTTACTTCTGTCAGAAGCGCTTTTTGTATCGGCTAATCAAGACTTGCAGTTGTCGGCCAGCGGCTACTCTTCTATCATTTCTACCTGAACATCCAGTGCGGTACTTTTGGCCAAAAGCAATGCCAATTCATCGCTTATGCCATGCGCATGCACGGTATCCATTTCTAGTTGATAGTTCTTTACCGGGTCATTTAAGAAAAATCTAAACCGTGTTTTTCCGGTGTTCTTCATAAGATTTTTTTCAAAAATGGTTACCAGCTTTTCATTTAATGCGTCTGCATTAAAGCGAATGTCTACGCGTTTGGTAAGCATGGTACGCAAAGTTTCCAGCAGCCGCATGGCGGTCAGGCGAAAGCGCCAGCCATCGGCAACTTTTTCGCCATTAACGCCATAAGTCATGCGTTCTTCATGGTAGCCGGTTACAAATACCAGATAGCCGGGTTGCAGCAGGTTTTGATACCGCGTATAATCCTCGCTCCATAGGCTAAATTCAAATTTGCCGGTATAATCTTCTATAGATACGTTGGCAAAGTTTTTGCCATTGCGGGTAGTACGATGCTGTACACTGGTAATTAATCCGGCGAGCCGGAACGGCCGCCTTGGATTGGGCTGATCTTCTATTTCTGCTATAAAAATATTGAACTCGCCAAGTGCCGTAATGCCATAGTACATCAACTCAAAGGAGAAATTATCCAGCGGATGACCACTGATATACATGCCGGTCACTTCTTTTTCGTAGCCCAGTTTTTCGGTAAGCGACCAGGGTTCGCAGGGTGGTATTTTGGGTTTCTCAATGCTTATCACATCATCCAGGTTGCCAAACAATGTATGCGTGGTACTTTCTTCCTGCTGCGAAGCGGTATTGCCGTATCGGATTATTTTTTCCAATCCGGTAATTTGTTCCCCTTTGGCCGTAGTGAAATATTGTGCCCGATGAAAATTGGTAAACATGTCGAAGGCTCCTGAATACACCAGACTTTCCAGCGATCTTTTATTTACCGTACGTTGATTTACCCGCTTAATAAAATCGAATACATCCAGATAGGGGCCGTTAGCTTCACGTTCTTGTATGATGCTTTCTATTGCGGCTTCGCCTACACCTTTTAGTCCGCCAAGACCAAAACGTATTTCACCTTTTTTATTTACCGCAAATCCTTTTTTGCTTTCATTAATATCCGGCCCTAATACCGGCAAGCCCATGCGCACGCATTCCTCCATAAAGAAGGTAATCTTGCTGATATCGCCGGCATGATTGAGCACCGCAGCCATGTACTCCGATGGATAATGCGCTTTGAGATAGGCGGTATGGTAGGCTACCATGGCGTAGCAGGTACTATGGCTTTTATTAAAAGCATACTGCGCAAAGGCTTCCCAATCCGTCCATATTTTTTCCAGTTTATCGGCAGGATGGCCAATGGCTGTAGCACCCTCTACAAACTGCGTTTTCATTTTATCGAGCACCGACTTCTGCTTTTTACCCATGGCTTTGCGCAGTACATCAGCATCGCCTTTGCTAAAGGCCGCAAGCTTTTGTGCCAGCAGCATTACCTGTTCCTGATACACGGTAATGCCATAGGATTCGGCCAGGTATTCTTCCATTTCCGGCAGGTCGTAGCTGATAGGTTCGCGGCCATGTTTGCGGGCAATAAAGTTGGGGATATACTGTAGCGGTCCCGGCCGGTACAATGCGTTCATGGCTATCAGATCGGCAAACTGGTCCGGCTTCAAATCGCGCAAATGTTTTTGCATGCCGGGACTTTCAAACTGGAAAGTGCCGTTTGTTTCGCCGCGCTGGTACAGTTGATAGGTTTTTTCATCGTCCAGCGGCAGATTATCCAAATCAATGGAAAGACCATGATTTTCCCTGATAAGTTCAAGTGCAGTTTTGAGTATTGAAAGTGTTTTCAATCCCAGAAAGTCCATCTTGATTACTCCGGCGTTTTCAATGGTATTGCCTTCAATTTGTGTCACCCACAAATCGGAGTCTTTAGCTGTGGCTACGGGAATCAATTCTGTAAGATCGCGTGGGGCGATAATGATGCCTGCCGCATGTATGCCTGTATTGCGCACCGATCCTTCAAGGCGTTCCGCCTCGTGAAGCACTTGTGCGGGTAAATCGTTACCCTTATAAATGGCGCGGAGTTTTTTTACATTTTCCAAATCATCGGCCTGCAATCCTTCTTTTTCTTCCAGGCTTTTTTCGCCGTCCGATTTGCGTAAAGGAGCCTGCAACACGCGGCCAAGGTTGGTGCCTGCTCTATCGGGAACAAGTTTTGCCAGTGCATTACTTTCGGCTAAGGGGAGGTCAAGCACACGGGCCACATCTTTGATGCTCATTTTGGCGGCCATGGTACCGTAGGTAATAATTTGCGCTACCTGCGATTTGCCATATTTGGCTACTACATAATCAATTACTTTCTGCCGGCCTTCATCATCAAAATCGGTATCAATATCCGGCATGCTTTTACGATCCGGATTTAGAAATCTTTCAAAAAGCAGGTTGTACTTAATAGGGTCTATATTGGTGATGCCAATACAATAAGCCACCACGCTGCCGGCTGCAGAACCCCGCCCCGGTCCTACGAAAACACCAATATCGCGGCCTGCGCGTATAAAATCGCTAACAATAAGAAAGTATCCGGCAAAACCCATGATTTTGATGGTATTCAATTCAAAATCGATGCGCTCCCAGGCCGCCGCATCGGGTTCGCCGTAGCGTTGTTTAGCACCTTCGTAGGTTATATGTTTCAGGTATTCCCATTGGTTCAGCGTATCGTCGGCATGTACTTTAAAGGCAGGAGGTATGGGAAAGTTGGGCAGCAGAATATCTTTTTGCAGATTGAGCGGTTCCACTCTATCTACAATCATATTAGTATTGTCTATGGCTTCCGGGATGTCGGCAAATAGCGCCGACATTTCTTCCGGCGTTTTAAAATAAAACTGATCGTTGGGAAACTTAAATCTTCTGTTTTTTTGATGAAGATCATCATTCAC
Source organism: Chitinophagaceae bacterium (assembly GCA_024643625.1). Lineage (GTDB taxonomy): Bacteria > Bacteroidota > Bacteroidia > Chitinophagales > Chitinophagaceae > Phnomibacter. The sequence goes on from JAHEMO010000003.1 coordinate 14,862, forward strand.
AAAATCATCATAACCGGGAGTGCTTTGCTTTTCGCCGGTATTAATGCACAGCAAAATATCATGGGCGTTGTAATCGTCTTTTTCTGTGTAATGACTGTCGTTGGTGGCTATTACAGGAACCTTGTACTTTTGGGCAAAACGCAGTAGTACTTCATTTACCGTATCTTGTTCGCTCATGTTGTGGCGCTGCAATTCCACAAAATAATCGTCTCCAAAAAGTTGGTGCCACCATACAAATTCCTTTTCTGCTGCTTCTTCGCCATGGCGTAAAATGCTTTGCGGCACATGGGCACCTATACAGCAGGTTGTCGCAATCAAGCCTTCATGGTATTTTTCAATCAGTGATTTTTGAATGCGGGGATATTTGCTATACATTCCTTCAATAAAACCAAGCGAGGTTAGCTTGATAAGGTTCTGATACCCTTGCGCATTTTTTGCCAGCAGCACCTGATGGAATCGCTCATCTTTTTGCTCTTTTGAGAAGGTTTTACGATGCATGTCTTCCACTACGTAAAACTCGCAGCCTACAATAGGTTTTACTATGGGTTCTTCTTTGTCCTTCCCCGATTCAGTTTTACCCGTTACCCGCGTATCCTTCCAGGCCTGACTTACAAATTCAAATACGCCAAACATGTTGCCATGATCCGTAATAGCCAGGGCAGGCATATGATGTGCTTTGGCTTTTTTGTAGAGCGAAGGAATGCTTGCAGCTCCATCGAGCAGGCTATATTGGGTATGAACGTGGAGGTGCGAAAAGACGGGCATCGGCAAATTTTGACTGTGAAAGGCTTCAAAAATCTAACATTAAGACAGGCCCCGATACCTATGTTTTCCACAATGGCTTACCAAAAACTGCGTTAAAGCTCGTATTAAGATTTTGTTTGGCTTTTTGTGGCATAATCATTGTTTTTGGATGTACAATCCCGATATATTCGCAAGACTTCGGGGGTGGAAGTTGTAAAACGGGTGTAAACATGGGTAAAAAAATTCTGGGTTTGGGTATCATAGTTTGCCTTTTCGCCAACAGTTTGTTGGCCCAACAGGCACCGAAAAATGCCCCTAAACCCGCCGTAAAACAAGATGTTGCGGCTTCAAAATCGGAAAATGATCCGCAGGTGGATCAATTTCTGCTAAGCAAATCTTCATTAGACAGTATCGCCAATATTCTTCGCAAACATCATAGCGAAGAGCAAAAGCGTAGCGAAAAGTCGTTTGTCAGCGATTTGAAAAGCAGTTTGGGTGTGGCTTTAGAAACATTTATGCCCTTCCAGTTTAAATATGCTATCCTGCTGAATGAGTCCGTGGAGAAATTGACCAACCAGAGTTTGTACGGCACTATAGATAAATGGTACGGTACCCGCTATCGGTATGGCGGCACATCGCAGCGCGGAATTGATTGCTCTGCTTTTATGCAGGTGCTTAGTAACTATGCGTTTGGCTGGATGCTTCCGCGTACTGCCCGCGAACAGTATCAGGCGATGGACAAAATTGCTATCAATGATTTACAGGAAGGCGACTTCGTTTTCTTTAATACTACAGGTGGTGTAAGCCATGTGGGCATGTACCTGCGCAACGGCAAGTTTATTCATTCTGCTTCCAGCAAAGGAGTATCTATCGGCGATCTTGATGATACGTATTGGAAGCACAGGCTGATTGGTGCAAGAAGGGTAAACGCAGATCAAATTAAAAAGGGTGATGAAAAAACTGTTGGTGGTGGCTTTTTAGATTAGCGGTCCCATAGTTTTAAACCATATTGAAAAGGGTGGCATTGTCAGAATGGCCACCCTTTTTTATTTACAATTTCAGGTAATTGAGATAAAGGTTTCGGTCAAAACGTTGCGGAAGATCTGCGGATGACAGCGTAGTCTCGGTGCTGTATTGCTTGCCTTCTTTAATCCATTGCCAATCTCCTTTACCCTCAGCAGTGGGTATATACAGGCGCATTTCCAGATTGGGTAATGCGTTGGCAAGCCGGTAATACAATTTACCTTTTTTAATTTCCCATTGTAGCTCGGGTATTTGCGTGCTGCGCAGGTATTGGTTGAAGAATACATCGAGTTTATTGCCCAGTCCACTGTAGTCCTTGATGTAGTTTTCTATGGTTTTGCCATCTACAGATTGATGAAAAAACTGCTTGTTCATATCGCGAAGCATGGCTCTGAATTTGTCATCATCCTGCATCATTGTTCTAACCGTATGGATGGTATTGCTGCCTTTATAATACATATCGCCGCTGCCTTCTTCATTCACACCGTAAGGGCCAATAATGGGCCTGTCGTTTTGTATATTTTTCCTAATGCCGGTTATATAGTCGCTACCTGCTTCTTTACCAAACTGGCATTCCGTATATAAGGTTTCGCTGTAGTTGGTAAAGCCCTCATGTACCCACATGTCAGCAATATCGTTGGAGGTTATGTTGTTGCCAAACCATTCGTGCCCGCTCTCGTGAATGATAATGAAATCCCATTTAGCGCCCCAGCCCGAACCGCTTAAATCGCGCCCCATATATCCATTCATGAACTTGTTGCCATATGCCACAGCACTTTGATGTTCCATACCCAAATGTGGCGACTCTACCAGTTTATAGCTGTCTGCATAAAAGGGGTAGGGGCCAAACCAATATTCAAAGCATTGCATCATGGGCTGCACTTGCGCGAACTGATTTTTGGCCTTATCTGTATTGTAATCCAATACCCAATAATCGCAGTCCAAAGCGCCTTTCTCGCCATTTAGTTTTTCGCCAAAATGATCATAATAGCCGATATAAGGGATAAGATTATAACTGTTTATCGGAAAGAGTACATCCCATCTGAAAGTCGTCCATCCAGCGTTACTGCTTTTGGAACTTAATCTGCCATTGCCAACACCGGTCATACCTTCGGGTACCGTTATCGTAATACTGGCGCCTTTATCCGGCTCATCACTTTGATGGTCTTTGCAGGGGTACCAAACCGATGCGCCGAGCCCCTGACATGCTACACTCATCCACGGCCGGCCTTTGGCATCTTTGGCCCATATCCATCCGCCATCCCAGGGCGGGCGCGTGGCCTTTCGCGGTATGCCGTGATAATCAATTACCAGATCGTAACTGGTACCTTGTTGAAATAGCCAGTCTTTGGTGGCTATCATAATGAGGTTATGATGCCTGTTGAAACCAATAGGGTTACCAGCCAACACTATTTTATCTACCACCAGAGGCTGCTGCAAATCAATTTGCAAACTGTCGCCGGCAGGTGCTGTTACTGTAAATTTTATGCTTGTTGTTCCCCTGATGCTTTGTGATTCATAATCCGGAGTCACCGCCACATCATATCGCAAAACATTCCACCAGTTTCTGTAGGCAGTAACCGTGCCACGCAATGTATCGTAACGATCGTAATCAATTCTTACCGAAGTAAGTTGACCGCTGGCCGATGGGCTCCATCCGACAGTGGAAAGCAATACGATGCCAAAAGCTGCTAATCTCATCCGCAAATGCCGCATTAGATACTGGATTGTTTGATATCGAAAATACTGTATTCGGCAATGCAATAAAAAACCCGGATCATATCGCTCCGGGTGGTAAATTATTTGTCGGCTATTGTTTTTCGCAACTTGCCTTTAAAGGCTTTCTCAAACTTGTCGAGTTTGGGACGAATGACGTAGCTGCAATAACCATATGTAGGATTGTTGCTATAAAAGTTTTGATGATAATCTTCTGCCACATAAAAGTTTTTGTACGCAGATACTTCGGTTACGATGGGGGCATCAAAAGCACCACTTTCGTTCAATTTGTTTTTATAATAATTAGCTTTCTTCTGCTGATCGGCATTGTGATAGAAAATAGCACTTCTGTATTGCGGGCCTATATCATTACCCTGTTGGTTGGGCGTGGTCGGGTCATGCGTTTTCCAAAAAACTTCAAGCATCTCATCGTAGCTGATTTTTTCCGGATCAAATACTATCTGCACTACTTCAGCATGGCCGGTGCTTTTGGAACATACCTGCTCATAGGTAGGATTCTTAACATGACCACCGCTATAGCCACTTGTCACTTTTAATACGCCTTCCAATTGCTGGAAAACGGCTTCCGTGCACCAAAAACATCCCGATCCAAAAGTTGCAGTATCTGTAATCATTGTACCGTAGTTGACAAAGTAATTGGACGAAGCCAATGCCTGAGACTGTACCGCCGATTGATTACAACTGGTGCTCAACAGGAATCCCGATGCTACAATACCAGTGAGTAATAAATTGGTCATGCTGTAAATACTTTGCAACAAATGTCGGTTGATAGTGGAGGTTCGGAAATGCTAAAGTTGCCAAATTAACATATGACCAAACCCGTTTTAAGACTGCCCATTATTTTAATGCAAAAGCTTTCATAAAAGATGGAAATTGTTCAGTGTAAAACTGTCGCCGCCCATGTGCCGTTTGACAATATATTTACGGTAATCAACATTTCGGCTATGAATTATGCTGCCTCTGAAGCCTTTGCCAGGCAAATGGATAGTGAAGATCCGCTAAAGACTATGCGAGACCGATTTCATTTCCCCCAACATAATGATTTACCGGTGATTTATTTTTGCGGTAACAGTCTCGGTTTGCAGCCCAAAGCAGCAGCTGCGGCAATTGCAATTGAGTTGGACAGTTGGCGGAACCTCGCAGTGGGAGGTTATTTTGGAGGAACAAATCCCTGGCTATATTATCAACAGTACTGCTCAGGTGCATTGGCCAAAATTGTTGGCGCTAAACCAGAAGAGATCACAGTGATGAATGCCCTCACCGTGAATTTGCATTTAATGATGCTTAGTTTTTATCGCCCAAACGGGAAGCGATTAAAAATAATAATGGAAGCAGGGGCCTTTCCCAGTGATCAATATGCTATTGAGACACAGGTAAGGCACTATGGGCTTGAGCCGGACCTTGCCATAGTTGAAATTGCTCCGCGCAACGGAGAAAAAATATTGCGTACCGAGGACATTTTGGATTGCATTGCAACGCATGCTGATGAATTAGCCCTGGTAATGATGGGTGGTATGAATTATTATACCGGACAACTGTTTGATATGGCCGCTATTACAAAGGCCGGACACGAGGCAGGTGCTATGGTAGGTTGGGATCTTGCGCATGTGGTTGGCAATGTGCCGCTGCAGCTGCACAACATAGAAGCTGACTTTGCAGTATGGTGCAGTTACAAATATTTGAATGCTGGACCGGGTGCTGTGGGAGGCGTTTTTGTGCATGAGCGTCATGCGGCAAATATCAATTTTCCACGATTGGGTGGTTGGTGGGGAAATGACGAGAAGACCCGTTTTAAAATGGAGAAGGGCTTTGTACCCAAGCCCGAAGCCTCGGGGTGGTGCCAAAGTACCTCGCAGGTCTTCAACACTGTTTGCCTGAAGGCATCTTTGGAGATATTCGAAGAAGCGGGAATTGATAACCTGCGTAAGAAGAGTATCCTGCTGACGGGCTATCTTGAATACCTGCTCAAAGCGCTTGATAATATTTCATACGAAATAATTACGCCTCAGCATCCGGCAGAAAGAGGAACGCAACTATCACTTTTTTTCCATCGCGATGGCAGACTCATTCATGATAAAATGATTGATAGTGGCATTATTGTGGACTATCGTGAACCCGGTGTCATTCGGGTGGCACCCGCTCCGCTATATTGCAGTTTTAGCGATGTATTTCGCTTCTATACCATATTGCGCGATCAGTTCTAAATTCAAATTTTATGTCGGCACATATTAAAAGTTGGTTGGCGCTTGGCGACAGTTATACCTGTGGCGAGGGCATACCCGTGTTTGAATCTTATCCCTATCAAACCATGCAGTTGCTGCGCAGGCAGAAACAAAAATGGCACGCACCTGAAATTGTTGCCAAAACCGGATGGACAAGTTTTGAACTGGCAGATTACCTAATCCATCATCAACTGGAAGAACGTTACGATTTTGTGAGCCTGCTAGTAGGCGTAAATAATCAATATCGGGGATTGGCAACGGCTGATTTTGAGGAAGAATACGATTTCCTTATAAAAAAAGCATTGCATTTGGCTGATGGAAAAAAGCAAAATGTTGTGGCTATTTCAATTCCGGATTGGACCCTGACGCCTTTTGCGAAAAAAGACGCAGGAATTGCAGAAAGGCATGCTGTGACGGCTTTCAATGAAGTATGCGCCGAATTGGCCACGAGGAATGGTATTTCTTTTTTGGACCTTCGGGCGCACAGCGACATCAAACCGATAGCTGCGACATTATTGGCAGCAGACGGCCTGCATTACAGTGGTGAAATGTATGCCCGTTGGGCGTTGCAACTGGCGGACTACATGGTGGATCAGGCTGTATAGACACTACGTTTTGACTTTGTCAACCGAAAGTCATCATTCAAGCTTTCATCGGCCGAAAAACATTTCAATCTTGCTGCGCCTTAAATTTGCCGCCCGTAAAAAAACAAATACGGAACATCTTAAACTAACCAAAACAAAAGGGGGCTGGGGGTGAAAATTATGAAGTTCGGCGGTACCAGTGTGGGCCGCCCCGAGCGCATGCATCAGGTGGCAGACCTGATAACACGCGATGACGAGAAAAAAATAGTGGTGTTAAGTGCGCTAAGCGGCACCACCAATGCATTGGTGGCCATCAGTCAGGCTATGGCCGAGGGAAATAAGAATCAGGCCAGGCAGTTGATTGAAGAACTAGAACAACACTATCAACAGTTCATTCTGAGTCTTGTAAAGACAGAAACTGCCATAACTGAAGCCAAAACTGTTATAGCTGATCATTTTGAGTTCCTGCATATCATACTCCGCATTTCATTCAGCGAGGCACTGAACAAAGACATTTTGGCGCAAGGCGAATTATTGAGCACCAAGCTGTTCTGCGTATACCTTAAAGAAGCCGGTATTCAGCATGGCTATTTGCCTGCGCTTGAATTTATGACCATTGATAGTTATGATGAACCCCAAATAGGTGCTATTCGCATTAAGCTCAATCAATGGTTAAGTAAATCACCTGATACCAATTTATTTATTACACAGGGCTACATCAGCCGCAATGCAAGGGGAGAAGTAGATAACCTGAAGCGTGGCGGTAGCGATTATAGTGCATCCTTAATTGCAGCAGCTATAAATGCCTCTGTTTGCGAAATATGGACCGATATTGATGGTATGCACAATAACGACCCACGCATATGCGAGCAAACGAGACCTGTTCATATTTTGTCTTTTGACGAAGCTGCAGAACTTGCCTATTTCGGCGCAAAGATTTTGCATCCTGCTTCCATATGGCCGGCACAGTTTAATAACATTCCGGTGAAGTTGCTGAATACCATGCAGCCCGATGCAAGAGGTACCGTCATTCAGCAGGATGCTGAATCGAAGGGTGTAAAAGCGGTGGCGGCAAAAGACGGAATCTATGCTATTCGCATTAAAAGCAGCCGCATGCTGCTGGCGTATGGTTTTTTGCGCAAAGTGTTTGAGGTGTTCGAAAAATATCGCACCAGTATTGATATGATTACAACTTCCGAAGTTGCAGTTTCTGTCACCATCGACAGCGCTGTTCATCTTGATGCTATCAGCCGGGAATTAGAACCTTTTGGCACCGTTATTATTGAAGATAACCAAACCATTGTATCAGTAGTGGGTAATGAAATTGCCGAGACTGAAAACGTGTTGTTGCGATTATTTGATGCAATAAGTGATGTGCCCGTTCGTATGGTGAGTTACGGCGGCAGCAAACACAATATTAGTTTGCTGGTACCCTCAGCATATAAGGTGGCTACACTTCGTGCGCTTAACAAAGGCCTGTTTGATTTATAGTAAATGCCCTGCAGATTTTAAGCGGATAAAAGTTTTGCAGGATGCAAACTCCGATAGGCTAAGAAAGTGCTGATAAACATAAGTATTGCACCCAGAAAGAACGGCGCTCCGGGCAAATAAACCGGGGCGCTTTTTTGTGTAAATATGGCAAAGGTGTTCGTCATTAGCGGTGGGCCAATAATACTGGTAGCACTCATCAAACTCGTAAGCGCACCTTGCAATTCGCCTTGCTGATTAGGCGGTACCTGTCCGCTGATGATGGCCTGCAATGCCGGGCCGCAAATGCCACCGAGACAATAGGGAATCAGAAACAAAAACATCATCCAGGTTTGCGTTGCCACACCGAATAGTATCATGCCAACAGCATATAAAAACAGGCCTGCGTACACACTTCGTTCGTTACCAATGCGTGGGTTCACTACCCTAACCAAACCACCTTGCACTGCACCTACCAATAAGCCAACGACGCCCAGCGAAATACCAATCATTTTTTCATCCCACGCAAATCTTTCGATGCCATAAAAGCTCCAATTGCTCTGCACAGCATGTCCGGCAATGTATACCAGCACCAGGGATGCAATCAGCCCACTGATGGCAGGATAACGCTTTAATTTGAGCAGGCTCTTAAACGGAATGGCGCTCGACCATTGAAAGGGTCGGCGATGCGCTTTGTCAAGCGATTCTGGCAAGATGAAAAAGCCATACAACGTGTTAAGGAAGCATAAGCCCGCAGCAGTCCAGAATGGTACCCGGGGACCGTACTGTCCGAGTAGGCCGCCAAGCACCGGACCAAGAATGAAACCAAGGCCAAATGCCGCACCTATCATGCCAAAATTTTTGGCCCGGGTCTCCGCAGTACTGATATCTGCTATATAAGCGCTTGCGGTAGTGATGCTTGCGCCCGTCATACCGGCAATTATTCTGCCAATAAAGAGCCAGGCCATAGTGGGAGCCAACGCAAGCAAAATATAATCAATACCAAAACCTAATAAACTGAAAAGCAGCACGGGTCTTCGACCGTATTTATCGGATAAGTTGCCCACTATGGGTGCAAATAAAAATTGCGTAATGGCATAAGCAAAGCCAAGCCATCCGGCCCAGCGTGCCGCTGCAGAAACCCCTTCGCCGGTAAGTTCTTCAATTAGCGTAGGCAGCACGGGGATAATTAATCCCCAACCGGTAATGTCAATAATTAAAGTAATAAAAATGAAACCAATCGCTGCTTTTTTCTCTTTCATGTAGGGGAGCTAATGCAAGGCAAAATACGCAGCAAAACATCACGGCAGGCTTTTTTGATTTTGAACGCAAAACCAATGGCTTATCTTTAAGCCAAATCATTCTTTATGGCTCTTATCAAAACGATTGAAGTAGCTACATCAAGCAGTGTTAGCATAGAAGATGCATTGGCACAGGCGGTAGCGGAAGTAGGTAGAACCGTGCGTAATATTGATGCCGTTGTGGTTCGCACGCTAAAAGCATCGGTAAAGGATGGCAAGATTGCCAGCTTCGATATAGAATGTAATATCTCTTTTCGGGTAGATAGCCGCGATTAGTTTAGTTGCTCAGGCATATCTATGGCACATTGCTTCAATTGATGCAGCGGCACGTACTCAAGTGCCTTAATATGTGTGCATTGCAGATATACCCGCGGTGCAACACCTGCCGTAAATGCCTCTTTCCAGCGCAAGGCGCAAAGGCACCATTTATCACCTGCCTTAAGCCCTGGAAATCTAAATTCGGGCCGTGGTGTTATCAGGTCGTTGCCCATGCTTAGACTGAACTGCAAAAAATCATTCGTTACCTGTGCACATATCACATGACGACCAGAATCCATTTCATCGGTTCTGCAGTAACCGTCGCGATAAAATCCGGTAAGAGGCGCAGTGCAACAGCAAAGCAGCGGCCCACCCAAAACATTGCTTGCTTCCATTATTTGCGATGCACAAATTTTGCAAGCACTTTGTCCTTATTGGTTTTGAGCAAAAGTTGCTCATTATCTACACTGTATTTTCTCACCTCTTTAAGCGTGTTCAAGAATTTGTCTTCAAATGCCTGATTCATGCAGGTCATTTGGGTTACAGCCAATTGGCCAAATGATAGATTCTTATGATCGGCCGTCATTGTTCCGTTAAAACGATTGCATCCTGCAAGCCCGTCTACCCGCATATCGTTATAGGCAAAATGGATGTAGGCATCGCTTTCGGTGCCGCTCATTTGAACCGGTTGGCCTTCTAATTCGCTCAAAATCCAATTGCCCCAAAAAAGGCCGGAAGAACTCGTGAGTTTGGGGGCGCAGGATTGAAGTAACAGAAGTGTTGCGAAGGCGAAAAAAGTTTTACGCATAATGTCTATTTTTTTGTTGCGGTGTATTGAGCATAATCAAACACCAGATGGGTAAAGGCTTTTACTCCGGTGAAGAGCATGCTGTCGTCAATATAAAAATCGGGAGTATGATGAGGTGCAGACTCTTTAGCTGTTTTGCCTTTTGGCATGCCACCTAAAAAGAAATATAACCCCGGCACTTTGTCGCTAAAATATGAAAAATCTTCTGCGCCTGTTGTCCATTCCGATTCAATAACAAAATTTTCGCCCGCTGCTTTAATGAGGGAGGGTGCCATGGCTTTCGTCAATGCATAGTCGTTATGCGTCACCAGAGTCTTGGTATCAATATCTACTTCTGCTTCCGCACCATAGGCCTTTGCAATGGTAGTAGCCATGGCTTTTATTCTTTCATGCACTTGCTTTTGCATGGCAGCATCAAGTGTTCTGATTGTTCCCAGCATAGTGGCTTCCTCCGGGATGATATTATTGCGCACGCCACTTTGAATTTTACCAACACTTATTACCACCGGAGCTTTTGTTAATTCACTTTCGCGGCTTACTATAGTTTGTAAGCCATTAATGATGGCAGCACTAACCATTATCGGATCGACGCCTCCCCAAGGCTGAGAGCCATGCGTTTGTTTGCCTTTTACTTTAATGGAAAACCAATCGCTGCTGGCCATAGCACTTCCACTTTTATATTTTATGGTACCAATTGGCGTTTGCGAATTGATATGCAGGCCGAAAATGGCTTCTACCCTTGGGTTGTCCAATGCGCCTTCTTTTATCATCAGCGGAGCGCCACCTTCTTCGTCGCCGGGAGGCCCTTCCTCAGCGGGTTGAAAAATAAATACTACTGTGCCTGGCACTTGTTGTTTCATACCTGCGAGCAATTCTGCTGTGCCCATCAAAATGCTTACATGCGTATCGTGTCCGCAGGCATGCATTACGGGTACCGTTTCTCCCAGGTAATCCGCGGTTTGTACCGATTTAAAAGGCAGATTGGCACGTTCCTTCACAGGCAGTCCATCCATGTCGGCACGAAGTGCTACAACTGGCCCGGGCATGCCGCCGCGTAAAATGCCTATAACACCGGTTACGCCAACCTTTTCGCGGACTTCAAGTCCCAATTGCCGCAAATGCGCTGCTACATAGGCCGCGGTTTTTACTTCGCGATTGCCTAATTCCGGGTTTTGATGGATATGCCTCCGCCAGGTTTCCAATTTTGGTTGCAACGCAAGAGCCTTGGTTTCCACAACACTTACCGCATTGGTTTGTGCCAGGGCAGGGGCTGCAAAGGCCATAAGGGCCATACCCATAATAAATTTTTGCATGGATAAATACTTAGTTTGTTTTTTGAAATTCATAGGCATCCATTTCTACAAATGGATTAGCAGGTAAGGCAAATTTTTCAACCTGCCGGTTGTGATATTGGAACTTTATGGTGAAGATGCCATATTCAATATTAGTGTATTTCAGCAGCCATTCATCATTGTCGAGATACGTAGCAACGGCTTGCATATTGGGGTGTAATGGCAATTCAATAGTGAGTTGATTATCACCTGAAGATTTTAGATTGATATCGCCGTACAAGGGATTATGATAGCTGCCGGTATAAGCTTTTACCGGCAATGGGGGCTTATGGTTTTTCTGTCTGCTTTCCCAGGCTTTTATTTCAGCAAGCTGTGTTTTTAATTCTTGTTCAAATGCAGGTAAGAATTGTTCGCTGCGGTTTACATAAGGCACACCGAGATAAGCATCCAGTATCTGATAACGTAAGGCTTCAAAAAAGTTTTGATTGTCGTTGCTGGTAAGGATGGCAATGCCTAATTGTTCTTCAGGCACAAAACATACATTACTTACCATACCTGCTGCACCGCCGGTATGCCAGTATATCTGCCGACCATTGTAGTCGGCTGCAGACAGCCCTAAAGCATATCCCCGAAAATGCATAGGAAATACCGGCGATTTGTTACTCCCGGTGATTATGTTTACCTGCCTTGTGCGTTGCAATACCTGCCAGGGTAATACCTGGTTGCCCTTGTATTTTCCGCTATCCAGTTGCATCATAAGCCAATGGCTTAGGTCACTCACATTACTCACAATGCTGGCCGCCGGGCCAAGGTTATCCCACTGATCATAGGGCACTACTTTTAGTTGTCCACTGTAACTGGTGGTATAGGGCACAGCCATATTTTGTTGTTGTGTATGAACGGCATTGCTCAGGGCAAAACTCTCCGTCATCCTTAACTTATTTAGTATAGAGTCCTGCACATAATTACCCCAGCTAATGCCGGTAACTACCGGTACCACCTCGCCTGCGGTTAAGTAACAACTGTTGCAATAACCATAATCTTGCCGGAATACCTGCGAGGGTTGCAGCAGCCGCATTTTTTGCATGATTTGACTGCTGGTAAGCGTGCTGTTCCAAAAAGTAAAATCGCCCTGAAAAGTTTTTGTGCCAATGCGATGGGTGAGCATATCACGCACACTAACCAATTGTGTACTAACACTATCGTACAACCGGAAGTCGGGAAAATATTGTGTGATTTTGTCGTTGAGGTTGATGCGTTTTTGATATTCAAGATTAGCTAATGCGGTGCCGGTAAACAGCTTGGTGTTACTCGCAATATTGAATAAAGTGTGTTCATCTACGGCAGTATTACTGGTAATATCCCGCACGCCAAACCCCTGCATTTTCACCACCTGACCATCCTTTACAATCACAATAGCCAGGGCCGGTACCTGCCATTGCTGCATGCCTTTTTTAATATAGGTGTCTATATCACTGGCTATAAAGTCAGGAGTTTGGGCGAAGCCATGGCCAATTAAACTGCTAAAAGCCAGTGTTATTATTGCGCGTAAAGTATGTTTCTTTACCATCGGCTAAATGTATGTGATTCAAACAAATATGGTTGCATATGCGCCTTAACTGCCAAGCCTTACCACTATGGAACAAAAGATATTTACGCTTATTGATACGCTGGAGAGCTTTGCGCCACATGCTGCGGTTAGTAACACCGCTGTTTCGTCTGCAAATGTGGGCTGGCACCTGGGCCATAGCCTCATGGCTATCAGGGGTATTTTGCGCATTCTTGAAAAATCGGAACCTGCAAATTTTTCGCCCAAGTGGTCGTTTGCCCGATGGTATGTAATGAGTTTTGGCAAAATGCCGAGAGGGCGCGGCAGAGCGCCTGAAAGATCGACACCGGCAGAAACTATGACGGAGCAATCGGTGCACGAATTAGCAGCGGCCGTGCGGGAAAAGGTAAATACGGTTGCTTTGCTTCAAAAGACCTCTTATTTCGATCATCCTGTATTTGGCCATCTTGCTACCCGCGATACGGTAAAGTTTATGGGCATTCATACCCGGCATCATCTGGCCATTATACGCGATATTCTGGCTGCAGAAAAAATAAAGGCCTAACCTTTATACTCACCAAAAATATTCCGTAGCACATCTGATATTTCGCCAAGGGTACAGCGTTGCTCAACTGCCTCTATAACGCGTGGCATAAGGTTGTTGCCTTGCAGAGCAGCGTCGTGTATGGCTTGTAAGCAGGCGGCCGCTTTTGCACCATCTCGTTCGGCTCGCAATTTGGCCAACTTTGCGGATTGCAGTTGTCTGATGCTATCATCCACTCTTAAAATCGGCGGATGATTTTGCTCTTCGGTTTGAAATTTATTTACCCCTACAATTATCTTACTGCCATCTTCGATGCCGCGTTGATAATCGTAAGCACTTGCTGCAATTTCATTTTGCATAAACCCTTGTTCAATGGCGGCTACACTACCGCCCATAGCATCAATGGATTGCATGAGTGTTGTAGCCCGCTTTTCAATTTCGTGGGTAAGCGATTCTACATAATAGCTGCCTGCCAATGGATCAGCCGTGTCGGCGGCGCCACTTTCAAAGGCTACAATTTGCTGTGTGCGCAACGCTATACCGGCGGCTTGTTCTGTAGGTAAACTCAGGGCTTCATCGTAGCCATTGGTATGCAGGCTCTGTGTGCCGCCCAGTACTGCGGCCATGGTTTGCACGGTTACGCGGGCAATATTGTTTAGCGGTTGTTGTGCTGTGAGTGTGCTGCCACCTGTTTGGGTATGAAAGCGCAGCATCATGGCTTTGGGATCTGTAGCGCCAAGATCGCGCATGATGGCAGCCCACATGCGCCTTGCCGCACGGAACTTGGCTACCTCTTCAAACAAATTGTTGTGGGCGTTAAAAAAGAAGGACAATCGCTTGCCAAAAACATTGATATCAAGCCCTTTGTCTAATGCCGCTTTTACATAGGCTTTACCATTGCTTAAGGTAAATGCAACTTCCTGCACGGCGGTACTGCCTGCCTCACGAATATGATAGCCACTGATAGAAATGGTGTTCCATTTGGGAAGTTCTTTACTGCACCATTCAAAAATATCAGTGATGATGCGCATGCTGGGTTTGGGAGGATAGATATACGTTCCTCTAGCGGCATATTCCTTTAAAATATCGTTTTGTATGGTACCGTTTAGTTGTTTGAGATCGGCGCCCTGCTGTTTAGCTAGCGCTACGTATAAACTCAGTAAGATGAAACCCGTTGCATTAATGGTCATGCTTGTGCTTATGTCGGATAGTTTTATGCCGGCAAACAAGATTTTCATATCATCGATACTATCGATGGCCACACCTACTTTGCCTACTTCGCCTTCGGCAAGCGGATGATCGCTATCGTAGCCAATTTGCGTGGGTAAATCAAAGGCTACACTCAGGCCCATTACCCCCTGACTTAGCAAATAGTGGTATCGTTTATTACTTTCCTCGGCTGTACTAAAGCCTGCATATTGGCGCATAGTCCACAATCTGCCTCTGTACATATCGGGCTGTACGCCTCGGGTGTAGGGATATTCACCGGGCCGTTCCACTTCATCCAACGCCAATGACGCGTCAGGATAATAGCAGGTTTCTACGGGAATGCCGGAATCAGTCCGGAGTGTATGTTTTTCGTTTGGCATGGCATATGGTTTCTTATGACGCTATTGTTGGTTTAGTTGCTGCTGTACCTCGTAAGCAATGGCTTCTGCCACTGTTTTGTTTAGAGTTGCCCTGTCATTCTGCATGGTTATCTGCAACAGGCTTTTATTTAAATCTAATGCGGTGGCGCCTTCAGGCAGATGTCGTGCCACTTCGTTGATCAAATAAATATTCTGTTCTTTTAGTTTGGTGATGGCCTCCCAAATAGCAGGCTTTACATAAAGCTGCTGGGTAATATTATGCTCGAATTCTTCGCGCAGGCTGTGCGTAAGCAATTGCTGCATTTGCACCGCAGTTAAAGAGGGATCATTAAGCCGGTTGATGAGGTTGCCAATGGAACAGCGATTGGTAAACAGCAAGAGCCTTTCGTACGCTGTAAGTTGTAGCTGATCTTTTGATACGGCCTGTGTTTGTGCTACCGCCTGCTTAAGGTCATCAATTTTCTGTTTGGCATACATCCAAATAGCTGCCATGGCACCGGCCATAAGGCATAAAAACAATATCAGTGCATTTTCTAATGGAGTCATGCCGCTAAAGTAGTGCTATGTATAATTGGGCGGTAAAATGCTTACCGATTGACAACTTGCGCAACCCGTAACAATCTCCGATTTTTGCATCGCTTTAAACATGAGGCGCATCATCATTTGTACATTTGCCTAAATTCAAGATAGAGATGGAACTTCTTCAACAAACACCTGTAATATTTACCCCCGGCGCTATTGCTGAAATTGAAAGGCTGGTAGCAGAGGGGAAAGGCGAAGGCAAAAAGTTGCGCGTAGGCGTAAAAGGTGGTGGCTGCAGCGGTATGACCTATGTGCTTGATTTTGATGTGCCGCAGGCTAACGATATTGCCTTTACACTTTCAGGCATTGACTGCATCATTGACCCCGCACACGAAATGTATTTGTTTGGCATGGAAATAGATTGGCAAAACGGCCTGAATAACCGTGGATTTACCTTTAAGAATCCAAATGCCAGCAGCACCTGCGGTTGTGGCACTAGCTTTGCGGTCTAATGAAAAAATAATTTTAGCTAATAGCAAAGCGGCCAGGGCCGCTTTTTTTATTCCGTAAGGTTGAGGGTAAAAAACAGCATCCGGCCGTTTAATTTATCCAGCACATTGGAATACTTGAGGTCGGCATCCAGCGCATGCACATTGGTGAGGCCGTTGCTGAATTTAATTTCGGGTGAAACCGTTACGAATGGCAGGTAAAAACTGAAGCCAAGACCAACCTCCGCGGCAAAATCGTTTCGGTTGAGTTTCAGCAGTTCATCGGCATTGCGGGCTGTGGCGTTGCTGGCCAAATCGTAATTATAAGTGACACCACCCACCATGTACACCCTGAAATTGCGGATGCGATCGCTCCGAAACAATATGCTTATGGGGAAAGTGGCAATATTGCTCTGTACGGACTGAATCTCGGCCGTATTTTCAAAAGATTCCCTGCTGCCAAGGGTATAATTCACCTGCCGTGTAATGCCCAGAATCAAGCCTGGATTAAAGCGGGCTTCAAACCTGTTGGTAAGTCTTGCCACCGCCAAAAGCCGAACAGAATATCCGGGGCTTGCAATGGGTTCCGCTACCAAGATGCTGTCGCTGGCCAAAAAGTAGGTGGATTTGCTGGGGTGCAGCGTAGCATTTACGTACCCCAGACTTATGCCAAAATAGTAAGGCTTATTGTCAAGCGATTCGCGGTGAATTGGTTTATCATGAAAGCTAAATTGTCCTGAAGCATAAAAATTGCCAAGGAGAGAGAGGATTAGGAAGAGTGTGGTTTTGTTCCGCAGTAAATGGTGCATATACCCAGGGTCAACGTTTTTTTGTAAGTGTTTATATATCCCGTGCTATCTAATATTTCTATAAAAGCGCTTCCTTCCGGAAATTTCTGAATGCTGTCATTCAGGTATTGGTAAGCCGCTTTGTTTTGTGCCAAAAGTTTTCCCGCCTGGGGCGCCACCAAACCTGTGTAGATTTTGTAAACGCCCTTAACTACCGGTGTTTGTGGTTTGCTAAACTCCAAAACCACCAGTTTGCCACCCGGTTTCAATACCCGTTTCATTTCGCTTAATCCATTTTGCAGGCTGGCAAAATTTCTCACGCCAAAAGCCACTGTTACGGCATCAAACGAAGCGTCCGGAAAGTTTATTGCTTCGCTATCACCGGTCTGCAACTCTATAGTATCAGTCAGTTTGCGGGCTTCAATTTTCTGGCGCCCCAAAGCAAGCATACCTTCACTAATATCTATACCTACTATTTTTTCAGGTTTCTGTTTTAAAAGTGCATAAGTCATCAATGCCACGTCAGCGGTACCGGTGGCTACGTCCAAAACCGACAGGGGATTTACCTCTTCTAACTCGCGAATGGCTTTTTTCCGCCATACTTTGTCGATACCGGCGCTTAAAAACCGGTTGAGTAAATCGTAGCGGTAGGCAATCTGATCAAACATAGTAGCCACTTGTTGCTTTTTCTCACCTTGTCCGGCACCAAATGGCGTTACGCTATCGTGTTCAAATTCACTCATTATCAGGGAACATTTATGTATTTATGCGATTGGAGGCTCAATTTCCATTGCGGATTAGCCTTGACATAATCAATAATCAGCGGCAGCATTTGTTCGCGCCGGTCCCATTCCGGTTGCAAATACAGTTGACAGGTTGCAGCAACCCGGGCGGCAAATTGTTCTGCCCAGTCAAAGTCTGACTTGTTATATATCACCACTTTGAGCTCCTGCGCCATAGGTAATATTTCTGGCAGGGGCGCTTTGAACTTCTTGGGAGACACACATATCCAGTCAAAGTTGCCACGCATGCTGTGTGCGGCACTTGTTTCCACATGTACCACAAATCCGGCCCGGTGAAGGGATGTGGTTAACGCCCCGAGGTCGTGCATAAGTGGCTCGCCGCCTGTAATAACCACAATTGGCTTCTCACCGGTCACTTCCGGTACCCCGGCAGGCAATTGTGTTAGTTCCGCTGCCGAAAAAAAAGACTGCCGGGCCTCAGCCAATGCCACCAATCGCTCTACAGTGAGTTGCGGATGGATGGTAGCATCCCAACTATCCTTTACGTCGCACCATACACAGCCTACATCGCAGCCACCCAAACGAATAAAGTAAGCCGCACTGCCGCTATGCCGGCCTTCGCCCTGCAGGGTGTAGAATGCTTCCATTACAGGAAGTGTGGTGGAGATGGTGAAATTGTCTGTCAAAGCTTTGGTTATCAATAATTTACTATGCCTGACGGCAAATATTTGTGGCTGAAATCAGCTCAATTCTCCGGCTCTCATTTTACAGGCAGCCATTGTGTTTTTTAATAATGCACCAATGGTCATTAGCCCAACGCCGCCGGGTACGGGGGTTATGTAAGATGATTTGGCGGCTACCTGCTCAAAATCCACGTCGCCTCTAATGGCAAATCCAGATTTTTTTGAAACATCAGGTACGCGGGTGATACCGACGTCTATGACCACGGCGCCTTCTTTTACCATATCGGCAGTCAGAAATCCGGGTCTGCCCAATGCCGCCACAATGATATCGGCTTCGCGGGTGAAGGAAGCCAAATCCCTTGTTTTGCTATGGCAAACCGTTACAGTGCAGTTGCCATACGCATGCTGGCTGCTGAGCAAAATGCTCATGGGCCGGCCTACAATATTGCTTCTGCCAATTACCACAGCATGCTTGCCTGAAGTTTGTACGCCATAATGCTCAAGCATGAGCATGATACCGTAAGGGGTAGCTGGAATGAAGGTGGGTAATCCCTGTACCATACGACCTACACTTACCGGATGAAAGCCATCCACATCTTTTGCCGGATTAATAGCGAGAATTACTTTTTCTTCTGAAATATGGGCGGGAAGCGGTAACTGTACAAGCGTGCCATCAACAGTATCGTCGTGGTACAATTCGGCGAGTTTACTCAGCAGGGTTTCCTCGCTTACATCTTCCGGCAGACGGATAAGCGTGCTGCCGAAGCCCACTTCTTCGCAATTTTTTACCTTGCTGGCTACATAGGTTTCACTTGCCCCGTTATTGCCCACAATAATTACTACAAGGTGGGGTATCTTTTTTCCCTCCGCCAGCCTGTTGGCGGTTTCGGCTTTCAATTGAACTTTAATGGCTGCGGACACTACTTTTCCGTCTAATAGCTGCATGGCGGCGAAGATATCTGAATTGCCCGGGCTTGTATGGCGATGAGGGTTGCTGCTTTTGTTTTTCTTAACTAAACCAATCGATTTTAGAGGGTTTATCTAAACTTCCGCGCTACCATTATCATGCGTGGGGTATTCCGGATATGGTAGCGGTTCAGGTCATAGTCGCCAAATACCTCGGTTATCTGGAGGTCCTGAAAGGCCAGCATATCAGTGAAGTCGCCGAGGGAGAATTTTGCTACTTTTTCCATGTACACATGCGGCTCGGTAAAGGCATCGTGTTCCACTTCAATTTTTTTGTAGAAATGGCTTTCGTCCATCCACTTGGTAATGTGGAAATTGTAGTTGTCGATAGCAATATCCGCTGTATGCACCAAATGGTCTTCAGCATAATGAACATTGAGGTAGTCAATAACAAACAGGCCGTCTTTGTGCAGGCTTTGCGCTATCGTGCGTATAGCTGCATCATGTTCGCGATCTGTTTTGAAATAGCCAAAACTGGTAAAGAGGTTAAAGGCATAATCGAAATAATTGATCCAAAACGGTTGCCGCATGTCATGGGTAAAAAACTGTAGGGTCTCCGATTCCTGCGTTTTTGCAGCGGCAATGCTGGATTGCGAAAGGTCAATACCGGTTACGTTAAAGCCCATTTTGTTGAGCATTACGCTGTGTCGGCCCTTGCCGCAGGCTACATCGAGCATTCGGCTGCCGGCTGAGGGTTTCAGGTGGGCAACTAGTCTGGTAAGAAAGGCCGCTGCTTCCTGATCATCGCGTTGAAAATACAATTTGTGGTAATATTCAGTATCAAACCAATTATCGAACCATTCCCGGTTAATGGACATGGGTATTTACATTAGGTAGGCTGCAAACCTAACCCTTTAGGATAGTTTGTAAAAGAGTGGGTTAAAATTGACCGTCTGTTTAATAAGACAATATGCTTTTACATTTGCTTACAATTGCGCCGAAACTTCTTGCGGCTAATCCTGCTATTTTTACCCTCTTAAAAAAATAAATTCATGAAAAAGGTATTGGGAACCATTTATATGATGGCTATCGCAATTGGCAGTTTTGCCCAAACAGCCGACGAAATTGTTCAGAAACACATTAATGCCATGGGTGGTGCGGAAAAGCTTAAGAAGCTGAAAACTGTAACAATGGAAGGTAGTATGAACGTAATGGGCAATGATGTTTCGGTAAAAATATTTCAGGAAAATAATAAAGGCATGCGCCAAAATATTTCCATTAGCGGTATGGATGGCTATACCATCGTTACGCCCACAGAAGGTTGGAGTTATATGCCCTTCATGGGGCAAACTGCTCCTGAAGCCGTGCCTGAGGCAGATTTGAAGCAGTCCATAGACGATCTTGATTTGGAGAGTGCCTTATTGAACTACAAAGAAAAAGGCCACACAGTTAGCTACGAAGGCACAGAAGATATTGCTGGAACCGCATGTTATAAATTAAAAGTGAACCGTAAGAACAGCGGCGAGTCTTTGATGTTCCTCGATCCCTCAACCTATTACATCGTACGTAGTGTGGTAAAACGCGAAGCCATGGGACAAACCATAGATATGCAGAGCGATCTTTCTGACTATCGCGATGTAGAGGGTTATAAAATGCCTTTTGCGATCACACAGCAGTATGGCACGGTAAATTTTAGTTCCATTAAGATTAATGAGAAATTACCCGACGATATATTCATTAAAAAGTAAGCAAAGTAATTCTAATACAGACCGCTGCACATGCAGCGGTTTTTTTGTGTCCCGCTTATTCAGGTTGTTGCTTTTTTAAAGACTGGAGCAGATCCACCACGCCCTCACGTTGTAAAATGAGATAGCCTAGACGATCGTTGCTTACGCCGTCAAGCAATTGATAGCTAAACGCAAGCTGTCCGTCTTTTACAAAGGTTTCAAAATAGCGGAAGGCAATATTGTCATAGCCTTTTAAATCCTCCGATATCTCGTAGAGATGCGTACTCAGCAAGAATAATGCAGTTTTTATTTCCAGCAAGCCTTGTATTACTTCGGTGCTGCAACGCATGGCGTCTTTTACATTGGTTCCTTTAAATAATTCATCTATCAACACCAGCCACTTGTTGCCATCGCTTACGGTAAGTATCGTTTTCTTTATGCGTTGTACTTCGTTGAAAAAATAGCTTTCACCTTTAATCACATTGTCCACTACGTTGATGTTGCTAAGGATACCGTCAAAAACGGTGAGTTGCATGTTTTTTGCCGGCACCGCCATGCCAATATGGGCAAGGTATACGGCTATGCCGGCTGCTTTTATGAAGGTACTTTTGCCTGCCATATTAGCGCCGGTAAGAAAAATAAAATTGGTTTGATGATTTAGCTGCAGGTTATAGGCCACCGGTGCCGGAAGCAATATGTGATACAGTCCTTCAGCAGAAATAAAAGGTCGGTTTCCTTCTTCAAATGCGGGAAATACCAGGCCCATTTTTTGCACTGCAATCGCCAGGGAATAGTAGGCATCAAGTTTGCCGTACAAATCCATTAATTCACTTATGTTCTGCTTGTATTTGTACAATATAAAATGCCCGAACCGCACTGCATCCGTAGCGGTCAAAGCCTTGCTGTCCGCCACTTGCAGCATTTCCTGTACTTCGGTTTTTTGCAGATGAAGTCGTATACGCTCAGTAAGGGTTTGGAGCAACGGACTAGCGGTAGCATCTGCAAATAATATTATCAGTTGCTGAAGGCCTTGCAAAAAATCAACAGCGTGGCCTACAGAATATTTTGTAAGGGCATAATCCGGTGCATGCAAGAGTTTATAGTTGTAGGCGCCTACCACACCTGGGTTTGAGGGTAGCATATCTACCTGCGATTCATAAAAGCGATCAATAACCATAAGTGTGCCATTGGTTATTTGCCGGGGCCATTCGTCTACATGATTACCAATGGCAATAATGGTTTGCTGCACCTGTAGTATGCCTTTGATAGATTGCTGCGGATGCTGCAGTATATGTTGCAGCCATCTCCTGCCATAGGTAGTTTGCGTATGATCCAATACATGCAGTATGGATTGCTCTTCGTCCTGATGAAAGATAGAAAGATCAGCAAGTGTGGTTTTATCTATCTGCATGCCTTAGTCCTCTTTCTGATGTGTTATGATGGTAAACCTGCGCATGATGCAAAAACTTATGCTAACGATCAAACTGCAGGCGCATTCCTTTTTCAGATTCATTGAAGCGGCCGTTTTCCCAGGCAGGGTGGCCATTTACAAAAGTTTTGGCGATGGTGGCAGGCATGGTAAAACCTTCCAGCGGACTCCAGCCACACTTGAACAGGATATTGTCGGCATGCACCGTTTGTGGTTGGCTTCTATCAACTATCACCATATCGGCAAAGTATCCTTCGCGCAAATATCCTCTGTCCTTAATTTGAAAACAATCTGCTACCCGGTGGCTCATTTTCTCCACCATTTTTTCGATGCTCATTTTCCCTTCCGCCACATAATGCAACATTAGTTGCAGCGCATGTTGCACCAATGGCAGGCCTGCATGGGCATGATCATAGGGGGGCTCTTTTTCACTCAACAAATGTGGCGCATGATCAGTGGCAATGATATCGAGCCTGTCGTCCAGCAGGGCCTCCCATAATGCATCGCGGTTAGGCGCAGCTTTTATGGCGGGATTGCATTTTATTTTATAGCCTAAGTTTGCATAGTCATCGGCAGTGAAGTGCAAATGGTGTACACAAACCTCGCTGGTTATTCGCTTGTCTTTTGTAGGAAAAAGATTGGTGAAGAGACCTAGTTCTATAGCGGTTGTTATGTGCAGTATGTGCAGTCTTGTATCATGTTGTTTGGCCAGTTGTATGGCCGACAGGCTGGAGGCAAAGCAGGCTTCGGCATTGCGAATAATAGGGTGGTGGGCCGGTTGTAATACTTCCGCAGCAATAGCCTCTCTGTTATGTTTTATTATTTTTTCATCTTCGCAATGGGTGGCTATCAGCAGTTCAGCTTCGCTGAAAATTTTGTTGAGTGTGATATAATTATCCACCAGCATATTGCCTGTGCTGCTGCCCATGAAAATTTTTATGCCACATATATCCTTCTTCCTTTCGTTCGTGCGCAGCACTTCATCGGCATTGTTGTTGCTGGTACCCATAAAAAATGAGTAGTTAGCCAGGGATTGTGTGGCCGCATGCGCATATTTTTCTTCCAATAATACATGGGTTAGGGCGTTGGGTATGGTATTGGGCATTTCCATAAAACTGGTGGTGCCACCTGCCACTGCGGCTCTTGCTTCTGTGTAGATACTGCCTTTATGGGTTAATCCCGGATCGCGAAAATGAACCTGATCATCAATAACCCCCGGTAGCAGCCACAATCCGGTGCCATCTATTTCATTATACGACCCGGAAATATTTATCTGCCCCGATATTTGTTCTA
The DNA here is from genome assembly GCA_024643625.1 of Chitinophagaceae bacterium. GTDB lineage: Bacteria > Bacteroidota > Bacteroidia > Chitinophagales > Chitinophagaceae > Phnomibacter. Next base: position 38,559 of record JAHEMO010000003.1, read on the forward strand.
TCCTTTCATTGTGTATGAGGATATCTTTTACCTCGGTTTTCCCCTCATTTACAAGCTGTATGTTTCGAATAATGTATTTTGCCATCGTATTTCAAACTGCTTTTTAACCCGAATACTAACTGCATGCAAAATAGGCATAAGCTGCTTTGGTTGGTTCTGTTGACGATTTCTTTTGCTGCCAATGCACAAACTACTTATATATCGCCATGGGCTAAAGAGAACCGGTTACTTGAGCGCATGGAGATTAAGGCGCAGCGTAATACCGACCTTAATTTATCAACCGTGAAACCAAGGCTGATAAAGCAAAATGTGGCATGGGCCGATAGTGTGTATACCTGGCTGGAGCAAAATGAAAACCCGTGGAAACTTACTACCATGGATCAGTACAACCTCACTCGCTTTTTATCCAATAATCGAGACTACTCTTCACTCAATAGGCCACAATTTCTTAGCAGGGATAATCAGCGAAAGGCTTTTTATGTAAGCCCGGGCAATATGGTCGAAGCTATTGATGACGGGTTCAGTTTTGTGGCTAACCCGGTTGTTGGCCTGCATGGTGGCATAGAGACAGATAACGATGATGCCTTGTATCATATTGCCGTTGGCGCCACTGCAAGGGGTAAAATCGGGCGTCATTTTGCTTACGATTTTTTTGGCGTGCGTGTTACTGAAAATGGCCCTCAGCAATTTAAAAGATTTGTGGAAACTAATGCTGCTGTACCGGGTGCGGTAAAATGGGATAGTGCAAGTAGTGGCGGTGTATCGTATTGGGATGTGCGGGGTAGCGTAAATACGAACGTAACCAAATACATTAATATCCAGTTTGGTCACGACCGCCAATTTATTGGTAATGGCTACAGAAGTTTATTACTCAGCGACTTTAGCGGCAACAATTGGTTTTTAAAATTCAATACGCGTATATGGCGCCTGCAGTACACCAATATCTTTCAGCAACTCAGGCCAAGTGCTATTGAATCCGTGAATGATAGATTAAAGAATAAGTACAGCAGCATGCACCATCTTGGTATCAACATTACCAAATGGCTTACCATTGGTGCATTTGAGGCCATCATATTTGGCAGGGATAACGGGTACGATATCAGCTATCTGCAGCCCATGATTTTTTTGCGAAGCATGGAACAGCAAAACGGCAGTCCTGATAATGCCAACATTGGGTTTGATTTTAAGGCAAATGTGGGCAAAACTGCACAGCTGTATGGCCAACTTATGTTGGATGAATTTTTGAAGGATGAGGTAATTGGGAGTTCAAGAAACTGGTGGGGCAATAAGCAGGCTATACAGATTGGTGCCAAATACATTGATGCTTTTGGCATAAAAAATCTTGACCTGCAGGCGGAGATGAATCAGGTTCGTCCTTTCATGTATCAGTTTCGCGATTCTACCGGATCTTACACCCATGCCAATCAGCCACTGGCCCATCCATTAGGTGGCAATTTGCGTGAGTTTGTTGCCTTATTTCATTATCAACCTGCTAAGCGATTATACTTCGACGGACGCATCATGTATTGGAAGCAGGGACTTGACAGCGCTGGTTACAATTTTGGCAGCAATCCCAATACAATTTATACCACGGTTGCTAATGGCGGCACAAGGCTGCGCAACGACAACTATCCCATGTTTGCCGGTATGCCGGCCACGGGGCTAAACGCATCTTTCTTAGCCTCGTATGAAATAAAAGAAAACCTGTTCATAGATGCGCAGGCCATTTACCGTAACCTTAAAGAAACGAATCTGGATGCTGACAGCCGGCTAAGTTTCTTATTTGGCATAAGATGGAATATGTATAACCGCAACTACGACTACTAATTACTTACACTCATTACGATATTACATGCATTATAAATATTGTATAGCAATTCTTCTGTTCTC
>JAHEMO010000003.1:40548-50401 GCA_024643625.1 Chitinophagaceae bacterium
CAAAATGTGGATAGCAACCGAATTGTACACGGTACCGGCTTTTGGAAAGAGTTTAAAGATAATGGCGTTGATTATTTTGATGCCCGAGGTAGTGTAACGTGGAATGTTACGAAGTACATCAATATGCAATTTGGTTTCGACAATCAGTTTATTGGTGCGGGCTACCGGAGTCTTTTTATTGGCAACTATGTAGACCCCAGTCTCTTTCTTAAATTCAACACCCGGTGGAAGAAAATAAATTACACAAACCTATTTTATGAAGCTGCTGCAGAGCGACAACCGCGTGGTGATAAACTTATCATGAAAAAGTATGTGGCCATGCATCACCTGAGCATTAATGTATTGCCATGGTTGAATGTAGGAGCCTTTGAAAGCATGGTGTTTGGGGAACCCAATAAATTCAAGGCCGGATATATACAGCCGGTAATGTTTCTCAATACTTTGTTGGGACAAAAAGATGGTGTAAACAATGCCAATATTGGTTTTGATGTAAAGGCCAATTTCCTGAAACATTTTCAGGCATACGGCCAACTGTTGTTTGACGGACTTGAAAAAGTAGACGATAAAGGAGGTGCCAATAGTTGGAGTAAACGCTATGGTTTTCAGGCTGGCCTTAAGTATGTGGATGTATTTGGCATAAAGAATCTCGATTTGCAAGGAGAGTATAATACGGCAAGGCCTTTTACGTATAGCGGCAATGACAGTGTAAATGCATACACGCATTACAACCAACCAATTGCGCATCCCATGGGGGGCAATTTCCGCGAGTTTATTGGTGTATTGCGGTATCAGCCTGTGAAGCGCCTGTACGTTTTTGCCCGCGGCATATTCTGGCAGCAGGGCCTGGATAGTGCAGGATATAATTTTGGTGCTAACCCAACCATAGTAAATTCTTCCATTACCAATGGTGGCTTGCGGCTACGCAACGATAACTATGACATGCTATCCGGCATAGGCTCCAAAGGACTTAATGCAGCACTTACGCTGTCGTACGAAATAAAAGAGAACTTCTTTATTGATGCAGGAGGCATGTACCGCATATTTGATAAGGACGATTCGCCTCGCCAAACTACCTCCGTTATTACGTTTGGTTTGCGGTGGAATATGTTCAGGCGGGATTATGATTACTAGCCATTCGATCCCGCGGTTCAAGCCTGAGGGCACCTTTCACTATCAGCCATTGGGCCATGCCGTAGGTGATCATAACCATAGCATCGGCCAGCGACCAGGCGTAATAAAATTTATTAAAGGCCAGTAAGGAATCTGACAGCACAAAGAGTATTGAGCCAGCGAGCAATAAACCTGCGGCGATATTTTTTTGCTGCACATAAAGGATTATGGCAAATGACAGCATAGTACAAATGGCCATAGCATACACCATTACCGGCAAAAGCATTCCGCCAAGTGCGGGGGCGAGTATAATCATGAGCAACACGCCGTATAACCATGCGGGTAGCAGATATAAAAGTGCTACCTTCTTATTGTTGATGGTATGTTCTCGGATGATGGATGCATAAAAAATAATGTACAAAATATGCGCCACCAAAAAGCTAACAAGTCCACTGATAAAGAAACCTTCTCCTGAAAACATAAGCAGGATATCGCCAAGCCAGCTGCAGAACAAAGCGGCAACAATGAAGGCTTGCTTCCTGGCATTGTTGCGCATGTGTAGCAATACCAATACAATGAGAATCGGCATTAGCATTGGCTTGCTGGCCGAAGCTACCGATGCAGGGAGCCATTCCATTCTTGCGGCAATGTGCAGAGCAAGTAGTGCGAAATAAATTCCACTAAGCCAGCGAAATATGGCTGAATGTTTGGTCATGTTATTGCAAAGCAGGGTAAACATCCATAAAAAATGCCGGATTGCGTTGCAAGGCTTCCATATAAAAAAAAGCTTCACCCTTTATTCCCTTTTGTCGATTGTATTCAATCATTTGCTGCAAAGTATTGGCTGGCATGGTAAAGCCATTGCCCAATGCTGCTAAAATGCCGGGGTAGAGTTTGCTTTCATAATGATGCGCATACCGCAAGGCGTCGTTGAGCGCCGTTTTATAGGCGGCAAGGTTGTAGCGGTATACCTGTGGCATGATAATATCGGTACTCCCTTGACGCAGCCATGCCGGCCAGTCCTGCAAATAGTGCTCCTTGCTCCAGGGAAAAATGCTTGGTGCATGCGCCACCATTATGGCTGGTTTTATGCTTTTTACTTTTGCATACAATTGCCGGCACCATTCGGTTAGCAAATTGGCGCGCCATTGCAGCCATGCACTATCCTCGTGGTAAGCGGGAGGGTAAGCACCAGCATGCACTTCACGATAGCGACTAATGGTGTAGGTATCGTAGCCACCCAGGGCAGGTGCGGCGGGCATACGGTCATCCCCCTGTATGCCATCAACATCATATGTTGAAACTACCTCGGTAACAATTGCGGTCAAAAAATCCTGCACTTCAGGATGAAAACTATTCATCCAGGTAAATTGATTGACAGTAACTAAACCACCATCCACTGTTCTTGCTGCCCAATGCGGATATTGCCGCAATACATGCATTCCACTGTCAAGATAAGCAGCGGCAAATCCAAATTCGAACCACGCAATTACTTGTATGCCTTCTTTATGGGCTTCGGTTATAAGGGCTTGCAGCGGATCAAATCCATGCAACGACGGATCGAGTGCTATGCCAAAATATTGCTGCATTACAGCACTTTTATATTGGGTATATCCTTTGTTCCAAACCACAGGGCACAAATGCGTAAGCCCTGCACGCTTTGCCAATTGAACCGCCTGCCGTATGCCGTCCCGGCTATACATTAGTTTACTGCCACTATTGGTTAGCCATGCGGCTTTTATGGGCTGAGCATGTACTGAAAAATAGGCTACAATCGTAAGTAGTAGACATATCCAAAGCTTCAGATAAATGCGCTTCATTGTGACAGGGCTTCAGTATAACGATTGTATAAGTGAGCAGCCGAGGGATACATGCTTTGCGGGCTCATAAAATGAGAAAACTCAAAAGTGATGGCCTTGTCGTATTCAGCTCGCCTCGCTGCTTCAAGTTTCAAACGCAGTTTCTCCCATTTGATGGGCAAAAATTTAATGGGCATATCGCGATCAAAGCTTTCGGCATTCGTCCAGCACTGCAAATTGTATGTATCAGCAAGTTGCTTATTCACAGCAAAAAAATCTTCGAGCTCATGATAATCAATATGTCCGTCCTGAAAAGCGACAGCATCTACTGCAGTATGTATGCCTGAAAAAATTTCATTCCATTCCCGCTCATGTTCCCGCACCGTTACGCCATCTTGTTTGGATAGTGCTCCGCTTGCTGCCATCACCGCTTTTTTACCATCAATCCATGGCGAGATAAGCGTGGGCAGCCCATTGCTTATGTCCTTGCATTGTTGGCCAAGCGTATGAAACGCTTCAATAGCACCCTTTGTTTTACGACTTATTTCCATGCTAAGATACCAGCCGCCAAAGGCTTTATGATGACCATATTGTTGCCACACTTCATCTATTACAAATCGATTGTGGTCAATCTCATGTTGCATATCGCCGCTATCCCAGTACAAGCCGCTATCGTATAGTCCAAAATAAAACCGCATGCCAAATTGCTCCGCCAGCCGCAAATACATATGTACCAAATCAACCGGAGGGTGGTAGCAACCCTTTGACATAAGGTATGCCGATGGATAAGTAATAAATCGCCTGTAGCCGCTTCGAATTAAAATAACGGTATCAATGCCCATGGCTGCCATATGGGCAAAGTCGGCGCACCATTCTTTTTCACTCCAGTTTTGGTGAGGTATATCATGACTTATCTCGTCTAAAAAGGTGCCGGTAATTGGTAGTATGTTGTTAGTCATTACAATGCTTTTGCTTGTTCCAAAACTTCTTTCCAATGCTTGTAACCGGCGCCAATTAAATGCAGTCCATCATTGGTGTAGGCCTTATTCAATCTACCATCGGCATCTTTAAAACTATGGTACAAATCAATTACTGAGGCTCCCTGCTTTGACGCTATGTTTCGGATGCCTTCATTTACGGTGGCTATAGCCTGTTCCTTGTTTTTATGCTTTGGAAATGCTGTGAACTGATTGTTTGTTGGTAGCAAGGTTTGCAGATAAAGTTTCGTACCGGGCGAACCTGATTTTACCCGGCTTACAATTAGGCTGTAGTTGCGCAGAATGATATCGTTTGGTATATCTCTGGCAATATCATTAATGCCTATCAGGATAAAAAGCTTTTGCGGATGACGATGAATTACTTCATCAATCCTGTTTAAAACGCCGAAAGTATTATCGCTGCTGATGCCCCTGTTGAGGGTAGTGTACTGCGGAAATAATTCGCTCCATTCGCCGCCATCGGTAATGCTGTCGCCGAGCCAGACAATTTCATCTTCCTGGTCAGACATTTCGGCAAACATGCTGAGTTTCTGATCGTAGTAATAGAAGCGAAAGGAGGAATCGTAGCTTTGTGCCTGAATGTTGAAAAACCATCCCAGTAAGCTTAATAACAGCGCAGTTTTCGATATTTTATCTGTACACATCTTTATTGGTTTATTCCACTGTTTGTTTTGGTTTAAGTGGCACCATCCACGATACAATAAACGCAGGAATTGTTGCCAGCAATACCCAAATGAAAAACTTCTCGTAGCCTAGTGCGTCGCTTACCACACCGCTAATCATGCTTGCGATGGTATAGCCAAAATATGTGATGGCACTACCGAAGGCATAATGTGCCATTTGGTATTTGCCCGGCGCTATTTGTTGCATGATAAAAATGATAACTCCGATAAACCCAAAGCCATAACCAAAATGCTCGATTGTAATGGCACTGCCAATGAGCCAAAGATTGCTCGTTTGCGTAATAGCGAGATATGCATAGGCCGCAAACGGTACATTAAAGAACGCACAGAGTATCATGAGCGTAGATCTTGTCAGCCCTTTTTTTGCCACAAAATAACCTGCAGCCAATGACCCTAATACAAAAGCGATGGTGCCGTATATGCCGGTAAGTAAACCAAGTGTGGCTTCTGACAAGCCAAGCCCGCCCGTACTTCGCTCCGCCTTCATAAAAAGGGGCATAATTTTTATAGCCTGACCTTCCGCAAACCGATACAATACAATGAATAAAATACCCCAAAGTATATAGCGCTTTTTGAAAAAACTAGTGATAACATCGCTAAGCGTATGCAATACTTCCTTTGTGTTTTTACCCGCCTGCACCGGCACATCGCGGGGCAATACATAGCGGCTGTATATACTTAATAATATCATGCATGCGGCATACACCAACAACACTACCGACCATGCTTTAGTATTGCCCACTACAGGTATGAGCATGCCCGCCAGAAATACCATACCGCCATTGGAAAACAGTTTGGCGAAATTGTAAAAAGTGCCCTGCCATCCCACATATCTTGCCTGATTGTCGGGAGATAATTTGCTTAAGTACAAACCATCTGCGGCAATATCCTGTGTGGCGCCAAAAAAGGCCGTGCATAAAAATAAAACTACCGAAACCATAAAAAACTGTGGGAGGCAAAGCGACAACGCTGCGGCGCCCAACAGCAAACCACAAAGCAGTTGCGCTACCCATACATAGAATCGTTTGGTTTTGTATAATTCCATGAAGGGCCCCCACAAGGGTTTAAAGCTCCAAGGCAGAATTACAATGCCCGTCCAAAAAGCTATCTGACTATCGCTAAAGCCAAAGCTTTTGTATAATAAGGAAACAACAGTGCCGCCTAAAACCAGATTGGGCAAACCCATGGCAAACCATGTAGTTGGTATCCAACGCAAGGGATGGAGAGGCTTGTCATTGTTAGCGTTTTCAATGGACGGGGTGGCTTCCTGCATTTGTTTTACTTTATTGACTGGCTATTTTTTACGTGTAGGAATAAAATCTGAATAATGTATCCATCCGTTCGGTGGGAGGAGATATTGTATTGACTAATAACATTACTACAATCGTGTTGCATGTGAATATCCTTGCACCTTTTACTCATGGCAATACCGGCCATTGTATGGCTCCCTGATGGTTGACGGGTATGGCAAAAGGATCTACATATTTATCCAGCAGTTGGGCCATTTGCCTGCGCGTTATCAGTCTTTTCTCCATTTCATCTACAGGCATTACCCATTGACTTTCAGTTATTACCTGTTGCTGCACAAATGCATCCATCGTACTGGCGTATTGGCGCTGAAAATGGGGTAGCAGCTGGAATATGAGTTGCAATGCGCTTTTGATGGTTAAATATTGCTGCTTGTGGCTGTAACTGATTTTTACATAGGGCTGCAAATTTTGCAGCAGCGAATCGAGCTGCACCGGAGCATCAGGATAAAACCATGTTTGATTGGCCCAATTAAACGGAATGCCGGTTCCCCGCAAAATGCCGGTAGCGCCAATACGTTGTATGGCTGCAAAGTCAGTATCACCAACGGCAACATCCATGTAAGGCATAAGCATTGCTTGTTGATCCAGCAGAGATTGCTGTACATCCCGCACAGGAATTTGTTTGGGTGCTGCGCCTGACTTAATGCTTAGTGCTGCAAGGGTTCCGGCTACTTGTCCAATTAAAATGGATACCGGTTGCAGCCGTGTAGTGCCATTAACAACATTACTTACACTAATACCTTTTTCGGCAATGATGATGCCTTCATGTTCGCGGGGCAGCATAGTGCCAAGCGGAATAGAGTAGGAGGGAACCGGATAAAAATCGAGATGCTGCGGAGCCGCAATATTTTTTTTGTGATGATGGTCGATTGGATAATCACCAACTACAACGCCGGTGCGGAACAAATTGCTATCGTAGGTAAATGGCTCGGCAATATGCCGGATGTTCATGCGCACCATGCCATGCATTCTTCGTCCTTCGCGATAGTAGGGCATTAGTGCGAGGCGGTCGGCAGTAGGAAATTCATCGTCGGCCAGTCCAAGATTTTTGAACCCCAATTGGTGCTGAATGAAGTACACAAATCTTAGGGTAGTGGCTTTTGCTTTTTGCAATTCCTGCTCACGATCGGCAGAGGAAAGTTCAACGACATTCAGGTAGGTATCGTTGCCGGCATTTGGCCAGTTTATCATGTATTTGCCATGGGGCAGTTTGCCGTAGTCCAGCATTTTTTTGCCATTTACGGTTGGGGCTTTTTTGCTGCTGTCTTTATAAAAGTCCGTGCAGGCACCGTCAAATTCTTCAGGCGTGTATCCCGATGGTTTGGCTATGGTACAATCGGCAGCGGGTCCATAATCTTTCAAAGTGGCTACCCATGTCAGATCCTGCACAATAGGATAGCTGGAATCAACGCCCACATTTTCACCGGCACTTTCACCGGCTTCCATGCCTAAATCGTAAGAAATGCCGGCGTTGGCAAATGCATCACCCATTTCGGTGGCATCAATAGTTATTTTGGCCTGTACTTCGTGATGCCTGCCTTTTTCATCCATAAATATGGCTCCTGTTATGCGGTTGCCTTCTTTTTTGGTGCTGCTGAATTGCCATCCATGCTGCACTTTCAGCCTGGATTCAGCGCTAGCCATAGCCTTCCAAATGGAATCACTTACATGGGGTTCAAATTGGGTATGGCTTACCCAGCCTGTGGCTACAGCGGCCGGCCCGCCATAATGGTTGTAAAGTTTTTCGCGAAACTCACCCCAAATCCCTGATGGCAGATTATGGTTGCCATCGGTACAGGTAACGCCTGCGGCAGATATCATGCCGCCCAGCCAGGGACCTGCCTCTACCACAAGGGTATTTGCTCCAAGCCTTGCCGCGCTGATACCTGCTGATACGCCACTTGTGCCGCCGCCAATTACCAGCACATCTATTTGTGTTTTGTGTATAGGACGGCAGCTGATGATACAGAGGGTGAAGCAAAGGCTAAGGCTGAGGCTGAGGTTGAGGTGGTTCAGCAACTTTGGGGTCCAGGCTTGCCAGTTCATTTTTACATCTTGCATAGGGGTTGCCCTTGAATGAATCTTTTTGAGCATTATTAAGGCCTATTAAAAACCCTGGGATTGAAGGTAGTAGCTATCTGGTACAGCGCCCTTGGCACATGAAAACAGCCTTTCCATTTACCCCCTTTCAAGTGTAGTAAAACTTCGCCTTGCCGGTTGAGGTAGCCGTACCATTCGCCGCCATTTTTATCGTCACGAAAATGCTGCCAACTGTATTCGTGCACTTTCATAAACCACCGCAGGCAATCCTGATTGCCGGTGTATTGGTACCCTTTAGCCAATGCCACAAGGGTTTCTACATGCACCCACCATAGTTTTTGATCCCACTCCAATTGTTGTGGTGGATGGCCATGCAAATCAAGGAAATAGAAGATGCCGCCATATTCATTATCCCATCCTTTTTGCAAAGTGTTGAGCATGATTTGTGTGGCCTGAGCAATGAGTTTTTTATTACCAATCCGGTGGCCGATGTCCATTACAAACCACATGGCTTCTATGGCATGGCCCGGGTTTAGCAGCCGGCCATCAAATGAGTCCACAAGGCTGCCGTCTTCGGCCACATTTTCCAAAATCACACCCAATTCAGGCTGATAGAAAATATCCATCACTTCGTGCAAAACCTCTGGTATAAAGGCATTTACGGCATCACTGCCTATTACATGCTCCAGTTCCAGAGCAAGGTTGCACAAAATCATAGGCAGGCTAAAATTGCGCATGGGCCTTGTGCCGGGATAATTTTTATTATAAGCTCCTTTGGGGTTTTGCCTGCGGGCAATAATGTTGTCAAATGTTTCTACTGCAACCTCGCCATATCCCTTTCCCGGGCAAACGCGGTCGAGGGCGGCAAGCGCCATGGTTGCAAAACAATCGCTGAAAATATTATAGGGCTGCACCAACGGCCTGCCCATTTGATCTAAAGAGAAATACCAGTTGCCTTCATTGTCGCGGCCGTGTTTGAGCATGAAGTCAGCGCCTTGAATGGCCATATCCAGCCACTGTTGCTCGGGCTTTAGATGATGGTACATGTACGACAGGCACCAAACCTGCCGCCCTTGCAACCACATAAATTTATCGGTGTCAAATACCTTTCCCGAAGCGTCGAGGCAGGTGAAAAATCCACCATTCACGCTGTCGGGGCTGTTTTTTACCCAAAATGGCAGCACTTCATTAACCAGCTCCTGAGCATATAAACTGGCCAAATCGACAATGTACGCTTTGTTATCTATGGTTTGCTTCTCGCTTAAGGTCATGCTTTAACGTGGTTAACTTCTCAAATTTGAAGCAAAAAGACAATAAGCATGGCTGTTTGAAAAAATAATCTTTTTTAATATCGACTAGTTTGTAAAATATTTTCGTAATGGAGCTCACCATTTCTTCAAAAGGTCTTCCAGTTCTGCTGCAGACACCGCTTCTTGCTTATCGGTGAGGTTGATGACAAACAGGTATCCTTTGGTGCCCGGCGTACTTATAAAAGCATTCACCATATCCAATTGGTCGCTTTTTACAATTTTACCCGTTTTGCCATCCCATATTTCGCGGCCGCACAGGCAGCCCAGCGTGGGGCTAACGGGGTGATAAGGCTTCCCGGAAAACCACGAGGGATCGATAGTGGTGCCGTGAGCGATGATTTCCCCGCGTCCCATTTTGCCTGCCATAAAGGCTTCCTGCATGCCCGGCCATTGCTGCCAGTTGGCCGGCAAATAGCTTTGATATAACCGCCATGGCGTAGCATTGAAAATCATTGGGAAATAATGGGTAAATACCGGAGGGTTTACTTCACCCATCATTACCGTTTGCAGATTGGGCGTTGGGCCTATGAAAACGTTGTTGCTGATTGCGGTTCCCGTTATGGCAAAAAGACCCTGAGGTGTGCTGCCGTTGGTTATGAAAAA
>JAHEMO010000323.1 GCA_024643625.1 Chitinophagaceae bacterium
CGGCTACCGCCCTTTAGCATTCTGGCCACGGTTTTCAGTTGCTTGGCCAGGCTGGTATCGGGGTAGGCTACTGTGGAGTTTGATCCCGCATTAAAATTTTCAATAACGCGGTTGTAATACACGTCCATGCTTTGCTCCACAAAAGTGATGTATTGCAGCAGCTCGTTATGTTCACTGGCATCGGGTACCGCCATGCCTGCAAATCCCGGCGTGGCCCACAATTGGTTTTGCAGGCTGTTAAGGTTGTACTCTATTCCAAACTCGTGGGTATGGCCATAAAATAAATTAGGATTAGAGGAACCCATATGTATGGCCAGCGGATCCCGGTTTTGGCTATTGGGCGTTCCCGCCAGATTGGGAAACACTGAAGCGAGATAACGGCCAAAAATACCGTCCTCCAGTTTTTGGTTGGTATTACCATCTTTGCCGGAAAACATGGTGTTTTCGCTGGCAAAATGCGAATAGTTTGGCGCAGGATAGCCAACACCCGGCAACACAGCAAGTTTGCCCTGATCGTACAGATTTTTAAACCCCTGCATATTGGGGTTGAGGCCACACTGACGGTCAACCGGCAGGCTGCTGTCCAAATCAATATAAGCGCCCGTGCCGCTCTGCAAAATTTTAATGCCCGGGCGTATGGCTTCGTAAGTACTGTATTGATTAATAGGAATTACACAATTGAGGCCGTCATTGGCACCGGCCAGTCTTACAATTACCACGGCCCTGTCCGATATGTCAGCACATCTTGGAGGCATATCAAAGCCTTCCAAAAAATTGCCGGCTCTTGCTGAAATACCATTGAGTACAAAAGGCGCGGTTAGTCCCAAATTGCCTGTAAGGCGCAAAAAATCTGCTCTTTTCATAAAGCGCTTTTTTTGAAATGTGTTATTGTACCTGGTATTCCGGGCTTTTTACTAATGCGGTTACCAATCGGTTAAGGGCTGCAGCCACAGCGGTTTTCGATCCGCCGGCTATATAGGCATTCCAATCGTTGCGCCAGTTTATTATGCTAAGTCCACCCAACAGCGCATCTCTGAAATATCCACTTCTTCCTCCCTGAGGCGTAGAGGTAAAAAGCAACTTATAAAATTCGCTAAGCAATACATCTGCCTCAGCTGGATTAGTAAAATATCCGCTGTTGCGCACAAATAAAACCGTATCCAATTTTATCTGCACTCCGCTGTATGTGTAGCCCGATATAAGGGCAGTAATAAAATCATTGTATCGGGTACCGAGCGATAACGGTGTTAGCCATAGTTTATCGTAATTGGGTGCCTCGGTGTATGCGGCATAGCCTACTACCGAAAAGGGTACCCAAAGCGGCAATCCCATATTGGTAACTTTTGACGCTACTCTATTGGCGTAAAACGAATAATTGGATGCATTTTGCGTAACGTAGTCGGGAATGGTTACCGCAAAATCTTTGAAAACACCAAGCGCCAAATCCAACGGACTTTTCACTTTGGCACCCCAGATAACATCGCCTTTTTCCGGACCATCCTCATCAAAGAAATGCTGACTGCTGAGCAACTGCGTAATAGCTACCTGCAAGTTGTAGTTATTGCTTTGCAGGGTATTGGCCAGCGGTACAATAATGTCAGTCTCTATTTCTGCACTTATGTTGCGACCAACGAAAAACCGATAGATTCTTCGGGCATAGTTTAATGCAGTGGCTTGCTGCGCAAATACCATATTTATAAAAGCCTGCAACTCACTTACCATACCATCGGTTGTGGTACCCCCTGCTATTACGGTATTGCCAAAGGCGGAGCTAAAGGTTTTATTGGTTTTATCGTGCCGGTTCAGGTTAAGGGTGCCCTGCGGAATTTGGGTTACCGGATCTACATTGGTTAGCCTGCTTTCTGCTGTTCCCTGGTTACCATCAAAACCGGTAAACACTTTAGCCGCCAGTTGCACATCAAGCTCGGTATAATTGGTATAGTTCCCGGTGGCTACTTGTTCGCCTTTCAAAATGGTAAAGAGCTCCAGAAATTCCCGGGCATAGTTTTCGTTGGGGCTGCTTGCGGTATTCAGTCTGTTGTCCAGATAGTACAACATGTGCAGGTTACGCGTTACGCGCACAGCCAAATCGCGCAGGCTGCCGTTGGCATGATATTTCAGCAGTTCATGATGGTCAAATAAAGTATAGATATTGATGGTGTCATCCGTCACAAAAATGGTATGCAACATAAAGGCAATCTTGTGCTGCAGGGTATTATCCAGAAAGGCGCAATGCAACCACCAGTTTTTTAGCCATGCCCTGTTGGAATGAATGGCGGGGTCAAATACAGGAGCAGGATCGGCTATTGTGGGTATATACAGGTTGCCGCTATACCGGGGCGCTGGAAATACCGATGCGTCAAACTGAAACAAATCTGCCAAAGCTTCCGTAGCGGTTTTGGCTGCAAATGCATTAATCTGATCCTGACCGGGTGCAAAAGTTGCCCGCCGCAACAGGTGTGCAGCATTGTCGTACCCGAGCGCGCCGGGTCTTACTTGTAGTGAAGCCATAAACTAAATCGAAAAGGGGGTTGCAGAAAATACGTACTGTAAAAAGACCGCACTTGAAAAATGCCTATCTGTTCAATATTTCCAATTCAAAAATGATTCTTTTGGAAAATTAGGAGTATTTAACATCCATTAACAGAAAATTTCAAAAAATAGTTTTGCCTCATTATCAGGGTAATGGGCATAAAAAAAGGGGCATGTTAGACAACAACCCCTGTAATTGTATAGACTGCTTGCTTATGAAAAAAATGTATTTGCTTGCATTTGCACCACAAAAAAAAACCTCAGCGGGCGCCTTTGCTATTTCCATTGTGCCCCATCTTGGTCGTATTATTCATTTAAATGGCCACTACAGCGTTTGAAGCCGCCGATTGATAAATAGCTTCTTCTATCTGCATATTGATAAGGTAATCCTGCGCCGGAGTGTCGAAGGGTGTACCCGATTGCAGAGCAGTTGCAAAATGTTGGATGGTGGCGTACACACAGTCTCCCGCAAAATGATGATCCTGATGGGTGTAGACTATTTCGGTTTCGGGTTCGCCAAGTTTCTTGAAGTATATCCGGCCATCTTCCTCTAATCGTAGACTGCCATTTTCACCATCAATCCACAATATGCCAAAAGTGTAACGGGGGTTGGCAGCATTGCTTTCGTGGTAGCGGCTCGCATCCCAAATGGCGGTGGCGCCACTGGTAAAGTTGAAATGTATGGTGCCGGCATCTTCACCGGCAATGGCCGCATTGCGCTTATGCAGGCTGGCGTATACGCTGGCCACTTCGCCAAACAAATAACGGTAGGTATCTATAAAATGAATGCCCGTTTCGTGTACCAGCAACTTTGGCATGTGGCGGAAATAGGGCTGCCTTGCCAGGTAGGCATCGGTAGGCCAGCCATCGCCCATGCGCATGCGGGTGCAGGCATGATGCACCTTGCCCAGCAATTGCTGATCCAGCATTTTTTTAAGCTGCCGGTACCAGGGCTGAAAGCGAAAGTT
>JAHEMO010000324.1 GCA_024643625.1 Chitinophagaceae bacterium
GCAACCCGCAAGGCAACTGAACCGTCCAATACAAACACGCCACTACCCGGGGCATAATTAACTGGAGCCGGAATAATGGCATGCTGTGCATACGAATGATTACTGCTGAAGAAAAATGATGTACAGAAAACAGCTATCCAAATGGTGCGGCGCATAAAATAGTTTTTGTCCAAAAAACAAATCTAAGTGGCTGACAACAGAACCGTAATTGAAAAAAATGAAGAATAGAATTGCTGCGCCAAAAGCAAAGCCCAGGCAAGAATACCCGGGCTGTTTGTAACCACCAATAGTCATGCAACACAAATATGTAAATCGCTAGTACCGTCTTCTTACATTTTCGGTTCGGTTGTCGTAGTAGCGATAAGAATCATCGTCGTAATAGTACCTATCGTCGTTTCGTTGTCGGCTCCTGTCGTCGTAGCCCCGGTTATCATTTCGGCCAGCCCAATAGCCGTCTATCCATACCCAACCATATCTGTTGCGGTCCCAACGGCCGGGAACATAGCGGGCATTTCGGGAAGGTGGCAGTACCCATTGGCCGGGCACAAACGCGTATCGGTTGTGGCGCCACCGCCAGCTCTCGGCCACCCATATATATCCCCTTGCAGGCATTGGCGGTCTGCGATAAGCCGGAACCTGCGGCCGCACCTGAACCCCCATGGTTGGCCGTTGCGCAGCCACGTCCGTTACGGCCCCTACTATGCTCACCCATACCATTAAAACTGCCAAAATCTTTTTCATATGTCAATGGTTTATTGCATGTAGGATAAAGCCTGATGTTAACCGTTTAAGGGCTGCTATGGCTTTAGACATAAGTTGGCAATAAGCGCCATAAAATGCCAACACTTTCAAAACAGGTGAATACCCAAATACATGCGTGAGTGCAAGAAAAAAGTGCGGGAACTTGTCAACACTAGAAATCGGCCTTACCTTAATTGCTGAATCACTTTTACACCTCAAAAAAAGTCCCAACATGAAGAAATCCATTTGGCTTGTGGCGGTAATTGCCGGCCTTTTATCCTGCAACAAAACCAATTTAAACAGCGGATCTACTGACAACCAGCAAGAAAAACTTTCCTCTCTGCAAGTTGACCAGCTTATTAAAGATGAAGTAATAAAAAGCGGACAATTCAATTGGAACAAACAACCCGACCATGTGATTTGGAGTGCCCTTCAAAATCGGGATTTGGTGTTGAGCGTTGGTTACGCACCGCAAAATCAAAGTCATGATCTTTCCTCTACTATTCACACCATTGATATTGGCGAAAACCAGTGGCAACAAACACGCGATGCCCTCCTACAGCAAATCCTGATTACCGAAAAGCAGCTTAACCCATCGCTAACTATTGACCAACTCATTGCTTATGATGAATCTGTATTGCCGGTTGTAGATGTATTTGTTCAAAACCAGGCAACCATAGCCATGCTACGGAAAAATGCAACAGTGCGCTATGCCGAACCCATGGGCTATGAACCAAATGCGGGCCTGTTTGGTGTGCAGCAAAATATTGCGCAAACCAGCACCAGCGGCTGCGGCAGCAATAATGCTGAAGCAGGATTAACCGAACCCGCAGATTATATCACCATTTCGCCAGGCGCAAAGCAATCCTGGAACTACGCATACCATAACATACCGGCGGCATGGAGCCGTAGTTCAGGAGCGGGTAAAAAAATAATGGTAATTGACACCGGCATTAGTCCCGATCAGGCATTATTCCACAGCCTGTTAAACTCCGGCAATAGCAATGGACGGACTTTGGAGAAAAAAGTAACCCTCCGCAAATCGGCCTGGCTGGGATTAAGCTATGGATCAGTAGAAACCAGTGTAAACGATGCCTGCGGCCACGGCACAAGCATGATTGGAGCGGCAGCTTCGCCGCGCAATACCGTGGGTGGCGCTACCGGCGTGGCATACAACTCTAGTATTGTGTCTGTAAGAGCTAGCGTAGATGTCCTCATTGATGAATCAAGAGAAAACAAAGGCGTGAGCGATGCCTTTGTTTTGGCAGGCAACACGGCAAGCGTAAATATCGTGAGCATGAGCATGGGTCGCATCACCAGCAGCAGCCAGTTGGGCGATGCGGTGGACTATGCCTATAATAAAGGGAAACTCATTTTTTGCGCAGCGGGCACTTCTTTCGGTTGGAGTTCCGGTTGGTGGGGTGTAGTTTTTCCAGCCACAAAAACCAACGTGAATGCAGTAACGGGCATAAAAGACAACCAAAAATCGCGCTGCGATGCCTGCCATGAAGGGCCAGAAGTAGATTTTGTAGTAGTAATGGAACAATCGTTGAATGGCAGAACCGCAATTAGTACTGCACAAACCGGATTTCCGCCATCCACAGTAGGTGGCTCAAGCGTGGCCACTGCAACCGCTGCAGGTATTGCCGGTCTGGTTTGGGCAAGAAATCCGGCCGCAAGCAGAGAGCATGTATTAAACAAGATGATTGAAGGCTCCAGCTACTATCCCGGCAAATCCGCAAACTTTGGGTGGGGTATAACTAATGCCAACGCGGCAACAGAATAGTATAAAAGCGATGAATCCAGAAAAAAGCGGCAGAAACCTGTCGCTTTTTTTCAATATACCCCAACACATCATAAATCCGCAGCAAATTACCGCTGACAAAGCTGCATGGCAATCTTTTGCAGCAAATGGTTCGATTAAATTCTTTTGTGATCGTGGAATTATTGTAATACTTTATTCGATTCATTTATTAATCAACAAAAACTCAAGCGATGCTTTTTTAAAATCAAAAAGTTTCACCACACGCTTGCATCACCCATTTGCAATTTTTACCTTAACAGTGGTTAGTAAATACCAAATGCATCACTACCCTTTGATGACTGGTATTTTCTTTTGACAATTTCACTCACACACTTCTTCTTCCGGGACCAACGGGAGGAACCCTTTTAAAAAACAAAAACCAGTTATTAAAAATCCCTTTTTTATCATGTACCCTTTATAGCTTATTGCAAAGACTATTGTAGTCTAACCTCACTGTTTGGCACTTTGCTATCGGTTCTTGCATTCATGTTATTGCAAAAGATTAATGCGTGAAGCATGCGGTAGCTATGCCCTGATACGACACTGTTTCTTACTTATTTACCCATTGATTCAATTAACCAGCACGGCATGTGTACTGACATATGCTGTCGGTGCTGCGCTATGCTTATATAGTTAGTATGATAAAATGAAAACATTTTTCCATTCACCTAAAATAGAACCCCCAATGAAAACAACTACGCTACACGCCATCCAATTGCAAAAAACAATGGCAAAAGGCTGGCAATTTTATCTCAAATCAGTGCTTCCAATTTTGTTATCGCTGGTATCCGCTTTCGGTTATGCGCAAAATTCTCCTGCCGATTGCGGCAAACTCAATTGCACCTCAAACGATGTGGTAATAGTTGGTGCATACCTCTCTAAGGATGCAAATGGCACACCGCTGGATAATCCATTTATTTGTCCGGGCGAATCAGTGCCGGTTTACCTTAGCCT
>JAHEMO010000325.1:0-1332 GCA_024643625.1 Chitinophagaceae bacterium
CTGTCCTGGCTTACCCCCGAAATAGCAGGGCTGCCTAAGCCTTCCTGTACACCATTTTTTTTGGTAAACAAGTTAGCTTGCAAATACTGCCCCATGCTGCAGTGGCTAAACCATAGCAGCACTAATAATAGCAGTAATGCTAATCGTTTCACGGTGTGGCGTGTTTGAAAAGTGCAATAAAATCGGCCTTCCGTTGTCGGCTCAATTCTGCTACCATGCCATCACTCATCTCTATAAATCCGCCTTCGCCTTTGCGATAGGCCACTACCTCGGCGAGATTGATTAGACAGGATCGGTGTATGCGGAAAAAGCCATAAGGCGTAAGCTGTGTTTCGAAATGCCCAAGCGTGGAGCTCGAAATAATACTGCCTTTATTGCGCAATACAATGTCAGTATAGTTGCCCGATGCTTTGCAGTAAATAATATCAGCAGGACGCAATATTTTAAAACCATCCATGGTGGGTATGGCGATAGCGGCGGGATTAGCGTTGCTGCCCTGAGATAAGCCGGGCTGTCCCTGTTCAAGCAGTGCAATAGCATTGTACACCGCATCTTTTAATTCGGCCACCACAATGGGTTTTAGCAGGTAGTCTGCAGCATGCACACGAAAGGCCTGAGGCGCATAGTTTTGATGCGCTGTGGTAAAAATTACGGCATATGTATAAGCCGGCAATAGGGATAGCAACTCAAATCCTGAGCGGCCATCCACTTCAATATCCAGAAAATAAATTGATGGTTGTTTTGTTGTGGCAAGCTGCAGGGCCTCTTCAATATTTTTTGCTGTAAAAACGGGTTGTACCTGAGGCAAATGTCTTTTTAATAGTTCGGCCATCAATTGCCGGCCGGGCAATTCATCGTCGAGAATAAGCGCAGGGTATGTTTTCATAAAGCGCGGATAAAGGCACCGCACTTAAAGTTGGTAATCAATTTTGGTATTAGCAAGCCGCTACACCCGCTTTCTTGTCCTCGCCTCCGGCATTACATGGTTATTACCCGATGTTAATCATCATCATCGTCTTCCAGCGTTTTTACAAATGCAGCCCTGCGTGGCCCGGGGTAAGGCACATCTAGTCCTTTTACGGCATGCCATATCACCTGACTAAATTCATGATCGGGCGCAGCATCTTCTTTGCTCAGATCAAAAGTTTCGCTAAGCCGTTGCCAATAGTTCATGGCGGTATTGCGATCAGAGAGGTTGATGCGGTTGGGCATGCTTGTAAAACCCGAAAAATCAGGCGTTGCCGTAAAGCTGTTCCACATAGGCGTGGCTGCAGCATCGTACTGCGTCATGGGAGGCAGGCCAAGCAGTAATTCCATGGTGCGCAGCATGCT
>JAHEMO010000325.1:1432-3471 GCA_024643625.1 Chitinophagaceae bacterium
TGCTTGTAAAACCCGAAAAATCAGGCGTTGCCGTAAAGCTGTTCCACATAGGCGTGGCTGCAGCATCGTACTGCGTCATGGGAGGCAGGCCAAGCAGTAATTCCATGGTGCGCAGCATGCTTGATGTGCTGTACATGGTATGGTCAATAAAATTGCGTTTTACAAAAGGGCCGGCCAGGTATGCGGTAGTGCGATGGGCATCCACATGATCGGGGCCATTTTGCGCATCGTCTTCCACAATAAATACAGCACAGGATTGCCAAATGGACGATTTGCTCAGGTATTCAATAAATAAGCCCACGGCAAGATCATTATCGGCTACATGGGCCTGTGGTGTAGGCAATCCCCTGCGCAGGCCATCGGTATGGTCGTTACCAAAGCGAATGGTATTGAATTGCGGCACTTGTCCTATCACTAGCAAACTATCAAAATCGCGTTGCCATTGGTAAAAGCGCACGGTATCCTGCACACGGGTATCGTAGCCGGTAAAGTAGCGGCAAAAATGTCCTTCGAGCGAGGGAATATTGGCACCGCCATTATCGGCAAATTCGCCATAGCTGCGGTAGCTGATGCCATTGCGCTTGCAGTTGTCCCAAATAAATCCGCGTTTGTTATTGGCAATTTCTCTTTCGCCTTCGGCTCCATAGCTGCCACCGCGGCCGCTATAGCTGCTGGGCCATGTTTTTTCGAGGTAGTCCGTGGCATATGCACCCATGCTCCAGTTGTGGCCATCGGCGCTCACTTCGCCATTGGCATAAAAGTTGTCGAGCAACACAAACTGTGTGGCCAGCTTGTGTTGATTGGGGGTATTTTTTTCGCCAAAAAGCAGCAGCGAAGTATCGCCATTGCCACCCGCAACATCACCAAGTACCTGATCGTAAGTTCTGTTTTCTTTGATGATGTAAAACACGTGTTTGATAGGCGACGCCTGCGTGCCAAAAGGGCTCTTGCTTTGCGCCAGCGTGGTTTGCATCTGGCTGGCGTTATACGGCGTATTGGCATACACCTGCTTGCTGTATTTAGCCAATGCTTCGTCCGAAGGCAGGTTTATCATGCTAAGCGAGCCGGTAAGCAGGCTGCCGATATATTGTTGCTGTGCTACTGCACCGGTATCGGCCAGGTGGCGGCCCACACTGCTGCGGGGGCTGATGGGGCTTGGTCCCCGGGGATTGGCTTTTGATGTAAAACCTTTGCCATTGGTTACCCAAATTTGTTTGCCCACCTGTTTTACATTGGTAGGATACCATCCCGTAGGAATAAAACCTTCGCTCTCGCTAAAGCCTTTTTTAGCCACATCAAATACGGCAAGGCAATTGTTATCGGCATTGGCTACATACAGCATTTTTTCGTCGGGCGACAGCGTAAGTGCATTGGCTGTACTGCCTGCCGGGGCATTGGGATACAAAGCGGTATTCAATACTTCTTTCACCTGCATGGCTGTGGTATTAATTACCGACACACTATTATCGTTTGCATTGCATACGTACAGCCATTGTCCATCGCGGGTTAGCACCATTTCATTCGGGTTATCGCCAACGGCTATGCGCTTTTCTTCCTGATAATTGTTCGTATTGATTACCGCAATATGGTCGGCACCCCATACACTCACATACAGCTTTTGCCCATCGGGCGATAGCAGGCAGGTATACGCTTCGCCACCTAGTGGTAAGCGCTTTACGGTTTGATGGGTTTGCGTTTGCATCACATACACGGCGCTATCGTCGCGGGTGGCTACATACAGCAGCGGCTGCGTGGGGTGTAAGGCTATGCCTGCAGGTCCAATGCGCTTAGGCCAGGGTTTTCCCAATACGAGGCTGTCTTGCAATACCAGTTTGTTGTTGGTTATGGCATATACCAATATTTGGTTGTTGTGCCCAGCCGAAGCATAGAGTAATTTATCGTTGTGGCTAAAGGCAAGGCCATACCAACTCCTGTCGATGGCAACGGAGTGCAACACTTGCTGCTGCTGCACGGATAACAATTGAATAGTCTGAATACCCACCCCATTATTGGTGACGGCTGCCAGCTTGCCATTGTGG
>JAHEMO010000081.1 GCA_024643625.1 Chitinophagaceae bacterium
CAGCTCTATCTTGAGCCGGGCCGTACGGAAAGAGATAATAACAACCATCGCCTGAATCTTGGTTTGGACTACAAGATCGACAGTTTCAATTCTGTAAAAATCACATCGCGGCTGAGCTTTCAGCAAACAGAAAATAATACCAACAAGGTTTTTAGCACACTGGGGCCTAAAGGCAATATCCTGTCTGATGGCCGCAACAATACCTTTAGCGAAAATTCAGGCTACAATATTTTTACAAGCGCGTTATATCGTCATAAATTCAATCGTGCCGGCCGTACGTTCAGCACCGATTTTAACTTTACCACCGTTGATAATAATGGCAGTGGCGGGCAATACACTATCAATAACCGCTTTGGTAATGTGGTAAGACGCGACACGCTTAACCAACGCAATTTCACCGATGCTAATAGCTTGAATTATGGGGTAACGGTAAGCTATACTGAACCCATGAGCCGTCGCTCTCTGCTGGAACTCAACCTTTACCACAACAACAACAACAGCAACAATAACCAGGAAACTTTCGACTATAATCCTTTTACCGGCCAATATGACCGGGCCAACAAACAGCTGACCAATTATTTTGAAAACGAGTATATGAACAGCGGTGCCGGTGTAAACTTTAAAGAAAACCGCACCGGTTGGAGCTATACTATTGGGGGTCGCTTACAAAGGGCCGAACTTACATCGACAGTACAAGGCAAAACAGACCCCATCAGTCAAACCTTCGTAAACTTTTTGCCCTCGGCACAAATTCAGATTGGCAAAAACCGCTATCGCAATTTCCGGATATTTTACAATGGCAACACGCAGAACCCAAGCGTGCAGCAGTTGCAGCCGGTGGCTGATATAAGCGATCCATTGAATGTTACGATTGGTAATCCCAACCTTAAACAGGCATTTACCAACAGTATGCGCATTAACTACTCAAGTTTCGATCCGTATACCATGCGCAATTTCTTTGCCTTTTTCAATGTATCGCAAACCTTTAATGATATTGTGAATAACGATAGCATCGGACAATTTGGTGGACGCGTTACAACTTACGACAACGTAAACGGCGTGTACAATGCAAGTGGTAATGTAAATTTTGGATTTCCTATTCGCATTGGGGAGACAGACCGCATTAACTTAAACTTTGGTACGGGTGGCAGCTTTAGAAATAATGTGAATTTGCTTAATGGTGAAGAGAATGTCATCAAAAACGCAACCCTTTCGCAGCGCGTTACGGCAAGCTTTGCCTACAAAGAGTTGTTTGATATAAGCCTTGGTGGCAATATTAGTTGGAACAACGCCCGGTACTCATTACAGTCGTCGCAAAACACCAATTTTTACAGCTACGGCACCAATCTGGATATGAACTTCTTTTTACCCAAGGGCTTTATTTTACAAACCGACATCAATTACACCGGTAATGCAGGCCGTGCCGCTGGATTCAACCCCAACTTCACCTTGTGGAATGCAAGCATGGCCAAAACTTTCCTGAAAACCAAGAAAGCTGAAGTGCGCTTAAGTGTTTTTGACTTGCTAAAACAAAATACAGGCGTACAGCGTGATGTAAATGCCAACTATGTGCAGGATACCAGATACACGGTATTGCAACAATATTTTATGGTATCGCTCACTTACAACCTCAGCAAGTTTGGTCAACCGGCATCGGGCCCCGGCGGTATGCGGCAGGGAATGCGCATGATGATGATGCAATAACAAACTGCGCTATCAGCATAAAAGGTCAGTAGTTTATACGTAACTACTGACCTTTTTATGTTATGACAATTTCGATGCTGACGCTATCGCCCATCGCCGTCCAGCAGATTGCCCAGGCCACCAAGAATGCTTCCTTCGCCTTTGCGCTGGTATGTGCCGTAGGCCAGAATACGGGAGGCCAGCCGGCTTACAGGCAGGGTTTGTATCCAAACAGTACCGGGGCCTCGCAATGTGGCAAAGAATAACCCCTCACCGCCAAAAATGGTATTACGAATGCCGCCCACAAACTGAATATCGTACTGCACCGTATGCGTATAAGCTACCAGACAGCCCGTATCAATACGGAGTGTTTCGCCGGGCGCTAAATGACGTTCGAATACATGCCCTCCGGCATGCACAAAGGCCATACCATCGCCTTCCAACTTCTGCATAATAAAACCCTCACCGCCAAAAAGCCCCGTGCCCAGCCTCCGCTGAAACTCAATGCCTACAGAAACGCCTCTGGCGGCGCATAAAAAAGCATCCTTCTGGCACACCACATAGCGGCCAAGGGCGTCCAAATCAAGCGGAATAATCTTACCGGGATAGGGCGATGCAAATGCCACACGCTTTTTACCCTGCCCAATATTGGTAAAGGCTGTCATAAACAAACTTTCGCCGGTAAGAATGCGTTTACCCGCGCTAAACAATTTATCGAGCACGCTATTGGTGCCGCCGGGGCGGCTGCCATCGCCAAAAATGGTTTGCATTTGAATGCCATCATCCATCATCATAAACGAACCCGATTCGGCAATAGCCGTTTCGCCGGGATCAAGCTCCACATCTACATATTGCATCTCTTCTCCATAAATACGGTAGTCAATTTCGTGTGCTTGTTGCATGTTTCAATTTTTAATTGGACAGCAAAACTAGTACAGGGATAACGCTGTGCAATACAAATGCTGATGAATGGTTGGCAAAGCACTATAAACATAAAAAGAGGCTGCACAAACGGGCAACCTCTTGACTTGAAATGATGTGGGTAAAACTAGCTGCCTGCAGCTGGTTCACCTTCTGCCGCTGGTGGTGCAGGTGCTTCCGGAGCGGGAGCAGGAGCAGCAACCTTCTTGGAAGCTCTCTTTTTCACAGCTTTTTTGGCAACTGCCTTCTTAGCAACCTTTTTTGCAACTGCCTTTTTAGCAACTTTCGCAACCTTTTTAGCGGCGGCTTTCTTAGCTACTTTTTTGGCAGCCTTCTTGGCAACTTTTTTGGCGACTTTCTTGCCTGCAGCCTTTTTAACTGCTGCTTTTACTGCTTTCTTAGCCACAGATTTTTTAGCGGCTTTTGCTACTTTTTTCACAGCGGCTTTTTTAGCAGCTTTTGCTACCTTTTTGCCTGCTGCTTTTTTAGCAACTTTTGCTACTTTCTTACCTGCTGCTTTTTTGGCAACTTTCGCTACTTTTTTACCAGCTGCTTTCTTGGCAACTTTCGCTACTTTTTTACCAGCTGCTTTCTTGGCAACTTTCGCTACTTTTTTAGCAGCTACTTTTTTAGCTACTTTACCAGCTGCTTTTTTTGCAACGGCTTTTTTTGCAGCCTTTTTTACGGTTTTTTTTGCTTTGGCCATGGGCGTAAGTTTTTATTAATACACTAATGTAACATGCAAAACATTTCCATAGCTACACTCCAAACAAATAAGTGGAAAAATATAAGTGCTTTTGTGCATAAGCTAACATCAATATCGGTACTAAGTGATGTAAAATGAAAAGTGGCCACTGCATTTCAATGCAACGACCACTTTTTTACAATCAATTTGAATTCAATTTCTGGTTGTTAGAACCAACTTCCTATCCATGTTTTTGAAGCACGATTTCCAATCCGCTTTCTGCGCCTTCTCACTTTTATGCCCTGGTTTACCGCTGCTGCTATTGCCAACGGAATAAAGGCCAGTGTGAGTGGTGGAATACCCGCCAAACTAATCCACTTGCCACCAAACATGCGCTGCATGGGGCGCCTCAATCTTTCAGCTATCAGGTACATAGCGGGTACCGCAAGCAGTGTTAGGAAGAAAGAAAAAATCAATCCGAAAATAATGGTCCAGCTAAGCGGTTTCCAGAACACTGCATTATCGCCACCAAAATAAATATGGGGGTTAAGCTCTTCGAACATGGCGACAAAATCAATATTAAGACCCACTGCCAAAGGAATAAGACCTAATATGGTAGCTACGGCAGTGAGCAGTACCGGAATGATGCGCGTTTTACCGGCCTGCACCACTGCTTCACGGGTACGCATACCACGCTTGCGCAATTCCTCGGCAAACTCAATTACCAGGATACCATTTTTTACCACAATACCCGCAAGACCTACAATACCAATACCCGTCATTACAACACTTACCTCCATTCCTGTAAGTGCAAAACCAAATAGCACACCTATTACAGAAAACAATATTTCGCTCAGAATGATAACCGGCTTGCTGATGCTGTTAAACTGTAACACCAATACAAAAAGAATGAGGGCAAACGCTATCATCAAGGCTTTGAAAAGGAATGAGGCAGCTTCTTGCTGCTGTTCGCCTTCGCCCGTCTGGCTAATGGTAACATCGGCAGGTTTTTGGCTGAATTCTGCGATCTTATCGGCTAATTCGGCATTTACCGCAGTGGGCGTATAGCCGGTAAGTACATTGCTATACAGCGTTATAACACGCTTGAGATTTTTACGCTTTACGCTTCCATAGGTATTGGTCAATTCAATATCGGCAACAGCTGAAATGGGTACCTGCTTTATTTGTCCGGTATTGAAATCGCGGAAGGTGATGCGCATGTTCAGAAGATCGCTAATATTTTGACGCTGCAGTTCATTAGACCGCAATTGAATCTTGTATTCATCTTCGCCTTCTTTAAGTTTACTCACCTCCTTACCAAACAAGGCAGTTCTTATTTCCAGACCTACTTGCGCGGTGCTGATGCCTTCAATCAGTGCCCGCTGCCTGTCCACACTAATCGTTATTTCAGGGTTGGTAAGATCTACGTCCATCTTAAGACCTTCCACTCCTTCTACCCTATTAGTGTCCAGGTAATTTTTGAGAGCAACTGCGGTTTTTGTCAGGCTTTCAAAGTTTTCACCAGACACTTCAATATTAACGGGAGGCTGTGTTGGTGGTCCGTTACTTTCTTTAGCTACTGAAATTTCGGCACCGGGAATCCCTTTGATACCCTCCCGAATGGCATCGAGGTACGTGGTAGTACTTTTGCCGTCGCGCTTTTCAAACTCTACAAAACTCACTTGTATTCTGGCACGTTCGGGGGCGGAACTGCGGTCGCCGCTGCTGGGATCATTAGCGCCAACGGCAACGTTGGTAATCACACTTTCCACCAGAGGGTTCTTACGACCATCCGTCATTTCCAACGCTTTGTACACACGGCCCTCCATGGAGCGTATTACTTCATTGGTTTTATCTACACCTGTACCTACAGGTAGTTTGAGGTACACATATACAAAGTTTGGCTGTCCTCCGGGGAAAAACACGATGGGCACCCTGCCCGAACCAACACCGGCACCAAAGAAGCCAATGGAAGCAAATAGTAACAGAAATACACCTACCAGCAAGCCCAGAGGATGCCAGCCTTTGACCGTCCAGCGCAATAGCTTTTCATAGCTATTCATAATAGATGGCAGCACCCTGTTTTGGAAGGCATGTATAGCACCTCTTAGCACATACACATTTATTACCATCAGTAAACTGAGGAAAATAAACAGGTTGCCAAAAAAGAAAGAGCCAAAAAGATCGAATATGATGCCAACTACGAGCAAAATCCAAAACAGAGGCCTGCGAAAAACCGCAGATTTGGCTTTTGCACCATGTTCTTCCTTATTCATAAAATCCACAGCAAATACCGGGTTCATGAGGAAGGCAACAATAAGTGATGCCGTTAGCGTAAATATGAGCATGGCCGGCAGGTACACCATAAACTTGCCTATAAGCCCCGGCCAGAATAATAGCGGGAAAAATGGCGCAAGCGTGGTAAGTGTGCCGCTTAATACCGGAATAAATACTTCGCCGGACGCATAACGGGCAGCCTTCTCGCTGCTGATATAGCCATGTCCTTCTACAAAAATGCGGTGGGTATTTTCTATCACCACAATGGCATCATCTACTATTATACCCAAACCAAACAGCAGGGCAAACAATACAATGAAATTGAGGGTGATATCGCTTCCTACGATTATGTTGCCAATGGGCAAAAACAAGAAGGCAACAAATACACTAAGCGGCACACTCAGTGCCACAAAAAATGCATTGGTAATACCCATAAAGAACATTAGCACTATCAGTACGAAAACGAAACCGAGCACGATGGTATTAATCAACTCGTTAAAAGATGCTTTGGTAGCCTTGCTCTGATCGCCGGTGATAACAATATTTAAATCGGGGGGAAACTCGGTAGCCTTCATTTCCTCAACTGCAGCTTTTACACCATCGGCGGCATTTATGAGGTTTTCACCACTGCGCTTAATGATGTTAAGTGTAATAACGGGCAGACCCGCCAATTCGTTGCCACCAAGACGCGCATAGCTTTCGGTTTCTTTAATGGTATCCTTTATTTCAGCAATATCGCGCAGGTATATGGCTGCGCCTCTGTTGTTACGTATCACAACATTATACAAGTCGTAGGCCGATTTAAACTGCCCTTTCACCTGCAGGTTACGCTTCATATCGCCCACATTGAGCAAGCCACCGCTTATATCCATGTTCTCGCGGGCAATAGCGTTTTCAATATCGCTGAAGCCAACGCCGGCACTTGTCATTTTAAAATTGTCGACATTTACCTGAATCTCACGTTCAGGCGCACCTACCAGGTCCACACGGGTTACTTCGCTTAATTCTTCAATCTTGTCCTTTAAATTATCGGCATACTCCTTCAGCTTTACCTGATCGTAATTGCCGCTGATATTTACAAACATGATGGGTAGTTCCGAAAATGAAACTTCCTGCACCTCAGGGTCCTGCGTAAGATCGGATGGCAAATCCTTTTTTGCCTTATCCACTGCCACACGCACTTTTTGCAAGCCTTCATCAGGATCTACACCGGTATCAAATTCTACAATTATGGCGCTGAAGTCCTGCAGCGATGTAGAAGTGATTTTATTCACTTTTACCCCTGTCATGCCTTTCAGTTCCTTTTCAATAGGGCGGGTTACGAGGTTTTCAATATCCTTGGGTGAGTTGCCTACATAAATAGTTTGAACATAAATAGTGGGCACTACAATATCAGGAAACTGCTCTTTGGGCAGCGTTAGAAACTGGTAGATACCTGCAAGGCTGATAAAAATCATCAGCAGGTACATAGATGTTTTATTGCGGATGGCCCAGGAGGTGGGTTTGAATTCCTTGATCTTGGAAAGCTCCGCAATGAGTTTATCAAAAGTTGTCACAGTATGTTATTTGGTTGTGAGAAATGTGTTGGGATGCATTGGTGTACTGGTGGAACTTGATGGTACAACTTACATGAGGCGTGTTGTAATCAATTGCCCGTCGTACAGACCCTGATAGCCTTGAGACACTACCACATCTCCCGACGCAAGACCTGCCTTTATCTCTATTACATCGTTTTGCATCTGTCCCAGTATCACGGGCTTTTTGCGTGCTACAAGCTTGCCATTTTCATTGGCCGACACAAACACATATTTACCCGACTCATCACTCTGAATAAGATTAACCGGAATGGCCACGGCATTAGGAGCACTGTAGTCCAGCACTTTCATAATGGCTATCAGGTTTGGCTTTAGCATAGGGTCAGATGGCAGTGCAGCTTCGGTAATAAAGCTCCTCGATGCAGGATCAATAGATGCGCTTACAAAACGAATAGCCGAATTGTAAGAGCGATTAACATCGGGTACCTGTACCAAAACCTTGCTTCCTTTATTTACACGTGCCAGATAATTTTCAGGGATGAAAGTCACTGCTTTCAGAGAGCTTGTATTTACCACTTTTACCTGCATAGCACCGGTAAATAGCTCCCCTACCCGCACATTCAATTCATCAACCACACCATTTACATCGCTCACCACATTGGTGGTTTTGCCCTGCTCTTCTACAATGGCAATCTGCCGCTCCAGTTGATCCACATTTGTTTTAGCCGATAGTAATTCTACCTCACTGCCAATACCCTGCTTCCACAGGTTTTGGCGGCGTTGGTAAATATCTTTCGCCAACTCCAATTGCACTTTTAGAGGCTCTACCTGTTGCTTTATAATTCTATCGTCCAGTTTCAGTATCAGTTGGCCCTTGCTTACACGATCGCCTTTTTTTACATAAATCGCTTTTACTTGCCCGGGGCCGCCACGCGGCGTGATATAGCTGATATCGTCTGCATCAATTTTTCCCTGCAACTCAATATAGTGGCTAAAATCGGTGGTGGTAATGGTATCCAACGCTACCAGCAGTGGCGTTGTAGCCGGTGCTGCAGGGTCAGTAGCGGCAATTTCCTTTTCAAGCGCGGCAATAGCGGCCTGCTGATCGCTCACAGCCTTTTTCAGTTCGGCCAATTCGGCCTTCTTTTCGTCCAGATTGCCTTCCTTTTCCTTTTTGCCGGGTGTGCACGCTGCCATTGTAGCCAATATAAAAAGTAGCAGGATACCGGCAATGCGCGGTTTGCTTGCAGCAGGTGTGTTAGTGAATGTCGGTTTGTGTTGCATGATGATGATATTGTAAATAAATAGTCTGTTATAAAGAATGATTATGGAAGCCTGCCCAATGCCTGCAGGTAACTAATTCGGGCGAGAATGGCATTATATAATGCGTTGTAATAATTATTAAGCGCGTCCTGCAGGGCTGTTTCCTGTTGCAGTACTTCAAAGCTCGAACCGAGACCCTGCGCATATTTCACTTTAGTGGTAGCAAATACTGATTCGGCAAGTGCTTTGTTTTCTTCCTGCACATTAAGCGATATAAGTGCATTGGCAAACTGCGTTCTTGAAGCAATAACCTGCAGATTAATCACCTCCTTAAATCGTTCCGTATTATTTTGGGTTTTCAGCAATTCGTATTCGGCTTGCTTAACCCTGTTCTTGCGTTGGTTACCATCGAAAATGGGAACATTAATACTTAGCCCGGCTATATTGCTAAAAAACCATTGATCGTTATTGAAAAAATTGAACTGCTGACGCTGTGCGTTGGTAGCCATATTCCAAAATGCAGCTACCGTAGGGTAAGCTTGTAATTTGTAGCGCTGCACCTGATAATCCAATAGCGTGGCGCTGGTTTCCAAAGTCTTTATTTCGTCACGGTCCTGGTAGGAAAAAGACTCATCTATAGCCAGCAGATCGCGCTTAATGGCGTCTGTGCTTAAAGTATCCGTTAGAATCAGACTATCGCGCTGCGGGATTGACAACGCAAATTTTAGCGAAGCCAAACTTACCCCAACCAGGTTTTCCAGATTGGTTACGGTACTCTTTACATTGTTTACATTAACCCTTGTTTTATCGAGGTCAAGTTTTTCAATAAAGCCGTTATCATACAATGCCTGCTGATCTTTATACAATTGAGCCAAACGGTTTGAAGACTCACGGGCAAATTCCAATCCCTTGCGGGCAACCAGTACACCATAATAGGTTTTGTACACATTGGCTCTCACGCTGTCTTCTGCAACCAACTTTTGGTTTTCGTACAAGGTTATCGCTGCATCACGTGCTTTCAGGCCCACAAAAACATCGGGCTGAAAGAGCAATTGCTGCACGCTTAGCCCAACCGATGCCTGCCAGGGCACGCCAAACTGAGCAGGAAAAGTACCGTAGGATTCAGGGGCCTTAATGGGGTTACCGCTACCATCTTTCACGCCTTCGTTGGTAAGCACACCATATACACCCGGCGAGATAAAATCGGGCAATACGGTAACCGGAATGCGAAAGTTGCGCTGCAGGCCTGCATTGCCAGCAATTTGCGGATAGGCAGCCCCTGTTACTTCGCGGTTGAAGGCAATTTGGTTCTTGATGTCGATGTCAGCGTTGCGAACTTCTACCCGGCGTGTGAGGGCGAGACCAACGGCCTCAGCAGCACTTAGCGTGTGCGTTTTGGCACTGTCGGTCCGCTGTTGTGCGGGAGTGGGGGTGGTGAGTAGGGCTGCGATGAAAATTGCAGCCGCAATTTTTAGGTGGTGCATGTCAGTTTTATTTTTGTCTTGCTTGTTTGTATTGGTCTATCAGTTTCACACCCTTGGGAGTAGCCAACCCGTACAGGTAGTGTGTTATCAATTCAATTTGTATATCGGCAATACTGTAGGGGGTTTTTGAAAATACTTCCTGATCAAAAATGATATTGGTAAGGTTGTGGTGTAAATCCACCATCAGGGGAATTTTGATGTCGGCCCGGTATAAGCCCTGCTGAATACCTTGCTCAAGATTGTGCTCAATCATGGCGCGCATAAACTGCTTTTTGTGCCCATCTAATTCTAAATATGCTTCGTAGTGGTACTTGCGCACATCATATATCATCGCCGGGTTCACATCTTCAAATATTTCCCGCACCATATCCATGGCCATAAACATTTCTTCTATGGCATTGCTGCTTGCGGCGGCAAAATGGGTGCAGCCCTTTTCTACATGATCAAGCATTACCCTTACGGCAGATTTCACCAGCGTATCCTTATCAGTGTACTGTTGGTAGATGGTTTTTTTGCTAATGCCGCACTGTCCCGAAATCTCGTCCATGGTAACGCTGCGGATGCCGTAGCGCTTAAATAACTCAAGGGCTTTGCCCAAAATATGATCGTTAAATTCCATTGCGGGGCAAAACTATGGAAACTTTGAAGTGTACCAGAGTTTCCGCAGTGCTATTAAATTGTTAAAGGATTTCAGCAAAGCGCTACACAACATCAACAAAAAAAGGCTATGGCCTAAGGTTAAAGAGCCGGCACCACAGGGTTTCGCTAATTTGCGCACCTAAATCAATTGGTTATGACCACCCTAAAGCAAACCGGCAAAAAACTCTTTCAATACCTGCTGCAGGGCGTATTGGTATTGGCGCCGGTTAGTATTACTATATATGTGATCCTGCAATTATTTACCTGGCTCGACAACCTGATTCCTATTTACTTAAATGTTAGTGACGTACCCAATCAGCCGTTTTACCTGCCCGGCGTTGGCATTCTTATCGTCCTGTCCATTTTAATTCTGGCCGGCTGGATCAGTTCCTTCTTTGTGGTAAGCCGTGTATTATCCGTATTCGATCACCTGTTGGAAAAAACCCCCGGTATAAAAATCATTTACTCTTTTGTAAAAGATTTTAGCGAAGCCTTTGCCGGCCGTAAACGCAAGTTTAAGCAGGCTGTTTTGGTAAGCATTTACCAACCCGATGTATGGCAATTGGGATTTATCACCAATGAGGATGTTTCGCAATTTCACCTGCACGATTATATCACGGTTTACATCCCTTCGAGCTACGCCGTAGCAGGGACACTTTTTTTTGTGCAACGGCACAGAGTAAAATTATTGGGCGATATAACGGCTCCGGATGCCTTGAAATTCGCTATTAGCGGCGGCGTGGTAGATGTGGAGGAGCATTGATGGTGAATAATGGTCCCGATAGCTATCGGGAAGAGTCTGTCGTTTTTCAAAAAAGGCCGGCTACCATTTACTGACGTCTTCTACCGGCAACCGGCAACTAACCACACCCGGTTGTTCCAATGGCAATGGAAATCGAAATACGTATCATCAGCCATCAACTTCCAACTATATCACAATCACCGCACCCAATTGCGTGGTAATTTCCCGTTCCAAAGTCTTAAGCTCAAGATGCACTTCCATCAGTTCATTTTGCTTGTTGGTGTCGCGCTCTTTTTCCAGGTCGCGTTGGTTGTTATCCAACAACAGCTTCAGTTTACGCAGCATATAATAATTGAGGGCATTGGTTACTTCAAAATGCAGTTTTTCGTCGGGCGCCATTTCGCGGCCCTGCATTAGCTTTTGCCAATGCTCACTTAATTCGTAGGGAAATTCCAGCAGGCTTACGGTCATGTTGCGCATAGCGTCGTCGTCGTAATACAAAAAGCTTTGCTCAGTAGGTCTTGCGCCACTCCAATACCATTGGCGGTAGGTATTGTACATTTTATCTATCAGGTCGTTATCAAAATGAAAGTCGTCAAGCTTCTCAATAAAATAATCGGCAATGGTTTGCTCCTTTTTCAGGGCCTGCAAACCGTATTGCAACAAACAACGGATTACGTTTCTTTCCTGTAATTCATGATTGAGCAGCAACGCCAGGCTATCGCGCTGCAGTTCCTCGTCGTTTTTGGTGAGTTCTTCTACATCGGGCACCGCAGCGGCACGCTCCGTATTCAGTTGCTTTTGTATCCTGTCGCGGATGAACTTATTGACCAACGCATTCAATCCTGCTTCATCAATGCCCATACGTTGTGAAGCATCGCGGATATAGTCCTGCTGTCTTGTAAAGTCCTCACGTTTGCTAACCTTGCTTATAGTTTCCGCAATGCGATTTACAGCGTCACTTTTGCGCCTTGAATCGTTGCCGGCTTCCTGCAAGGCCACATCCAACTGAAAGAGGATAAAGTCCTTTTTCTCTGCTTTAATAAAATCCTGAAAGGCATCGGCTCCAATTTTTTGCACATAACTATCCGGATCCTCTTTATCGGGAATGAGTACCAGTTGCACATTCAGTCCTTCCTCCAACGCCAGGTCGAGACCGCGCAGGGCAGCTTTTACGCCGGCCGAATCACCATCATAAACTATGGTCAGGTTATTGGTGTAGCGCTTTACCAATCGCAACTGATCGGCGGTAAGCGATGTGCCACCACTCGCCACCACATTTTCTACACCTGCCTGATGCAGACTCACCACATCTGTATATCCTTCCACCAGCAGGCATTCATCCAGTTTGTTAATGCTTTGCCGGGCCTGATAAATGCCGTAAAGCACTTTGCTTTTTACATATAATTCGTTCTCGGGTGTATTAATGTATTTCGGAGCCTTATCGTTGGCCTTAATAATGCGTGCACCAAAGCCAATAATTTTTCCAAAATGGTTTTGTATGGGAAAAATAATACGGCCACGATAGTTGTCCACCAATCTATCATTACGTAGCACACATAAGCCGCTTTTCACCAACAGGTCGGCATTGTATCGGCTTGCCTGTGCATGGCCGGCAAAATGGTCGCCGCCTTCAGGACAATAGCCCAGTTGAAAATTACTGATGGTTTCAGCGGTAAATCCGCGATGCGTCAGGTAAGACAAACCAACCGCGCTTCCCTCTTCTTCTTCCAATTGGGAAGCAAAATACTGGGCGG
>JAHEMO010000082.1 GCA_024643625.1 Chitinophagaceae bacterium
GACTTGCCATTGCTGCCGGTGCCGCCATAAATGCTTACTCTAAAAGTGGAATAAGGTGACAGGCTAATACTACCTCCTCCCAACTGCAGCGGTACGCCATAACCACCGCTCACATAGCTGATTTTTGCTGATGCGGTTCCGCGTTTTACGGGGGTAGGATTATTCAAATCTACCGTTCCGCCCCAGCCGCCGCCAATCCAGCCGTTCCAATTGCTGGTAATGCCATCTTCATAAATGGGGTAAGCAGGGCCTACCGGCAATACGTACCCGTTTATAATAAGTTGATCGGGACTTACTACTTGCTGACTTGTGTTAACAATGCCTAAAGTGAGTTTGCCATTAATAGCTCCGGTAGGAACAACTACTTTGATAGAAGTGGCCGACTGGCTGGCAAAAACTGTAACCGGCGTGCTAACACCCTGAAAGGCAATTGATTTCACCAGATCGAGGTTGGTACCGGTAAGGGTAAGTGTAGCACCAATATCAATAGGGTTGGGTGCCATGGCCGAAACCGCCGGGTAAGCTATTTTCATGTCGGTGGCCGACACGGACGGCACCCCTGAAGCAGGGTATGCTGTCACTTTGCCATTAACTGCTTCGCCAGGCACTTTTACTACTATTTGCGTTGCTGTTTGGCTAACAAAACTGGTAATGGGAGCGGTTACGCCTGGCAGGGTAAGTCTTTTCGTGAGGTCAAGATCAGTGCCGCTGATGGTAACATTGGTATTGTGCTTAACCTCAGCGGGTGCAAACCCTGTTATTACAGGCAGCTTAACTACCAAAGGAGCAGCCGATTCAAAGGTGAGCGGATCGGTACCACTACTTGTAAAAATGAGCGTACCGGTTTCCGCATCTTCCGGAACGGTAACAACCAACTCGCCAATACTTTGGCTAACGAAGCCGGTCACCAGTTTATCTTTAGCAAAACTTACGCTGGTAATCCAATCCAGATGATTTCCCTTGATGCTGATATTAGTTCCCGGCCTGGCCGACGCTGTAATGCTGGTAATGGTTGGTGCTACGGCCAAATCCAGCATTGTTTTACTCGTAACATCTCCTTCAGGTGATTTTAAGGTCACGTATCCCTTTTGGGTACTGGTGGGGATGATAATGCGTATTTCTTCATAGTCCTGGCTGATGAACGAGGATGAAGGCACTGTAGCTCCGGTTAGCAAAATTTCGGTTACGGTTTGCAATTTTGTACCGATAAAGCGCAGGGTATCGCCATGCATGGCACCGGTGGGTCCAAAACTTAATAACTGCACCGAAACTGCATCTTCAGCGGTTTCTTTTTTGCAGCCATACACAAAGATGAAGGCGGCCACAAGCAGTGCGGGAAGCCATTTTATATGGTTAGCAATTTTCATATGGTTGATT
This sequence comes from Chitinophagaceae bacterium, assembly GCA_024643625.1. Lineage (GTDB taxonomy): Bacteria > Bacteroidota > Bacteroidia > Chitinophagales > Chitinophagaceae > Phnomibacter. The sequence continues at coordinate 1,378 of JAHEMO010000082.1, forward strand.
TTTATTGGGGGCTAACGATGGGAGATTATTTCAAAACTTTAGGTACTACCCTGAAATTGTCAAAGCACAAATCTGCATCCAGCGTTCCGGGACCCTGAATAAGCAATCTGCACCAATAACCATTGGGGTTAATAGTGGGCTTTACTGCATAGCTGGCTACCACTTCCTCAAAAGGAATGATGACGGTTTGCCATTGCCCCTTAGTGTCAAAAGGCGGTTGCCATTGGTAGGCGTTATTGTCTTCCGCATTCAGCGCACAGTTTATCCTGATAATACTCGCATTGTATGGCTTAAGTGTATTAAACTCAAACTTCAGGTTGTAATCAGCAGGCTTGGTAATAGCTTCGTTGGGAATGTTTTTGCTGTGGTTGGGCATGGCAGAAGCGGGTCCGCCGGCCAACTCATTCCAGCTCCATGGGCCTGTGTTCTTTGTATAGCGGATATAATTGCCGCTTATTTTTTTAGGCGCACCGGCGCCGGGGTTGCTCACTACGTAGCTGGAGTTCCACCATCCTTCATAAGGGTCGCTGCTAATGAACATGTTGCGCGTATCCCGAAACCAGAAGTTGGACTTCGTTTCACCAAAATTAGTGGTGACTGTAATGGGGCCCGAAGCAGCGCCTGCAGGTACTCTTACCTGAATTTCGGTGGCCGTTACGGCAACTAATGTGCCTTTTACACCGCCGGAAAAAGTTACTGAAAGCGGCTCGTAAAAATAATCTCCGCGGATAACAGCAATATCACCCTCATTTACAAATTCGCACACCATGCCATCCACTTCCGGATCGCTTATTTGAACTACGAAGTCGTATAGCAATTCGTAGCCGTCTTTGAAGATAATTTTCAGCTTATTGGTAACCGTTGTTGGTATTTGGCTGGGTACACTTACCAATATTGATTCGTCGGACACATAGGTAGGCGTAAGCCTGGCCTGCTGATCGTTGAACCATACCTGCTGTGCGCCACCCAGATTTTCGCCTACTATGGCAATAAGCTGACCCTGTCCGGCGCCAATCAACAATGAGTCGGAGGAGGATGGGCGGGTTACCCGTACATATTTCACCCTTGGGGTTGGGCCCACCTCATCTTTGTTGCATGAGCTGATGCCACCCACCATGCCTATGCCAATCAGGAGGATCAGAGATAAATATTTAAATGTTTTCATTACCGTATTATTTGAATGATTGTAGAGATTGCGGCGACGAATTATGGATAGTCTACCGGCGGTTTTTTCAGATTAGGCGCCTGGTTAAGTTCGGCATCAGGAATTGGCAGGCGAAAGTTGCCATCATTGGCATTTACTGTTCTTTCGCTAAACCAGGACGTTTTGGTAAATGTCCATTGCGTAGGATCCGGCATTTTGTCGGGCTGGGCAAAAAACAAACCCCTATCCTGCGTATTCAGTATAGCATAGGCTTTGGCAGGGTTCCAGTAATGCAGGGTAACCAAATCGTACCAGCTCATGCCTTCCATGGCAAATTCTTTAAACCGTTCGGAAAACAACATATCCAGCGTAAGCGGCCCTGTTCCATTGGTACCACCCACTTCGTAAGGGGGCAATCCTGAGCGGGTATGCACTTTATTAAAATAATCAATGGCCGTAGCATCGGTAGTGGAATTGCCGTTGCCAATGGTTGCTTCTGTGTATATCAGATACATTTCTGCCAACCGCATCATGTAGGTATTATTAGGGTAGTGCTGCTGACTAGCAATACCTGCCAGATCAACAGGAGACCCAATCACATATTTCTTTATGGAAAGGAAGTTTTGATCGGTACCGCTAAAAGGAAAAATGAGCTTCTTTTTATCACTCACCCGGGTTATCTCTTCATAGTAAGCTCCTGGCAACATAAAAGTGGCGTGCAGGCGTTGGTCTATGGTACGACCTTTTAGCTTTCCGTCGGGCTGCACATCAATACCATCGTACTGATCCAGCAACCACCAGGTAGCCCCTTTGTCGCCACCCCAGCCACCAAACGAAATATCGGGGCTATAGGCCAGATACTCAGGCATGCTGTTTTGGGTACCCCATACATTGGGACCCGAAAACACCCACTGCAGTTCAAAAAGGCTTTCGCTATTATTATCGTAAGGATACCTGAACAGTTGTGCGTATGTTTTCAGCAAGCTTTTGCCACTGCTCCTGATCACTCTGTCGGCAAAGTATTTAGCACTGTCCAAAAATGATTGGTTGCGCTGTCCACCGCTGCCTTCAACGCCCGCCCGGGTAAGATAGAAGCGCGCCAGCATAGCTTCTGCCGACCATTTGGTAAGCCGGCCTTCCTGTGGCGCTACTTCCGGCAAATCAGCAGCTGCTGCACGCATTTCACGGGTTATAAATCGCCATACGCTTGGTACCGTATTTCTGGTGATGGAGGTATCGTAAATCTGATCGAAATTATTTTCAATGATGGGTACGGGGCCCCAGTTCATCACCAAAAACCTATAGGCCAGCGCACGCATGAATCTTGCTTCGGCTATGGAACGCTTTTTAACGGTAGCCGACACGTTGGGTCCCCCGTATTTTTCAATATTGTAGAGAAAGAGGTTTGACTGGCCTACCACATTAAAAAAGGCACGCCAGCTGGCGCCGTTTTCGCCGTTATCGCCGGTGGTATTAAACAATACATTGCCTCTATCGTTCCAGGCCGAAAATGCCGTGCCACCCCGAAAATCACCGAGGTTATACATGGCTTTGTCGTTATAGTCGAACCACACCTGACTGTACAACAGGGAGGTGGCTGCCGATACCTGTTCGTCCGTCTTATAAAAATTGGCATCAACCACAGCACTTGCAGGAGGACGCTCCAAAAATTCTTTTTTACAACCCTGCATGGCTGCCAGCACAAGCATAAGGGCGGGAACTAATTGTATGATGGTCTTCTTATTCATGGCTGTTTATTTAAAAGTTTACGTTGATACCCACGTTATACATGGCAGTAAGTGGATAGCGACCAAAATCAATACCAATGGCCTGATTACCGCCACTGGAACCGGTGCCTACATATGCTCCTATTTCAGGGTCGTAACCGGAATAGTTGGTTAGGGTATAAACATTCTGCACGCCAACCGTTCCTCTCAATCCTTTAATAATTCTGGTATTACCCAATACCCTTGCCGGCACATTGTAGGATAACGAAATATTTTTGAGCCTTGCGTAGGATCCATCTTCTACAAAACGACTACTCGTTTTATTAAAGTTGTTTTCGTTGGACACAGAGTTGTTTGACATCCGTGGAATTTTGGTTTCCGGATTGGTCAGAAATACCTTACCATTTTCGGTTGTGGGCTTGGCATAGCCCATGGTTTCCAACAACAGGTTGCGGCTAAGATTTATGTTGTTGGGATTACTGTTGGAAGCGGCGATATAATTGAATATGTCGTTGCCAAGTGCTGAGGTAATCAAAATGCTTAAGTCGAATCCTTTATAGGAAAATGTATTCGTTAGGCCGAGAGATAGTTTTGGCCATGGGTTGCCGATGTCGGTAATATCGTCGGCTGTAATTTTTCCATCACCATTTATATCCTTGTACTTGGCATCGCCCACCCATATACCGTTTTGCTGATTTACAGGCCAGCGGTTGCCATTGCCATCTACAGGAACCGCACTGCTTTCAATTTCTTCTACAGATTGAAATACGCCTTCCTGAATATAGCCTCTGAATAGCCAGGGCTGTTGTCCCACAGCAGCTCGCTGTGTCCAGTTGTTCATCCACCACGAAATCCGGTCAATAAAGGCATTGTCCGAGTTAAGCTTGGTAACCGTGGATTTGAATTGGGAAATATTAAAATTGGTTTCCCATCTGAAGTCTTTGTTTTGGATGTTAACGCTGTTTACCGTGAGGTTCCATCCCTTGGTTTGTATAGAGCCATCATTAACCCTTGGAGGCCCTACCGCACCCGGACTATTGTTGGTGCCCATATACCAGGGCAGGCTAGCCAGCATAATCAGATTTTCTGTATTTCTGATGTAATAATCTGCGTCAATGGAAAGCCTGTTTTTAAATAAGCCCAGGTTAAGCCCAAAGTTGTTGGAAAGGGTTTCTTCCCAACCCAACTCGGCATTGGTAAAGGTGGATGGCAAAAAGCCGGTACCCCAGGTAGTAGCTCCGGTATTCAGCGGAGCATAAATGCCCGAACCGGTACCCTGATTGCCGGTGAGTCCGGTTTCGTATCGCAGCTTGAACTCGCTGATGAACGACACATCAAAAAACGATTCCTGACTAAGCCGCCAGGCTACGGATAGCGAAGGGAAATTGCCCCAGCGATTTTCGGAACCGAAATTTGGCGATCCGTCACGCCTGAAAGTGGCAGCCAACAGATAGCGGTTGTCATAATTATAATTGGCACGGGCAAAATAGGATTCCATAGACCATGGGTAGGTTCCGCCGCCATTGGTGGCAGACAATGGGTCTCCCGCATTTACATCATATATGTCGTTGGTAAGAAATCCGGTTCGGCCTGCCGACAATGCTTTGTATTCAGATTCCTGTGCTTCGTGGCCCACCATTATCCCAACATTGTGGTCGCCAAATTGCCGGTTATAGTCCAAAATCTGGTTCCAGTTCCAATACCAGCTCTGGTAGGTGGCACTTTGCAAATTGGCAATGGTATTGTAATGCCATTGGTCAATCTGGTAAGTGGGGGTATAATAGGTTGATTGTCCCCATCCCATATTTGCGTTAAAGGCCGTTCGAAAGATTAGTCCTTTAAAAAGATTGACACCGAGGTTAAGTCCACCAAGAAATTGATTTTTTTCATTATTGTTGGTGATAAGGTTAGATAAGGCTATAGGATTAACCGGGGCATACTGATTAGCACCATTCACCGGATCGCTACCACCCCAGGATCCATCGAAATTGGTAACAGGAATTTGAGGGGTCAGGCGCAGCGCATTGGCAATTAAAGGGCTTGCTGCATCGCCATAGTTGGTGGCCGTAAGATTTTCTTTGGTGTTATTATAGTTAAGCGTCAGGCCAAGGGTTGCCCATTTGCGCGGCTTATTATCCAGGTTAAGGCGAATACCATAACGGTCGAAACCCGAACCTGCAGCCACGCCATCCTGATTCAGGTATTCACCGGAAAAATAGTAGGTTGTATTATCAGAGCCACCGCTAAGGTTTAGCTGATGTTTGGTCATAGGCGCTTTATTGAAAAGCTCCTTTTGCCAATCTGTGCCTTCGCCCAACAAGCTGGGATCAAGCAGTTCGCCCGGCGTGGTGCCACCCGCTACCGCATGGTACTCATTTACCATTTGGGCATACTCGGGCAGGTTCATCACATCGAGGCGCTTGGGAGGCATTTGCAAACTATACTGAAAGGAGTAATTTATTTTCACATCGCCCGACTTACCCCTTTTGGTGGTGATGAGCACCACTCCGTTGGTTGCCCTCGATCCATAAATGGCGGCTGCTGAAGGGCCCTGCAAAATTTGCACGTCTTCGATATCGGCAGGATTGAGCCCCGCAAGCGGGTTACTGGTACTGGACGACCCGAAAGAAACATCCTCATTTTGCTGAATCTGCACACCATCTACCACGTACAATGGCTGGGTTCTGTTAAGCGAGCTCAGGCCGCGTATATTAACAGAAATACCGCCGCCCGGCTGGCCGGTGTTTTGGGTAACCAACACGCCTGCCGATCGCCCCTGCAATGCCTGCTCAAAAGTGGTATTTACGGTTTTTTCCATCTCTTTGGACGAAATGGAGGTTTGCGATGTCGTGAGATTTGCTCTGCGCGAACTACCATAACCAATTACAACTACATCATTCAATGTTGTATCTACCGCCCTCAAGCCAACATTGTAATTGGCGTTGGTACTGATGGCTAATTCCTGCGCCACCATACCCACATAAGAAATGACCAATATTCTGGCGCTGCCCGGAACAGTAAGACCGAATTTGCCTTCGCTGTTGGTGGTGGTGCCAATATTGGAATTCTTTACTTTAACGCTGGCACCGTTTAAAGGCACCCCATTTTCATCGGATACAGAACCCGAAATCTTTCGGTCCTGCGCTTGGGTAATAAGGGTAATTACCAGACATAATAAGGATAAAAATCCCCCTTGGATTTTCTTCTTCATAAGGCAAGTCGTTTATTCCTCAAAAGTATTTCGAAGCCTTAATGAATAATGGTACTTTATTGTCCTTTAGTTATACTATTTTAATAAGTTCACTAAACCTGTGAAGGTTTTTAGGGTCATTTTTGCCCTATTCGTGTAACCATTCTGTTTCATTTGCCCTAATTTTATCTACAACAGCCTCCAAAAAGTAATTGTATTTTTTTATTCAAATCTTTGGTGGTACTGTTCTGCAAAATGGAAAGCAAGCTGCTACACGAAATAATTCCGCTGACGCAAAACGACTGCTTCACGGTCTTTACCCGTGAGAAAACATACTTTGATTTCCCCATTCACTTTCACGAGGAATACGAGCTCAATTTCATTGTAAACGGAGCCGGGCTGCAAAGGATAGTAGGCGACCATGTAGGCACCACCGGCGATATTGAGCTTGTGTTGGTAGGCCCCAATCTGGAGCATGCCTGGTTTACCCAACACGCCAATGGCAAGATAATTTCTGAGGTTACCATTCAGTTTCACAAAGACCTTCTGGACGAAAAGTTCCTGCGTCGAAATCAGTTAAGCCATATCCGGAATATGTTCGACAAATCATCCCGCGGCATACGCTTTGGTAACAAGGTGGCTGCGGCTGTCAAGCAAAAAATATTGCTGCTGCACCAACGACAGGGATTTGACGGAGTAATTGCCCTGCTGGAAATACTGAATGATTTGTCGCGCTGTACCGACATGCAACTATTGTCCGACTCCTCCCTGCAAGGTAATAGCCAGCTACACTACAACAGCCGCCGTATTGAGCACGCCACCGAATTTATGCGCAGGCATTTTGACCGGGCCATTTCGCTGGGGGAGGTAGCCCGTGAGGCCAACATGACGCCTTCTGCTTTTAGCCGGTATTTTAAATCGCATACGGGTATCAATTTTATTGATAGCCTAAATAACATCAGACTGGGTCATGCCACAAAAATGTTGATTGATACCAACCGGTCCGTCGCTGAAATTGCCTTCCAATGCGGTTTCAATAATATTTCCAATTTCAACCGCACGTTTAAGCGACGCAAGGGACTAACGCCTAAAGCATTCAGAGAAGAATATGTGGCCGGTACAAGGGTATTTATTTAGCACCCTGCGGGTATGCCGCCAATGCAACTTGCACCATTTTGCCCCAGGGTTTAATACGCGCAGGTTTCCAGTTTCCGGAGGAAGATGCTTCAGGAAGCAGCATGCTGCAGGTTTCGTTCTTATCACTCAGGCTCCATGCCACCCAGCTTAGCTGCCGCATGTCCATCCACGACTTAAACGCCTGCCATTCCTTTTCATCTATCGGCCCGTTGCCGGTTGCCTCCATGCCGGCGCATTCGCTCACAAATATGGGCAGGCCTTTTTGTATGGCGCTATCTGTGCGGTCGCGCAGCCATTGCTTATGGGTAGCTGCATAAAAGTGCATGGTATACATCAGATTCTTGAAACCTGTAATAGGGTCGGCGGCGGGTTCATGAATGCTCTGATCCCATTTGGGGCTGCCCACTAAAATAATATTGTCCGGATCGTGGCGGCGGATAGCTTCAATAACCGCGATGCTGTAGGCCTTTATTTCCGGCCAGGTTTCATAATCCGGCTCATTGAATATCTCCCAAATTACATGTGGATAGCTGCCGTATCGTTTGGCCATATTTTCGAAAAACGCCACCGCTTCCTGCTGATGCATATTGTGATCGTGCCAATCCACAATTACATACACATTTTCAGCTATGCAGGCATCCACTACCGTCTGCACCAATTTTGCTGATGCCTCGGCATTTTTCAGGTATCCTTTATCGTTCAGTTCTATACCCATGGACGCCCGCACCACGGTGGCCTTCCATCCATCAACCAACTCGTGCACAGCACTGGAATTGTAAAACCGGGGCCACAGGTTGTGCCAGCCAAAACTAACGCCATGCAGTGCTACAGGATTGCCGGCGGCATTGCAAAGCCGCGTACCCTTTACCTGCAACTGCCCGTGTTGCAATACCGGTTGTGCCCGCACACCTTGCCAATGGATGGCCACAGCAGCAATCAGGGCATAAATCAGGAATTTCTTTTTCATTTATACATGTTTGGTAGGTCCTTCTCAAAAATGGTGTATGGGGCAGTATAAAAGTTCAAAAAATCAGGGCCTGATGAATGTCCCGGAAAAGGCGCATAATAATGGGTAGGGCTTTGCGCATCGTTCCGCCATACCAGTACGTATGAAATAGGGATGCCGGCGCGTTGCATTACGGGCACCAAAATGCTGGTCCACCAATCGGGCCGCACAATGCTTTCGAGGCCGGTTTCAGTAAAGGCCATCAGTTTCTTGTGCTGCATGGCATATTGGCCCACAAGCTTGAGTTTGGCGGTGGCAGCTGCCGTGTCGTATCGGCCATCGCGCCCCATATCGCCATAATTATCCATGCCCAGCATATCTACGTAGTCGTTGCCGGGATAACGCTCCAAAAAGCCGGCCAAATCCTTAAAAGTATTATCCGGCGAAAACGCGTAAAGGAAATTATGGACCCCAAGACTATCGCGCAGGTAATGCACGGTAAACCGCCAAAGGGCTACAAAATCAGCACTGCTGCAATGTCCCTTGCCCCACCAAAACCAATCGCCATCCATTTCATGAAAAGGACGAAACACCATGGGTATCAGGCGGCCATCCTGCCCACGGGAACTATTGGCCAAATCGGCAACATGGTGCAGGGCTTCTTTATAGTTATTGTAGTGGCTCCCTCCGGGCAGCATAAGGGGCACCGCGGCTTTACTTACGCCTTCTTTCCAATAGAAATCGCCTTCGGAAGCGGGATTACGCATATGCCAGCTTATGGTAGTAATGCCACCACGGTTGCGGGTGTCAATAACCAGCTTTCGCAAGACCTTCATATTTCCTTCGATTTCAGCCGGCGGGCGGCCGGATAACCCGGCTACGTCAATACCAATAACGGCAGGATGACTACCCGTTACCGATTGTACATCGCTGCGGCCACTGTCGCCTGTCCAGCCATGTCCATATTCCATGGCATGCTGATGCCCAAACATCACGCCTTTTTTTGCTAAACGCTCCATATTACCAAACAGGGCTTTGGTTTCCCGTGTGGCTTTTGCATCAATAGGGCCGCGCTGCGCAAGGGCAGCTATATGGCTAAAGGAAATAAGATATACAATGGCAAAGCATACTCTCATGTTGACGGCATCGTTTAGCCAGGCAATTAATGCCAAAATCCAATGGCATTGCAATAGCAATTTGCCCGATGTTGTGCAAATTTTGCAGAGCACTTTAAATGTTAAGCCATTGGGTATGCGACTAAGGTTCTACATTTCCACAAACAGCGCCCAATGGCAGGCCCACTGCTTGGCAGCATACAAATTGTACTCTACAAATTCGACTTCGTAAACCCATACATTTATCTCATGAAACTGCTTTTCCTCGCGTTGAGCTTTTTTGCTTTTTCATTTGCCAATGCCCAAAAAATTTTAATGAAAATAAATGGCATCACCCTCACCGATGGGGAAGAAGTGCTTGCCTTTGACTGGAAAAACAGCGCTGATTATTCGGGGTTATTAGGGGGTGGCGGAGGTTCGGCAAAGGCAATTTCCGATCTTGTAATGATTAAGAAGGCGGTTGCTAAATCAACCAACAAACTGATGTTACAATTGACCAAAACCCAACCCATGCAAGTCGATGTAATCTTTGAATTTTTTGCTGCCTCTACTGATAAGGATCCGCACTACCGCATCACGCTAAAGACGCCTTCTGTGGCGCAGTTCTATTATCTGGCACCGGAATGCCCCACCTGCCTCAAACTGGTACACCAAATTGGCTTTTTTCTGGGCTCTTCCGTAATGTTTCAAAACCTCATTACCGGCGAATCCAATACCTGGGACATAGCCAATAATGCATCACAATGATCAAATTGACCGGCCTGTTATTTGTACTTATGTATGCAGAAGCAGCAATGGCCCAAAACCAATCCCAGCTTGGCTCATCAGTCATTGGTTTTGGCGGCATTGATAGCCTTTCCCTTGGACTGGGCAGGGCTGCAACACCCTTGTGCGCAAGGCCTGGCGCTTGCCTTCCCGGCGATTGTGCCGTGTATCGATTTATTGGCAGCGGCAATTGGCAGGATGCCAGCAACTGGGCATTGGGCATTAAGCCCCCTACCGTTATTACCGGATGCTATACCATTATTGTTGATCCGCTTGGCACTACAAAATCGGTAATGATAAAAGCACAAACCATAATGGCCGGCGGTACCCTTATTGTGGAAGCCGGCAAGCAGTTTATTATTCCCGGCAATCTTATTATTGACTAGCTATTCTAAATGTTCCCCTACCATTAATGCATCGTGCGTATGCCAACCTCCATGCCATAATGGCTACTATTTTTTTACAGCATAGGGTGCGGTAAATGAATAATTGCCCGAACCAAGTTTTACCACAAAGTATCCGGGCTGATGACCAATGATCCGAATGTCTTTATTGGCTGAAAGCACGGTGCCGTTTTGCAAAGGATCAGTATTATCGGCTGTTGGAATATACACCGTGGCCATGGTGTTGGCGGGTATAGTTAGCTGCATGGCAAGTTGTCCGTTGGCAAGCTGCCATGCGCTTGATACGGTACCATACGATGTGTTGTAGGAGGCTTTTACTTCCGTAAATTTTTCGCTGAGTTGCGGCTTAATGCGCAGCTGCTTGTAGCCTACGCTACCTTCATCATTATCAATACCTGCCATTACCCGATACATCCAGTCGCCAATGGCACCATAAGCATAGTGGTTAAAAGAATTCATGGTAATGGCCTGAAAATCGCCATTGGTTCTTATGCCGTCCCAACGTTCCCAAATGGTAGTAGCACCGCGGGTAACGGGATATAACCATGATGGGTATGTTTTTTGCAACAACAAAGTATAAGCCAAATCAGTATGGCCAAAACGGCTAAGCACATGACACAAATAGGGGGTGCCCAAAAAGCCGGTGGTTAAATGATTGCCGTACAATTTAATGTTGTCGGCAAGGCGATCAGCCGCCTGCTGACGCAATGCATTAGGCAGCAAATCGAATTGCAAGGCCAGTACATAAGCCGTTTGCGTATTGCTCATGATAGCACCATTGGGCGATACATATTCCCTGAGATAAGCATCTTTTATTTTTTGCAACAAAGCGGTATAAGTAGCTACATCATCCTGCTTGCCCAACACGCTTGCAGCATTAATAAGTAACTGCGTGCTATGCACATAAAAACATTGCGCCAGATAATACTTGCTGGTAATGGCCGATCGGCCGCTGTTATCATCAGTAATGCTGTAAAATAACCAATCACCAAAATGTTCTCCCTTGTTCCATAAGTTGTTGGTGCTGTTTTGCTGCATATAGCCCACCCATGCTTTCATGCTGTTGTATTGCTGTGCCAGTATGCGTTTATCGCCATATACCTGGTACATGTCCCAGGGAATAATGGTAGCCGCATCGGACCAACCGGCACTTGCGCCGGG
>JAHEMO010000083.1:0-8938 GCA_024643625.1 Chitinophagaceae bacterium
GCCCTAAAGGCTACATCGATACTGGCATTGGCAATCATCAGTACTACATTTTGCAGGGTATCCTTCCAGGTATACCATTGCCTGTCGTGCAAATGACTGATGATAATTTCCGCACCAATAATAAAAAGATACAAAGGGATACTGACAGCCACCACCCACTGTTCTGCCGTAAACTGAAACATGACCGCAAAAGTAAGCCTGCGCTCCTAATGGAATTCACAAAAGGATTGATGGTAATATTATGGTAAGAATGGCGAGAGCGTTTCTTTATCCGCGGGCTACCAACTACGGTGGAAATTGCTTTGAAAGGATACAAAATCCATGGCTTTATAGCTCCCGGAACCATAATAGGTTAGCGCCAATTCTATTTCGCCGGGTTTCAGCGCACCGCGTAATACCTGAATATCACCCGCTGGAGTTATGATGACGGTACTGGGATATACCATATTGCCTTTTAGTAATTCCACTGCCAGCATGTTCACTTTATACCTTGGCTGATAGCCATAGCGCTTGCCATTCCAGGCCAGTGAATCACGCGATTCGGCATTAAACTTTACTGCTACAAAGTTTGCATTTACGTAGGCTGAAACTGATGCATCCTGCCAGGTACTTGCATCCATAAGCTTGCAATAATGGCACCAATCCGTGTACACATCCACCAAAATCGGTTTGTCATTCGGGTCAAAGCGGTACAGGCCCAGGCTCTCCGGTTGCTGCCATTCCACACCTTTCTTTTCGGTGCCGGCAAACTGAGGTTTGCTGAAACCGAAAATCAATAAACAGGTATACATTGCAACTTTTAGCATTACCGGGGGTTATGTATCAAAAGTAGGAAGCTGCGCATGAAAAGGATTGTTATTGCTGTAACGGGAGCGAGTGGGTCGGTATATGCCAAGGTTTTAATGGATAAACTAACGTCCATGCAAGGCCAGATTGATACTTTGGCCATGGTTTTGTCGCCCAACGCTGTTGATGTTTGTCAGCATGAGTTAGGTAGCGATATCCTGAAGCAGTATCCGGTAAGATATTATGATAAGAATGATTTTAACGCACCATTTGCCAGTGGCTCGGGCCAGTACGATACCATGATAATTATTCCCTGCAGCATGGGTACACTTGGCCGGATAGCACAAGGTATCAGCAACGATTTGGTAACGCGTGCAGCCGATGTAATTTTAAAGGAAAGAAGAAAATTGATACTTGTTGCGCGTGATACGCCTTACAATCTTGTACACATTAGAAACATGGAGACGGTTACGCTTGCAGGAGGTATCATTTGTCCTGCCACGCCATCCTTTTACAGCAAGCCGCAAACCATTGAGCAGGTTGCTGCTACAGTGGTAGATCGGGTAATTGATCTTGCCGGCCTGCAACAGCAAACCTATAGGTGGGGTAAATAGGCTCCCGATTCTGCACAGATTTGCAACTATACCCAACAGGGGGTACTTTAAGGCAGCTTTATAATTTTATCTTCGACGCAGTTACATGCTGCTATGAAGAAATTATCTTTTTGCCTTTGCTTACTGCTTACCGTCTCTGCTTTTTCGCAAGACACGGAGAAACTTACCGCATCCTTTCTTGAAAAATTTAATGCAGGTGCTTACAAAGAAGCGCTGCCTTTAGCGTTGCAGGCTGTGAAGGCTGCGGGTAAAGAATTCGGAATCAATGATGCCAACTATGCCATTTGTTGCCAGAATGTTGGGGTAACGTATTATCATCTTGCAGATTATAAACCATCTAACCAGTGGATGCACGAATCAAACAGGGCGTATGCTGCATCTGCCGGCACAGAAGAATTGGTAGAAGTACATACAGCCTACCATTATATCGGCAATAGTCATTTTGGATTGGCTAACTACGATTCCTCGCGGGCCTATTTTATCGCGGCTTACAATTACTTTCTCAACTATCCTGATGATCAGTACGAGAACCTTATGGTGGCTGCAGAAGACCTGATGGCTATTTCGTTTACAACGGTTAGCCTTGAGGATATTTTTACGGTCGCTACCACATTAGATTCTTTGGTATTGGCAAAAGAGGGGGCTGCGAGTCTGCATTATTATAATCTGCTGCTCAACCTTGCTAATGCTTACAGACAAAAGGCATCTTTTCCTCAGGCATACGAGGCCTACAATCGTTTAGAGCCGCTTTGTGTTACGCTGCAAGGCGATACAAGTTTGGCATATGCTGAGCTGTTACAATTTAAAGCGGACTGCTTGCGCAATATGGGCATATACAAAGACTGTTTGCCATTATTAATGAAGGCCTATGCTATTGTAAAAGCCTTGCCTGAAGAAGACATTTTTAGCCTCGCCAATATGCATCATAACCTGGCAAACTATTATGGTGAAGTGGCGCAGGGCGATTTATCATTCCGTCATTTTGATACCACATTTTATCTACTTCGTCAGGGCCAATTGACCGATAATCCATTGTATGGTATTGCGCTTAAAAGTCGCGCCTACACAGCTATTGATCTTGCTATGTATGCAGAGGCGCAGCTATGGCTTGATAGTACAACTGTTTGGTACAACCGGCTCTATCCGCAAGGCAATCCATTTGCCGCCGAACTTTTGGTTTCCCGCGCCAATACCGAATATTTTACCAGTCAGTTGGATGCTGCGGACAAGCATGTAACCAATGCCCTACAATTGTTGCAGGTTAATAACGACACGAGTTCTTATCTCTATGGCAGGTGCTACGAAATTCAGGCCTTGATAGCGCACGGCAAGGGTAATAGTCAGGAGGCTTTACAATTATGCCGGCAGTCTATAGCACACAATAATCACTTGCTTGGCGATAGTAATTTATATAGCGCCAATTCGCTCAGTAACATGGGCATTATTTATCAGGATATTGGTGATTACGCCAAAGCTGAGCAAGTGCTGCGTGAGTCATTTGCGATAAAATGGAAAGTATATAACGGACAGTCGCATCCGCAGTTGGCCATTAGTTTATCCAATTGGGCGATGGTACAGGTAATGCAGGGGCGTTATAAGGATGCCGATCAGCTGCTTGCCGAAAGTGTAGGCATAATGCGGGCTAATAATATGCTGGCTACACCCAACGGGCAAGCCATATTGAACAATGTAGCTATGTTGTCGCAAAAGCAGGGTGACTACCAATCAGCTATTACACTATACCGGCAGGTGCTAAACGCAGCGCAAAGCGGACCCAATGCCAACAAATCGCTATATGCCATTGCCACAGCCAATTTGAGTACTATGATGCTGGCTGATAATAACAATGATTCTGCGCTGTACTATGCCAAACAAACCATGCGGGCTGCTGAAAATGAAATGGGTACATCATCGTTGCTGTACCTAAAATCGGCCAACAATGCTTTGGTAGCATTGGGTAGATTGAAAAAGTATACTGAAGGACGCACGCTGGCTACTGAACTGATACCCGTGATAAAAAAATCGCTTGGCGATTCAAGCGAGCTCATGGCGATTACCCTGGGCAATCTTGCTTCTTTGGAAACAATGGCAGGTAATTTTAGCGTTGCGGCCAAATGGCAACAACAATCGCTTGCTATTCACCTGCATCATTATCAACTAAATCTGTATGCGCTTAGCGAACGCGATCAGGTGGCGTGGTGGACACAGCGGTCATCGTTGTTTCAGTTGCAACCTGCATTGCTGGCTGCGGTTAAGAACCCCGATGATGAGTTGGTGCAGCAAATGATAAACCAGCAACTGCAATTGAAGGGATTTGTTTTATACAATGCCCGCGGCGCAATGCAGCAAATAAGAGTAAAAGGCGACGCCAAAATGCAGGTGCTGTTGGATAAATGGCAATTCTTGCGAAGCTTATATCTTGCAGAATCTGTAAAGCCTGTTGCAGCACGCCGGTACAATACCGATAGCCTGCAATATCTGGCCAATGTGGCCGAACAATCACTGAATACGGTGGCTGGAAATTTAATGCAGCGCAATGAGGCTGTAAGTTGGCAGCAGGTACAGCAACATTTGGCTGCCGATGAAGTAGCTGTAGAGTATATACGCTATCCAATTATTGTAGACAATTGGTATAGCGATACCATGCAGTATGCAGCTATTGTAATACAATCGAAAGGAAAGCCTGCGCTTGTGCAATTGGGGTCTGAAGCCGCAATCAACTGGTGCCTGGCAGGTGGAAAAGCCGATGACAGAAATGTGCAGATCAATAAGTTATACCGCACAAAAATTGGCAAGGTAAATACCGGCTCATTTACCGGCGATAGCTTGTACCGACTGATATGGCAACCCCTGGAAGATTTGCTGGCCGAAGCAAAAACAGTGCACATTGCTCCAGAAGGTACATTGCATAAAGTGGCATTTGCAGCGCTTCCATTGCCAAACGATGCTGTGCTGCTTGATAAATGGCAGATTCGTCAATACGCTTCCGTGAGGCAATTGGCAGAGCAGCCGGAACAAAGGCCAGGAATTACCAAAGCACTAATTGCCGGCCATGCTGATTTTAGTGGCGGACAGCCGGATGCGGTCAATACTTACTGGAACGATTTGCCTGGTACTGCAAAAGAAATAGAGGCGATTGCGGGCTTTTTTGCAGCAAAAAAAATAGCAGTTGAAAAGTTTGCAGGGAACAATGCAAGCGAGACTTCGATCAGACAAACTACATCGCCATCTCCCGATATCATTCACATTGCTACGCACGGCTTTTTTTTAGCCTCGCCCGATACAAAAGCCGATGCCACCCTTGTTGTAAATGCAGATCCTGCTGTTTTGTCCTCCTTTGCCGATCCGCTAATGCGTAGTGGCATTGTATTGGCAGGAGCCAATCGTTTTTGGGCTGGCCGGGTACCTGCAATCGGGCAGGATGATGGCATACTAACCGCATTTGAAATTGCACAAATGGATTGGCATAATACCACTGTAGTAACACTTAGTGCCTGCGAAACAGGCCTGGGTGAAGTTCAGGATGGCGAAGGTGTTTTTGGTTTGAAACGGGCTATTAAACTTGCAGGGGCACGCTATACCCTGGTTAGCCTTTGGCAGGTACCCGATGCGGAAACTGCTGAATTAATGTCACTGTTTTACGAAAGCATGCTGCAAGGCAATGCGGTGCGCGACGCTTTTTTTGCTGCCCAAACAGCCATGCGTAAAAAGTACAAGCCCTTTGCCTGGGCTGCATTTGTGCTATCTGAATAATGCAGGTTATTGAATGCGGATAATATGATCAATGCTTGCAGCCTGCGGATAATTGGGATATAAAAATAATCCCTCGTTGGCTTGCACCGTTTTGCAGCCTTGCCCACCCGGCCATGTGGTTGCTTTTCTTTTACCCAATTGCACTCCCGGCAAAAACACAAATTCAGTTTGCGGTGCCGCAAGCATATGTACAAATAAGGTTTCATTTTTTTGCGTAACGCCACCCCATGTTTGCAGCGGAATAACGCCCCCGCGGGTACCGTACACCGCTTCGCCATATTGCTGTAACCATTGGCCAACGGCGCGAAGCGTATCGGCAAATTCCGGTTGTATGGTGCCATCCGGTCTCGGGCCTACATTCAGTAAAAAATTGGTGTTTTGTGATGCGGCCTTCACCAGATAGTGAACAATATCTTCAACCGATTTATAGCGGTTGTCATTAATGTTATAACCCCATGAACCATTAATGGTTTCGCAGGTTTCAAGCGGCAGATCATGGTTAGTATCGCCACCGCCCCAGCCATGGCTGTTTTGGCCGGGTAGGTCTTTTTCAAACATCTGAAAATCTTCGCCGGGCTTTAAGTTTTCATGATGGTTATTGCCCACCAGCACATCGGGACGGAGTGTATGTATCAATCCATAAATTTCATCGTAATGCCAATTGGCTTTTTTACGCTCCCAATCGCCATCAAACCATATAGCACCGACCACATCGCCATAGTTGGTCAGTAACTCGGTTAGCTGCGCTTTCATAAAGTTGATATAGCTGTCCCAATTGGCTTTTTCAGGTTTGCCATTCACTATCGTTTGTCCAAAGCCATAATCATCACGTCCCCAATCCAGCAACGAGTAATAAAAATGTAATTTCAGATCATATTTTTTACACGCCATTGCCAAATCCGCCAGTACATCTTTTTGGTATGGCGTAGCATCCATAATGTCGTATGCTGTTGCTTTTGAGTCAAACATGCTAAAGCCATCGTGGTGGCGCGATGTGATGCAGATATAGCGCATGCCGGCATCCTTTGCCATTTTTGCCCAGGCTTCGGCATCATAGCTATGTGGGTAAAATGCATTAGCCAGTTTACTGTATTTGGTGTAAGGTATTTTTTGCTGATACATAACCCATTCACCATCGCCCATCAGGCTATAAATACCCCAATGCACAAAAAGGCCAAACTTCATATCGCGAAAGGCTTCCCGATAAGCAATATTTTCAGCCGAAGGCCTATAGCCTTGCTGTGCCTGTGCAACTGAAACAGCCATCAACATCATCGTCGTAATGCCAATACTGCATGCGGTTATCCTTTTTTTCATGTGGCTTTTTTATGTGGTTAGCAAGGGTTCAAAATAAGCACTTAGCTGATACAGAGCAGGGTTTTTTTGCGATGCATCGCCATAGCTTAGCCCTATATTTGACCCGCTTGGCACCCTAAAGAGTTTTTCATTAAAATAGTTGTATGCAAAAAGTATTGTTGAAATTATCACTTATCTGTATCGCTTATTCGTTGGTGATAGGAATTACGGGCTGCTCTACGCGTCAAATACCTGCTGATTTGATTATTCGCAACGCAACAGTGTACACGGTAGATGCAGCAAATCCTGAAGCACAGGCCATTGTAGTGCGTGCCGACACCATTGTTTATGTAGGCACAAACGAAGCTGCCGATGCCTACAAAGGCACGCTTACCAAAACTATTGATGCAGGCGGGAGTTTTGTAATGCCCGGATTTATTGAGGGGCATGGCCATATTCACAACCTCGGCGATTTTCTCCGCGATATCAATTTGATGAACGTATCTGGCTTTGACGAAATAGTAGCTAAAGTGAAAGCGGCGGCTGACAAAGCGCAGCCAGGAGAATGGATTATTGGACGGGGATGGCATCAGGAAAAATGGACGAATAAGCCACAGGAAAATTTCCTGGGTTATCCTTATCACGATGCACTAAGCGCAGTATCGCCAAATAATCCGGTATTACTTACACATGCCAGCGGGCATTCGTTGTACATCAATAAAAAGGCCATGGACATGGCGGGCATAACGCCGGCTACTCCCAACCCTACAGGTGGTGATATTGTAAAAGATAAGAATGGCCGGCTTGTAGGCGTATTGGAAGAAACAGCCATGGGGCTTGTGCGCCAGTATTACGGGGCCTATATCATGCAGCAAACAGAGGCGCAGCGCCGGGATAAATGGCTCAGCGGTTTGCAACTGGCAGAAGAAGATTGCCTGCGCAAAGGCATAACTTCTTTTGTAGATGCGGGTTCGTCCTTTACCCAAATAAAATGGATGAAAGGATTGGCAGATTCGGGTAAATTGAAATTGCGCCATTGGATGATGATACGGGATGGTAACGCTGCTTTGCGGGCTGGCGCATCCACCTTTCCCATTATTGATGCGGGCAACGGACATCTTACCATGAATGCCATAAAAGTGTCGCTTGATGGTGCATTGGGCAGCTACGGTGCATGGTTGCTGGAACCCTATGCCGATCGTGCGGGCTTTATAGGTCAGAATACCTTTGATATGGACACCCTGCGAGCCATTGCTGCATTTGCCTGGGATAAAAATATTCAGTTATGTGTACATGCTATTGGGGATAAAGCCAACCGTGAAACCGTAAATATTTTTGCGGAGCAAATAGCAAAAGACAAAAGCAAAGATCATCGGTGGCGCGTAGAGCATGCGCAGCATGTGCACCCTGCAGAAATACCCCGCTTTAAAGAGTGGAATATTATTGCCAGCATGCAGGGCATACACTGCACCAGCGATGCACCTTTTGTAATAAAGCGATTGGGCGAACAGCGGGCTGAAACTGGAGCATACATGTGGCGTGCTTTTATGGATGCAGGGGTATTGGTAAATAATGGTACCGATGTGCCGGTGGAAGATGCCGATCCGATGCCTAACTTTTTTGCCAGCGTAACCCGGCAGTTGAAAGATGGTTCTACTTTTTACCCCAAACAGAAAATGACAAGGCAGGAAGCTATTTATTCCTATACCATGGCAAATGCTATGGCACAGTTTGAAGAAAATAAAAAGGGCAGTCTTACACCGGGCAAGTATGCAGATATTGTAATACTGTCCAATAATCTGCTTTCCTGCAGCGATGCTGATATTCTGAATACAAAAGTGCAATACACTATTGTTGGCGGAAAGCTGGCTTACGAAGGCAAGTAGCTATCCAAAATATTTAGGCCATGCAGATCTATTATTTCTTTATTGTATTAATTACCCTTTCGGCGGCATTTTCTTATATCAATGTCCGATACCTTAAGCTGCCCTTTACTATTGGACTCATGGCTTTGGGCATCATGTTTTCATTAGCCTTAATTGTTACACGCACCATATTTCCCGTGGTATATCATCTGGCGGAAGTACTTGTTGGACAAATAGATTTTTCAGCGCTAATCCTTGATGTGATGCTGGCGTTTCTTTTGTTTGCAGGAGCATTACATACTGACAGTAGTTTGCTGCGCGAAGAGAGCCGAAGTGTAGCCACTTCAGCCATTGTAGGTGTTATATTATCTACCGCTATTGTGGGTGGCCTGCTTTACGGTGTTTTTCAGCTTATGGGCATTGAACTGCCATTTATATATTGCCTTTTGTTTGGATCGCTTATATCACCAACAGATCCAATAGCGGTGCTTGGTATTTTAACTAAGGCAAAAGTGCCCAAGAAAATTGAAGTTAATATCGTAGGCGAGTCGTTGTTTAACGATGGTGTTGGTGTTGTTATTTTCATTTCTGTTTTGGGTGTTATCCGCTCTACTGAAGAGTTTA
>JAHEMO010000083.1:9038-12897 GCA_024643625.1 Chitinophagaceae bacterium
AAGGCAAAAGTGCCCAAGAAAATTGAAGTTAATATCGTAGGCGAGTCGTTGTTTAACGATGGTGTTGGTGTTGTTATTTTCATTTCTGTTTTGGGTGTTATCCGCTCTACTGAAGAGTTTAGCTGGGGTCATACTTTGTTGTTATTTGTAAAAGAAGCCGGTGGCGGCATTCTTTTTGGCTGGCTGCTGGGCTTGCTTATGATTAAGCTGCTTAAAAGCATTGATCATTTTGAAACGGAGGTGATGATCACCCTGTCTATGGTAATGGCAGGTTACTTGCTGGCGCAGAAGCTGCATATCAGTGGCCCATTGGCCATTGTAGTTGCCGGGTTGCTGGCCGGTGGTAAAGGCAGGCGAATTGCAATGAGCGAGACAACAGAGATTTATGTATTTAAGTTTTGGGAACTCATTGACGTGTTGTTAAACGCTATCTTTTTTGTGCTGATAGGATTACGCATTCTTACTCTTGAAATCCATACGCACTATTTTCTGGCGGGACTTGTAGCCATAGCCGTTGTACTTTTTGCACGATGGATATCTGTGCGGTCGGCGGTATGGCTGGCGGGAGTGAAGACTGATTTTGATACCAGAGCCAGAAAATTGTTGGTTTGGGGCGGGCTTCGCGGTGGCTTAAGTATTGCGCTTGCTCTATCACTTAATCAAACAACGGATAAAGACCTGATTGTTTTTATAACATACGCTGTAGTAGTTTTCAGCATATTGGTACAAGGCCTAAGTATCGGCTTATTAGCTAAAAAGCTTTTTCCTGAATCACAAAATAGTGAGTTGGATGCCGATTCGCCTGACAGCCATTAACATCAGCTATACGCCCATTTTTTCCAAACATTGATTAAGCCGTTTGTACTGCTGTCATGTGTATGTATGGTAGCATCGTCAACAAGCTCGGGCAATATCTTGTTGGCCAACTGCTTTCCAAGTTCCACACCCCATTGGTCGAAACTATAGATATTCCATATGGCACCTTGCACGAATATTTTATGCTCGTACATGGCAATAAGCATTCCCAAAGTTTCGGGTGTTATTTGCTTAACCAGTATGGAATTGGTAGGCCGGTTGCCTTCAAATACTTTGAAAGGAACGAGGGGCTCAGCTACACCTTCAGCCCTGCAGGTTGCTGCAGTCTTGCCATTCATCAGGGCTTCTGTTTGCGCAAAGAAATTGCTAAGTAATTTGATGTGATGATCGCCGAGGGGGTTATGGCTGATAGCTGGTGCAATAAAATCGCAGGGAATGATTTGTGTACCCTGATGGATAAGTTGATAAAATGCATGTTGGCCGTTGGTGCCGGGTTCGCCCCAAATAATGGGGCCGGTGGGGTAGGATACAGCCTGGCCCGCACGATCGGTAGTTTTGCCATTACTTTCCATATTGCCTTGCTGAAAATATGCGGCAAAGCGATGGAGGTATTGATCATAAGGTAAAATGGCCTCACTTGCAGCACCAAGGAAATTGGTGTTCCATATACCAATAAGTGCAAGCAGCACGGGAATATTATGTTGGTATGGTGCACGACGAAAATGCTCATCCATCGTATTGGCACCTTGCAGCAATGCTTTAAAATTGGCAAAGCCAATGGTGAGTGCAATGCTTAAGCCTATGGCGCTCCATAAACTATAGCGGCCGCCTACCCAATCCCAAAACGCAAACATATTTTCCGGCAAAATGCCGAATGCTGTTACCGCTTTTTCGTTGGTGCTAAGTGCCACAAAATGACGGGCAATATCCTGCTCACTTCCTCCATTGTTTAAAAACCAACTACGAGCAGTATGCGCATTGGTCATGGTTTCCTGCGTGGTAAATGTTTTGCTGGCTATTAAAAACAAAGTTTCTTCCGCATTTACCTGCTTCAGTGTTTCTGCAATATGGGTACCATCAATATTGCTAACAAAAAATGGTTGAATACCGGGTTGCCAATACGGCTTTAGTGCTTCTGTTACCATTACCGGTCCCAGGTCGCTGC
Organism: Chitinophagaceae bacterium; assembly: GCA_024643625.1. Classification (GTDB taxonomy): domain Bacteria; phylum Bacteroidota; class Bacteroidia; order Chitinophagales; family Chitinophagaceae; genus Phnomibacter. The sequence goes on from JAHEMO010000083.1 coordinate 11,020, forward strand.
CGCCGATACCAATATTTACAATGTATTTAATGGGCTTTCCAGAAAATCCAAGCCAATTGCCATTATGAATCTTTTCGCAAAATTGTTCCATCTGCTGTAACACTGCAATTACATCCGGTACCACGTTCTTATTGTCCACCATAAATACATCAGTGGCTTTGGCACGGAGGGCTACATGCAAAACCGGCCGCTTTTCGGTTTGGTTTATTGGTGCGCCGGTATACATGGCTTCAATGGCTGCAGGCAATCCGCACTCATCAGCCAGTTGAAAAAGTAGCTGCATGGTCTCCTCCGTCACCCTGTTCTTGGAATAGTCAACCACCAGATCATAGTGGCAGGTGGAAAATTTGCCAAAGCGATTGGCATCAGAAGCAAACAAATCGCGCAAATGCAAAGGCTTTATTCTTTCCAGGTGGCTTTGTAGTTGCAACCATGCCTTTGTCGCTGTAGGGTTAATATTTGGTAGCATAATTATGGTAAGGTATGTGGAATGATAAATTGTATCAGGAAATGCGGTAGGGGAATTTTGGCAATATGCTTTCCAACTCATCTACTTCCTGCTCGTGCAGATCCAAATGAAAAACCATACGGATATGGTACTTGCCGCTTGCCAAACAGTGCACATTATGCTGTCGCAGCCATTTTATTATTTCTGCTGCGGTCAAATCGGGCTGCGTTTCAAAAATGACAATATTGGTATCCACAGGTAAAATTGCCTTGACCCAACTGCAAGTTTGCAAACATTGGGCTATTCGATTGGCATGGTGATGATCTGTAGCCAGTCGTTCAATATGATGATCAAGAGCATAGAGGCCGGCGGCTGCCAAATAGCCTGCCTGCCGCATACCGCCACCAAACACTTTGCGCACCCTTCGGGCTTTTTTTATAAAATCAGCCTTGCCCAGTAATACGCTGCCAACCGGCGTGCCGAGACCTTTGCTCAGGCACACCGATATAGAATCGAAGGCCGCGCCGTACTGTTCCGGCGTTTCCTGTTGGGCCACCATCGCATTCCAGATTCTCGCACCATCTAAGTGAAAAGCGAGATTATGCGCTGCACAAACTTCTTTTATGTTGAGCATCTCCTCAAAATTGTAGCAGGCACCGCCACCGCGGTTGCTGGTATTTTCCAGCACTACCAACCTTGATATGGGTTTATGTACATCGTCAGGGTTAATGGCTGCTTCCACCTGTTGGGCATTTATTCGGCCACGGTCGCCTTTGAGCAGCCGGACAGAGCAACCGGCATTAAACGCAATACCACCGCCTTCATATTGATATACATGGCTAAGTTCATCGCAGATTACTTCATCGCCGGGCTGCGTATGCACTTTAATGGCTATTTGGTTGGTCATAGTGCCGGTTGGGCAAAATATGGCGGCTTCCATACCAAACATGGTGGCAAGCCTTTGTTCCAGTTGATTGATGGAGGGATCTTCGCCAAAAACATCATCGCCCACGGGCGCCGCCATCATCGCTGCCAGCATTCCCGGTGTGGGTTTGGTAAAGGTGTCGGAGCGTAATTCTATAGCCATGCGCAAATAAACGATGAAAGCTTAATTAGGCGCTCAGGCAACTTTAGCAGGTTTTTGTTGTCTTAAGTAGGGTTACAAAGAAATAATTGGTAGATTAAGTGTTGAGGTTAGCTTAATATTCAGCCAATTGAACTGGATATAAATGTTAACACTCCTACCTTTGCGACCATTTTGTGAAAGTTTGTTCACAAGATATGCCCCATGGGCAAAGCACAATTTGGTTTGAACAGACAGGAACTATATTTTTCGAGACTAGAAACGGAGTAACAGTATGAGGCAATTAAAAATTGCAACCCAAATCACCAATCGTGATTCGCAGGCAGTAGAAAAGTATCTTCAGGAA
>JAHEMO010000084.1 GCA_024643625.1 Chitinophagaceae bacterium
CCGGAAATAGCGGATAATGAGTACGATAAGCTGTTTAAACAGCTACAATTGGCTGAAATTGAACACCCCGAATGGGTAACTCCCGATTCGCCCACGCAGCGGGTAGGCAGTGATCTGAACAGCGCCTTTGCAACGGTGAACCACCTTGTACCCATGCTTAGCCTGGACAACAGTTATAATGCTGCCGACCTGCTGGCCTGGAGCAAAAGGGCCGGCGATCTGGCGGGAGATGAAAATCTCCAATACTGCGTAGAACCCAAATTTGATGGCGCCTCTATTTCCCTTATTTACGAGAACGACCAATTGCTTCGGAGCGCTACACGCGGCGACGGACTGCAGGGCGATGACATTACCCTCAACAGCAAGCGCATCAGAAACCTGCCCCTGAAGGCACCGTTTTCTACCTATGGCATTGCCCAAATAGAGCTGCGCGGCGAAGTGCTCATTAACAAGAAGGCCTTTGAAAAATTAAATGAGCAATACCTGGAAAAAGGATTGCCGCCACTGGCCAATCCACGCAATGCCGCAGCGGGTTCGCTGCGCATTAAGGACAGTACAGAAGTTGGCCGGCGCAACCTCGAGGCCTTTGTATACCATGTAAGTTATATGCAACCCTCAGACGCTGCCGGTGAAAAAGCTATTCCGCAAAGCCATAGCGAAATGCTGCAAATGCTTTGGGATTGTGGCTTTCGCAGCCCGGTGCAGGAACTCAAACTGTTTGGCCGAATAGAAGATGTGGTGGCCTGGTGCAACCATTTTGAAACAGTTCGCGACGATTTACCCTATGAAATTGACGGGCTGGTAATAAAAGTAAATGACCTGGCTTTGCAGGATCAAATAGGCAGCACTACCCATCATCCGCGATGGGCCATTGCCTACAAGTTTAAGGCCAGACAAGCCATATCGGTAGTGAGGCAGGTTGATTTTCAGGTAGGGCGAACCGGTGCTGTAACCCCTGTGGCCAAACTCGACCCGGTGCCTATTGGAGGTGTTACGGTAAGTTCCATTAGCATTCATAATCAAGACTATATTTCAGAAAAAGACCTGCGTATAGGCGACACCGTTATTATAGAACGTGCCGGCGATGTGATACCTCAAATAGTCCGGGTTCTGCCGGAAAAACGGAACGGCACGGAATTAAAAATCGATTTTCCAACACATTGCCCTGTTTGTGACAGTGCCTTATACAAGGAACAGGATGAAGCTGTTTGGCGCTGCGTAAACGCAGAATGCAAGGCACAGGTTATTGAAAAAATTATTCACTTCGTTAGCAAGGATGCCATGGATATCCGACATCTTGGCGAACAGCAGGTAAGGCGGTTTCACGAACTTCAACTACTGGCCGATATACCGGGTATTTACACACTGAACTGGGATGCTGTATCACAACTAGAAGGGTACAAGCAAAAATCGGTAGAAAACCTGCGTGCAGCTGTTGACGATAGCAAACGTCAACCCCTGCACCGTTTGATATATGCTTTGGGTATCAGACATGTAGGCGAAACGATGGCCAAAACTTTGGCAAGATCCGTGCATCATTTGCTTGAACTGCGCCAAAAAACATTGGACGATCTCATGCAATTGAACGATGTTGGACCCAAAGTTGCTCAAAGCATAGTGTCATTTTTTGCACAAATACAGAACATTGAAATGCTTGAAACCCTTGAAAAGATTGGGCTCAACATGAAGCATGATGACACAGAAACAAATGAGCAAGGAATTTTTTCAGGGAAAACATTTCTTTTTACAGGAACCTTATCTACATTTAAACGAAGCGAAGCAGAAGCGATGGTAGAAGCTGCCGGTGGCAGTTTGTTAAGTGGTGTCAGTTCAAAACTAAATTATCTTGTAGCCGGCGAAGAAGCCGGAAGTAAATTGGAAAAAGCAGGTAAAATTCCCAGCATAAGAATACTTACGGAAAAAGAGTTTTTAAACCTCATGCAATATGATAAAAGTGACTAAAGACGAGCAATGGCGCCAGGTTAAATTTGCCAACTGGCAAACGATGCAGAACAAATATGCGGTAAGCAATTTAGGCAGGTTGGCGAGTTATAAAAAAAGTGTGGCGGAAGATGGCAATATGCTAAAAGGCAGTGGCATAGAAGGTTATAAAGTATTGCGCCTGAAAGTGGCAGATGGTTATGTAGCATTGTTGTTTCATCGCATGGTTGCTGAAGCCTTTTGCAAAAAAGGTAAGAAAGCCGCTACGTTTGTCATTCACCTGAACCATAAAAAAGAAGACAACCGCGCCGCTAACCTGCAATGGGCTACACAAGAAGAAGTAGGCGAACACAACAAGCAAAGCCCCCACGTAATTGCCTATCGTAAAAAATTAAAAGAAGAAATTCCCAATATTAAAAAAGGATTGAAACTGACGGTATCACAAGTGAGGCAGATAAAAAAGGTATTGGAAAGTGCGAATAGAAAAGTTACCTATAAACAATTGGCGGCCAAATATGGCGTGAGCGAAATGGCAATTACGCGCATTCGGCGCGGCGAAAACTGGGCTCATGTAAAAGCCTGATACTATTCTTCAATAGTGCATTTAATCCAACAGTATTCCGCGAATTCATCACACAACAATGCTGCAACCATCCACGCTGAAATTTTTAAAGGACCTCGCCAAAAACAACAACAAGCCCTGGTTTGATACTAACCGCAGTCGATATCAGGATGCCAAAGCAGATTTTGAAATTTTTGTTGGTTCACTGTTATCGGCATTTATCAAATTCGACGATAGTCTGCATCATTTGGTAGCAAAGGATTGTATGTTCCGCATCAACAGAGATGTACGATTCAGTAACGATAAGTCGCCTTACAAAACCAATATGGCCATGTACGCCAGCAAGGGGGGTAAAAAAGCCTTTGACTGTGCAGGATACTATTTACATATAGAACCAGGAAAATGCTTTTTTGCCGGTGGTATTTGGATGCCTCCTGCCCCTATTCTCAAAACTATACGGCAGGAAATAGATTACAACTTTGCAGCCTTCAAAAAAATACTAAGCGAAAAGCGTTTTGCAAACACATTCGGTGGGTTGAGTAAGGAAGGCGATGTATTGCTTACCCGACCGCCAAAAGGATATGAGGAAAATAATCCCGCCATTGCATTTTTAAAATACAAGAGCTTTATTGCGTCTGTCAATTTTCCGGATGAGGTGCTTACCCAAAAGGATGCCGGTAAAACCATTGCGGCTTACGGCAAAAATCTATATCCCTTTATTCAATATTTAAATCATGCCGTAGCCGATGAGGCCGGCGATTGATTGTTTTCACCAGCTGCAGGTAGCCTTTATCTGCCTGCCTAAAACAAAGGGTTTGCATTATGGCAAACCCTTTGTTCATGAACATGTCAAACTAAGACTTATTAAGCAGCAGGTAAATAATTACTGCCAATGCCAGCACAATAATGAACCCCAATAAACCAAACAGCCAAATACCAATAGCAGCAACTGCTATGGCCAACACAAGAAATAACCAGAAGGGCATACCGGCTATGGTTTCATCGCCGAATTTGAACGCAGAACGAAAGGAATGACCCAACGATTGCCAGGCCATTTTTCGCATGGCTTTGCGGTATTGCTTTCTTGCTGCCTTTGAGGTTGCAGCACCGGCCAGCGCCATCATTAATATTATTGCATCGCCTCCGTTGGGCATTGCGCCCGACTCAGCAGGAGCAGTTGGTGTGGATACGGATTGTACTGTGGAATAGCTTGCCATAGATTGAGAATTGTGTTAAGTAATTGGCGGCTAAGATAAGCGGAATCATAAACTGTGATTTAGAGCAACGCATGCTGCATCAGGTACTCCGCTATCTGCACGGCATTGGTAGCTGCCCCTTTACGCAAATTGTCGCTCACAATCCAGCAATTCAGGGTATTATCCTGCGTTTCATCCCGCCTTAGGCGGCCTACAAATGTTTCGTCTTTATCGTGCGCATGCAAGGGCATAGGATATACCTGATTGGCCGGATCATCCTGTACTACAATACCGGGCGATGCTGCCAGAATTTCTCTGACTTCCGCAAGATCAAAATCCTGATTAAATTCAATATTTACACTTTCGCTATGGCCGCCCACAACCGGAATGCGCACCGTAGTAGCGGTAACTTTTACAGCGTCATCGCCCAATATTTTTTTAGTCTCGTTCACCATTTTCATTTCTTCCTTGGTGTAGCCATTATCAAGGAACACATCAATCTGCGGAATTACGTTGAGGTCAATAGGGTATTTATAGGCCATTTCGCCTGATATGCCCTGCCGCTCATTCATGAGTTGCTCTACTGCTTTTACCCCGGTACCCGTAACGCTTTGGTAGGTGCTAACCACTACGCGCTTTATGCCATAGCGCTCATGCAAGGGCTTTAGCACTAACACCATTTGGATGGTGGAACAATTGGGGTTGGCAATAATTTTATCTTCTTTCGTCAGTGCATTACCATTTACTTCCGGTACCACCAGCTTTTTCGAAGGATCCATGCGCCAGGCGCTGCTGTTGTCAATTACCACAATGCCGGCATCTGCAAAAAGCGGTGCAAGGGCCAGCGAAGTAGCACCTCCCGCTGAAAAAAGGGCAACATCGGGAGCCGCGGCTATGGCATCTTCATAACCAACAACAGCAATATCCAAGCCTTTAAACTTCACAGTTTTGCCAATAGATTTTTGGCTTGCCACGGGTATCAGTTGCGAAACGGGAAAATTGCGCTGCTCCAATACTTCCAGCATTTTGGTGCCTACTAATCCTGTGGCACCCACCACGGCTACTTTCATTTTGTTTTTTCGTTTTGTAAATAAATGATGGTGCAGAAACAACTATGAAAGCAAAAGACCTTCCTGGTTACTACAGGAAGGTCTCTTGTTATGTTTGCATCAATGCTACACGACTATAACCTTCCTTTTGCGGAATGTTTTTTGGTAGTGCATTTAATGATGATAGTTGCCATTGCGGTTGCAAATAAAATGCAATTAGGTTATTGAAATAACTTTTTTTAAAAATAAGTGGTGTTGCTATAAAGAGCCCCCGGGTACGTACTGACAATAGATACTGCCTTCCATGGGTTCTACTTTATTTGCACTGATTACCCGCATCCTTTGGAAGCACTCCTTTCCTAGTTTATAGCCACTGGTTTCAATATAGCTGATGGCAGGCATATATAAGGAAGGGAAAAAACCGGCGCTCAGGGCCAATATTTTACATTTATCCGGAACGGCAATCGCAAGGCGCTGAATACCGCGCATAACGCCACAAAGAATTTCGTCACTCATGGCAAATACCAATGGCTGATCAGGATCTCCTTCCAAAAACGAAACGGTCTCCTCTTCGGCCTTTTCAATAGCGTCAGCATACACGTAGCGGACCTTCATATCGCTTTTAGCCAAAACGGCCATCTCAAACCCCTTTCTTCTCCGTCTGCTAAGGCTAAGATTTTCGTGACCTAAAATTACAAGGACCTCGCCAACATTGGCGTCCATTGTAATCGTGCCGGCCATGTACCCGGCATCTTCGTCGGCCAAAACCACTTTATGAAAAGCATCCGACTCGGGTACTTTATCAAAAAATAACAGGGGGATGTCGTGAAACTCTCTTAACCGATGAAATGGCTCATAAGCAATTGTTTGCGTGGAAAGTGCCACGAAAATGCCGGCCACATTATTGTGCCGGCAGATTTTCAGATTATCGGCTTCAATCTTAGCATCGTTCATGGACTGCAATATCAATACGGAGTGTCCGGTTTTGCGGGCTTCTTCCTCAACAGCCTGAATAAACCCATGATAAAAGAAATTGCCTACTTCCGGCACCATAATGGCATACAGGTTGCTTTTTTGCTTCCGCAGGCTGATGGCAAAGGCGTTGGGCTCATAATCCATCATTTGCGCAAGCTCTTTTACCCGCCTGATGGTTTCGCCAGCCACATCGGGGTGGTCCTTGAGCGCCCGGCTCACGGTTGAGATACTGATATTGAGATGCTCCGCAATTTTCTTAAGTGTTGTGTTGGCGCCCATAGCAGCAATTGTTGTAGCAAGGGTATTGCTAAAAAATATTACAAATAAAAGGGATCATTTTATTCACCGCAAATATTCCCGCAATCGTTTGGGATAAATTGTTAAGGTTATGTGTACGATTAACATAGTGATTTCCATAGTTTTGGCGCAGGATGGGTAATTACTCATCCGGCTTGCTTGCTGTATTCTCTAACTGCTGCGGTTTACGCCGGATGTTTTGTTATTCATTTGCTGACATCAATTTCATTTTTTTTTAAACTAACTGACGTATGAAAAGAAAACTAGGTACACTAGTCTTGGGCATTTTTGCATGCCTGTTCATGGTAGCAAGTGCTGCCATGGCGCAGGAACGGACAGTAACCGGACGGGTAACCGACGACAAAGGAGCTCCTGTTGCAGGTGCATCCGTAACTGTTAAGGGGACCTCGGCGGGTACGAGCACAGACGGCGATGGCCGTTTTAGTATTTCCGCTGCTAACGGAAGCGTGTTAATCATCACCTCTATTGGGTTTGCCTCGCAGGAGGTTGCGGTTAATGCGGGTACCGGCAATGTGAGCGTTGCACTTGCAGCAAGTGTAGCCAAAGATTTGAACGAAGTGGTGGTTGTGGGTTATGGTACCCGGAAAGCGAAAGACGTTACCGGATCTGTTGCTCAGGTGTCAACCAAAGATTTCAACAAAGGACAAATTGCCTCTCCGGAACAATTGCTGGAAGGCCGCACACCGGGTGTGTTGGTTACGCAGTCAACCGGTGAACCGGGCGCTGCGGTTAACGTAAACATTCGTGGTGCCGGCTCCATCAGTGGACGCCAGGAGCCGCTTTATGTGGTAGACGGCGTGCCCCTTTTGCAGGGTGGTACACTGGGATCAGCAAGTGGCGTTGAAGGTGGTACTACCCCTAAAAACCCGTTGATATTCCTGAATCCTAATGATATCGAAAGCATGACCATCCTGAAGGATGCATCAGCAGCAGCTATCTACGGTTCTCGTGGTGCCAACGGCGTAATTCTTATTACAACCAAAAATGGCCGTGGTGGCAAGAAAGGATCTTTGAGTTTTAATATGAGTGGTAGCCTTGCGCAAACCGCCCGTCGCTATGACTTACTTGGACCTGCCGAGTTTTTGCAGCAAGCCAAAGCAGCCAACGTTCTTGCTGGCGCAACCCCCGAAGCAGCCCAACAGGCTGTTCAGTTGATTGATGGTGGTGCCAATACGGATTGGCAGGATCAGATTTTCCGTAAAGCCTGGTCACAGTCCTATAACCTAAGCTGGGGCTTCAACACAGCCTCTACCACAGTTCGTTTGAGCGGTGGTTATGATAACCAACAAGGTATTGTTCAAAACAGCTCCTTAAAGCGCTATGCAGTTCGTGGTAACATTAGCCAAAAGCTATTTGACAACAAACTGCGCATTGATGCAAACCTTACTTATTCAAGAACAGAAAACGAATATCCTCCGCTGAGCAATAATGCCGGCTATCAGGGTAGTTTGCTGGGCGCTGCTTTGCAGTTCAACCCTACAAACCCCATCAAGAATGCCGATGGATCATATTATCAGCCCGGCGATCAGCGTAATCCTGTGCAAATGCTGGATTATTTCCGCGATGAGGATTTCCTGAATCGCTTTTTGGGTAACCTGGCTGCAACCTGGACCATCACTGATGGCCTTTCTGCCAAAGCAGTTCTTGGTTTGGACAAGAGCAATTCCACCCGTACAGCCTTTGCCGACCCGCGTTTGGGTGCCGGCGCATACGGCGGATCAACCAACGTTTTCGGTCGTGACCTGCAAAATCAAATTCAGGGCAACGGTCGTATGACAGAGCAAATGCTCGATAATAATAGTTTCCTCTTTGAAGGCTACTTAACCTACGACAAAACATTTGGTGGCAAACACAATCTGAATGCCGTGCTGGGTTATTCTTATCAGGAGTTTACATCTGAGTACGAAGGCCGTGTGGGCTGGGGATTAAACTCTCCGGTAACCAAGCCTGACGACTTCTTTAATGAAGACGTTAATGCGTTTAAGAACTACGCCAATTTTGTACCTGGATTTGACAACAGCAAATTGCAGAGTGTATTTGGTCGGGTTAACTATACCTATGCCGACAGGTACTTCCTTACGGCTACCGTTCGTGCGGATGGTTCTTCCAAGTTTGGTGAAAACAACCGTTATGGTGTATTCCCCGCCTTCGCCTTCAAATGGCGTTTGATTGAAGAAGAATTTATGGGCGGCCTGCGTGATGTATTCAGCGATATCAGCTTTAGGGCTAACTATGGTATCCTGGGTAGCCAGGACAACCTTGGTTCTTACGCCGCACTTAACCTGCAGCAAACTTATGACCCCGGTACAGGCTCTACTACCCGCTTTATTCAGCAGGGTAACCCCGACCTGAAATGGGAACAAGTTGCCACTACCGGTTTTGGTATCGACCTCGTAACCGCCAACAGAAGGCTGAGTGTTACGGTTGATTACTTCAATACCAAGCGTACCAACATGCTATTCTTTGCACCAACACCTGGTGGATTTTCGCCACAGGCCAACTGGTGGATTAACCTCGACGGTGAGGTTACCAACAAAGGCTGGGAGTTTGGTGTAAACTGGAGAGCTATAGATGGCAAGAAATTTAAGTGGGATATCAGCGCCAATATGACGCTTATCGACAACAATATCGAAGGCTTGCCAACGCCAATCAACACCGGCGCTGTTAGTGGTCAGGGTCTTACAGGTGCATTTGCCCAGGTTCTTACCAATGGTTACCCTATTTACAGCTGGAACATGCTGGTATTCAATGGATTTGACGGCAACGGCTTTGCCCGCTACGCTGATGGTGCGCAGAACCGCATCGTAGGTTCCGCCGTTCCTGATCTGTATGCTGGTTTAACCAACACATTTACGTACGGTAATCTTTCGTTGAGCGCCTTCTTCAATACTATCCGTGGTTTTTACGTGTACAACAACACGGCAAATGCCCTGTTCCTGAAGGGTAGCTTGCGTAACGCACGTAACGTAACCCGCGAAGTTGGCTACGGTCCTGAGCATCCTTTCAACCCCGGTAGCGTATCAACCCGCTTCCTGGAAAAAGGCGATTTCATCCGTTTGTCTAACGTAAACGTGAATTACAACGTGCCTTTGTCAGGCAAAGGATTTATAAAAGGACTTTCCTTCTACCTTTCCGGACAGAATCTTGCCTTATGGACCGACTACAGTGGTATAGATCCCGAAGTGAATGTTGATAAGAACATCAATGGTATTCCTTCACGCGGATTTGACTATACCCAGTACCCTCGTCCTCGTATTATAACTTTTGGTGCCAACATTGGACTTTAATTAATTAAAACCGGAGAATATGAAAAATAAACACGTAATACCGGTAGCCATCGCCATGCTGGCGGCTACCGCATGTGGCAAGTTGGATCCAGAATTGGGAGCCGGTAACGAAATCGCTCCACCAACTTCTTCTGGTGCACCAACCCCACCGAGCATTTCAGCTGTGTACGAACAGCTTAATCAAATGACAAGCAATCAGGGTAACTGGATGGGTCTGCAAGAGCACTCAACCGATGAAATCATGGGACCCACCCGTGGTACCGACTGGGATGACTTTGGAACCTGGCGTCGTCTTCACCTGCACACCTGGGGCCCCGACCATAACCAGATTAACGATACCTGGAATGGCATGAACGGAGCGCTTTTCCAAACTACGCTCATCGCAGAAACAGCAACCGGCCTCACAAAGGCTGAAGGCCAATTCTTGCGGAGCTACTTTCGCTACCTTGTGGTAGACATGTATGGTCAATTACAAACGAGGCCTGCGAATGCTGCAGCCAGCGAAATTCCGACTGTAGTAAAAAGAGCCGATGCGGTTGATTTGATTATCACCGAATTGGAAAGTGCAGTGGCAGCTTTACCTACCTTCAACGGTACCAACAGAAGCCTGGCGACCAAAGAAGCAGCCTATTTTTTGCTAGCCAAATTGTACCTCAACAAAGCGGTGTACAAAGCTGATCCTACCAATCCTCAAGGACCTTACACATTTGCTGCGGCCGATATGAATAAGGTGATTCAGTATTGCGATTTAGTAATGGCTAATACAACGCTGAAGATTTCGCCTTACTACTGGGATAACTTCAAGTGGGATAACGGCACGAAATCATCAGAGAACCTTTTTGTGCGCAAAAATGGATCTGACGCCCGCGCAGGAAATGGTGCCAGCGTTCGTTGGCAGACCTTTATGGGCGGCCACTACAATCAGCGTCCATCTGGATGGAATGGTTTTACCACCCTATCAGACTTTTACAACAGTTTCCAAACCGGTGATGTAAGAAAAAGCGATAGTGTGCCGGGTTATACTACCATTGTTGGCCCTGTGGCTGGTTTTCAGGTAGGGCGCGTTTATGGTCCGGTTAACCCATCGAACCCTAAACAAGCGGGAGCAATAGGCGACCCAATTGGTCCATTGTTCGATCGCGCCGGTAATCCGTTAGTGTTCACGCCTGAAGTAAGTATCTTCTTCAACGGTGAATCAAGCGGTATCCGCATCAATAAGTTTCCACTTAATCCTTCAAGCATCAACGGTGGTGGTGAAAGCAGTGCAAACGAATTTCCCTTCTTCCGCTTAACCGATGCGATGCTGATGAAAGCAGAAGCTATTGTTAGAGGCGGTACTGCTACCGGTGGCCAAACAGCCAAGAGTCTGGTGAATACTATTCAGACTGCCCGTAAGGGTAAGGTTGACGGCACCGTTGGTCTTACTGAAATATTGGCCGAAAGAGGCCGCGAATTGTATATGGAAGGTTGGCGCCGCAACGACCTGGTTCGTTTTGGCAAATTCAACGATCCTATGCAAGAGCGTCCGAACAAGTCAGAAGGTTTCAAGGTGGTGTACCCCATCCCGGCAATTTCTTTGTCGAGCAATCCGAACCTTACGCAAAACTTTGGTTATTAATCAACTTTTGTATAGTTTAAAAAAGGCTGCCTTTATGGCGGCCTTTTTTTTGGCTAATCCCTACCACGCATATCTAAAGCCATCATTACCCATTTGCCTAATTTAGCCGCCCATGCGCAACAGTTTCTATTTGCTTGTACTACTTGGTTTTGCCGGCTTTTTTGCAGGTTGTAAGAGCCAACTTAATCCGCCGCTCTTTGAACTCAAAACTGATGCCGGTATCCGCTTCCAAAACAATCTGGCAGAAACGGACACTTTCAACGTTTTTAAATACCGTAATTTTTATAATGGCGGCGGCGTAGCCACCGGCGATATTAATAACGACGGACTACCGGATATTTTTTTTACCGCCAACCAGGGGGCCAACCAATTATATCTCAACAAAGGCAACTTGCAATTTGAAGATATTTCAGCCAAAGCAGGTTTTGGCCCCAAGCCACACTGGAGCACGGGCGTGGTGATGGTGGATATTAATGCCGACGGATGGCTGGATATTTATGTTAGCAATGCCGGCCAAATGACCGATAGCACTTTGCGGCGCAATCAGTTGTTTATTAATAATGGCGACCTCACCTTCTCCGATAGCGCCTCGGCCTATGGCCTGGACAATGATGGCTACACTACCCAGGCTACATTTTTTGACTACGATTTAGATGGCGATCTGGATTGCTTTCTGGTAAACAACAGCCCCATTCCAGTGAATACGCTCAACTATGCCAATAGCCGTTACACGCCGGCAGAACAGGCACCCGTAGCCAACTTTTTGAAAGGCGGCGGCGATCATTTGTACCGCAACGACAATGGAAAATTTACCGATGTAACCCAGGCCGCAGGCATTTACGGTAGCCTCATCGGCTTTGGCCTTGGGGTTAATGTGAGTGATGTGAATGGTGATATGTGGCCCGACATTTATGTTTCCAACGACTTCTTTGAAAGAGACTATCTCTACATTAACCAACGCAACGGCAAGTTCACCGACGAAATAACCGATCGTACGCAGCACCTCAGTCTTTCTTCCATGGGGGCAGATATTCAGGATATCAATAATGATGGCCGGCAGGATATTTTCACTACCGACATGCTGCCCGGTGATGATTACCGGCTAAAGACCAATACCACTTTTGAAACCTATGATGTATTTGATCTGAAACAGCGGCAGGGCTTCTTCAATCAATTCACCCAAAATGCCCTGCAGGTGAATGACGGTGCCGGACATTTTTTTGAAACTGCTTTCTATAGCGGCGTTGCAGCCAGTGACTGGAGTTGGGGTGCACTGATGTTTGATGCCGATAACGACGGCCTTTCCGACATTTTTGTATGCAACGGCATCTACCGAGATGTAACGGATCAGGATTTTATCGACTTTTTTGCCAGCGACGTAATGCAACGCATGGTGATGCAGGGGCGTAAGGAAGAGGTAAACAATATCATTAGCAAAATGCCCTCGGTTCCTATAAAAAACCTTGCTTTCCGAAACCTTGGAGGTTTAAAATTTGAACAGCAAAGCGATGCGTGGGGTTTTGGTTTACCGGGATTTTCCAACGGTGCCGCTTACGCAGATTTTGATAACGACGGCGACCTGGATTTGGTGATAAACAACGTAAACCAGCCAGCATCGTTATACAAAAACAACAGCCGCGAGCAGGCCAATTCGGCCTTTATTGCTTTTACACTACAATACAAAAAGCCCAATGCCTTTGCCATTGGCAGCAAAATAAAACTGTATGCCGGCACGCAATGCCTGATCAGAGAACTCATCCCAAGCCGCGGTTTTCAATCGGGTGTTGAATACAAACTCAATTTTGGATTGGGAAACCTGCAGCCCGATTCTGCCCATATTAT
>JAHEMO010000326.1 GCA_024643625.1 Chitinophagaceae bacterium
TGTATACTTATAACACCAATACCGCACAATGGGATACATACGCTTACAACGAGAACCTGCTCAACGGCATTAGCAGCAATTATGTAAATGGGCTTTTTATTGATAAATCAAGCTGCCTTTGGGCCAGCACATTTGGTGGCGGGGTAAATATGATTGACCTCAACCAAAAGCCCTTTTACCTGCTGCGGCGCAATCCCAAAGTAAGCAATACCCTCACCGGCAATTACATACGTGCCATGGTAGAAGCGCCCGATGGCAATATTTGGATCGGTACCCGAACCAATGGGCTGAATCACTACAACCGAAGCACAAAACAGTACACGAGTTTTGCCGGTGTTGCGGGGCTTAATGATGGTATCCGTTCATTGGCCTACGATAAGCGTGGCAGACTATGGATTGGTACAGGGCAGGGTCTTAGCATGATGCCGGCATGGGGCCGTTTTGTAAACTATGGTAATCAGGCGCAGGCCGGTAGTAAAATTAGCGGCACCGCCATTTTTGCATTAGCCGTAGATAAGCTTGGCCGCATATGGGCCGGTAGCTGGGATAATGGCCTGAATATTATTACTGCCGACGAAGCCGGTAATATTGAAGTACAACAGGTTTTTCAGCGGAGTAATAATAATGCCACAGGATTATCAAGCAATCGCATTACAAGTATATATGCTGATGAACGCAACGATATTATGGTGAGTACCGATCGTGGTCTCGACAGAATTACCATTGCTAATGATGGCAGCATTACCGGTGTGCAGTCGTTTCAACAACCGGGGCATACGCAATTTAGCTCAAGCTTTATCTGGCCGGTCATCCGCGCCAACGACAGCATATTTTGGGTGGGCACATTAGGAGGCGGTTTAAACAAGCTCACCCTTCGGTCCAATAACGATTATAGCATTGAACACATTCGCGATAACAGTGGTAAGGCGCTGCGCGATGTAGAAAGCATACAACTGGATAACGAAGGCAATGTATGGCTGGGTGGTAAAACGCTGGCCTTGTACAAACCGGCTTCGCAATCGTTTACCCATTACGACGAGAACGATGGCCTGCAGGGCAATAGCTTTAAGATTGGTGCATCGCTGGCCGGCGGCGATGGTACCCTATACTTTGGTGGCACCAATGGCATCAGCTTTTTTGATCCCGCAAACATAATTGATACCCGTCTGGACAATCAGGTGATGCTAACCGACCTGTGGATTAATGGCAATAACAATACAAGTGGCAGCAGCGAAGGGCCCGGTGCCATAAGCTACCTGGACAAGCTGCGCCTGCAAGCCGATCAAAAAAGCTTTACGGTATTTTTCAGCAGCATGCATTTTGCTAATCCTGAACGCTGGCGCTATCGCTACAAACTCAATGGCTTTGACGAAGACTGGCGATATACCGAAGCAGGCCGGCATTTTGCCAATTACGACAAACTTAGTTATGGTAATTACACCCTTGTGGTAGAAGCATCCAACAATGATGGCTTTACCTGGGGTGGCGAAAAAAAACTTGCAGTAACCGTAGTGCCGCCATGGTACCAAAGCCTGCCGGCTAAAATTATTTACCTCCTACTGCTTATGGCAGTGGCCTGGTATGTGTATCGTTATCAGCTACGTTGGTTTCAACTAAAAAAGGCACTGGAGATACGCGATATAGAAGAGAAAAAACAGGAAGAATTACATCAAACCAAGCTGCAGTTTTTCACCAATATATCGCATGAATTTCGCACACCGCTCACGCTTATTTTAGGCCCTACGGAAAAAATGCTTTTCGACAAAAAGCAGAGCAACGAAGACGAAGGGTACCTGAAAATGATATACAGCAATGCCCGCCGATTGCTGGGGCTTATTAATGAGCTCATGGACTTTAGAAAAGTAGAATCGGATGGTATGAAGCTTGCCGTTGCGCATGGGGATTTGGGCGCCTTTGCCAACAATATTGGCAGCGAATTCATTGAGCTTGCCCAGCATCGGGAAATGACGTACAGCATTAATATTTCACCCGAAATGCCGAAGGTTCCCTTTGACCGAAATTTGCTGGAAAAAATATTGGTTAACCTATTGGCCAATGCTTTTAAATACACCGACGATGGCGGTACCATAACGCTGGATGTAGGTATGCCATGCTGCCCCGATAATCCACCATTTGGCCATGCAAAAATCATAAGCAGCGGGCTCACGCCAAAGGCGCTTACTTGGATTAGCGTGCGCGATAATGGTATTGGTATTACGGGTGAATCTATCGATGATATTTTCGACCGTTATTTCCGCGTAAATGATAGTAGTGGCCACGATAAACATCTCGGTTCCGGTGTAGGCCTTGCATTGGTAAAAAGCCTGGTGCAATTGCACAAAGGCGAAATACGGGTGTATAGCGAAAGAAATAAGGGCTCCGAATTTTGGGTAGGTATTCCCATGCATATTGAGCAGTACAGCCATGCCGAAATAAACCATGATACTGCCCATCAGATTGATTTTGAAAACCTGTACTACACCATTGATTGGCTGGATGGAAAAGAAGATGCCAAAAGCCTTGCTATTGCTCCTGATGATGTGGATACCAACACACCACAAAAGCCTTTGATACTTGTAGTGGAAGACAATGATGATATGCGCCGATTTTTGCATACTTCTCTTGCCGCTGATTACAGGGTGTTGGAATCTGCCGATGCCGAAGAGGGATTTGCCATAGCCAAAGAACATATGCCCGACTGCATTGTGAGCGACTATATGCTGCCCGGCATGAATGGCAGCGAATTGTGTGCGCATGTGCGCAACGAAATTCATATCAGCCACACACCTTTTATTTTGGTAACGGCAAAAGCGAGTGTAGAAACCCATTTGGAAGGGGCAGAACAGGGCGCCGATATTTATTTCCCTAAGCCTTTCAGCATCAGGCTGCTGCAGGTAACCATTCGCAATTTGTTTGAAAGCCGTGCCAAGCTGAAAGCCATGTATGCGCAGGATGTATTTGCCGAAACAAGACAACTCGTACAAAACCAAAAGGAAAAGGAGTTTCTGGATGAAGTGATAGGCCTTATAGAAGACAAAATGGAAGAAGAGGAATTGGACGTGGAATACATATGCCGCAAAGTGGGTATGAGCCGTACCAAACTCTATGGTAAAATAAAAAGTGTAACAGGGCAGCCGGTTGGCGAGTTCATTCGTTCGCTGCGGCTCAAGAAAGCAGCACGACTGTTGGTGTCCGATAATAAGAGCATTACCGAAGTAATGTACGATGTGGGCATTCAAAGCCAGAGCTATTTTACCAAAGCCTTTAAAAAGCATTTTGGCAAAACACCATCGCAGTTTGTAGCCGAGTTTGACGAAGCCATTGACAGAAAAAAAATGGAACCCGATAATGGATAGCCACCTGCGGCACGTTTGCATCAGAATGCTGTACACGCGTTATAAAGC
>JAHEMO010000327.1 GCA_024643625.1 Chitinophagaceae bacterium
ATGCCCGCGCCAACCGGTGAAAAAATCAATTTTGATCTGGCTGCTTTGCTGGCATTTATGACCGTAGGCGAAGCGGTTACTTTTCCTGAAGGCAGCATGCAATTGTACAAGGATAGCATACTTACCATGGCCCGCGATAAAGGCCTGCCCGGCGATGTGGAAGAACAAACAGCTACCTATGCCAAAGCCGTAAGCGATGCGATTATTACCTGGAGCAAAGGCGATAATTACGCCAAAACAAGAGGCGCACCCAAATACGAAGTGAAAGACATTCCCGGCCGTTGGGTACCTACACCCCCTATGTATGCCGAAGCAGCCGAACCCCATTGGGCAGAAATACGGCCGTTGGTGCTGGATAGCGCCAATGAATTTACCCCGCCACCACCGGCGCCTTTTGACATGACCAACAAAAGTGGCCCATACTACAAGCAGGTAATGGACATTAAACAAGCTATTGATACCCTAACCGATGAGCAAAAACATATTGCGGATTTTTGGGACGACAACCCGTTTAAACTCAATGTGAGCGGCCACGTAATGTTCAGCACCAAAAAGTTTTCGCCACCGGGCCATTGGATGGGTATTGTGGGTATTGCAGCGCAAAAGGCAGGGGCCGATTTTCCCGAAACCGTGTATGCCTTTGCCATTACTGCAATTGCCAAGTTTGATGCTTTTATTCATTGCTGGGACGAAAAATACCGTAGCAATTATGCCCGCCCCGAAACGATCATCAATAAGTATGTAGATGCCAACTGGCAGCCCTATTTGCAAACGCCGCCGTTTCCGGAATATACCTGCGGGCATAGTACCACCTCCGCCTCGGCAGCCGAAGCGCTTACCTGGGTTTTTGGCGACAACTTCAATTATACCGATACAACCGAACTGGAATTTGGCATTGCCAGCCGCAGCTACAAAAGCTTCCGCCATGCGGCTATTGAAAACAACTGGGCCCGATTTTATGGCGGTATCCATTTTCACCCAAGCTGCATAGTAAGTACAGAATATGGCCAAAAAGTGGGGCAATATGTGGTACAAAACCTGCGCATGAAAAAGGCCGATGCCAACAAAAAACTTAAGCCACCCATTGGCGATACTACCGATATATTGAAGCAAGCCGGCCCACCGCCACCGCCACCTTCAAAATAAGGGGCGTTGGTTTATTGCAGATTTTCTAAAAGCTTATAAAAAAGCCCCTTCCGAAGGGGCTTTTTTGCTGCAGCCAGCCGTTGATGATGGATGCCGCAATAATTATTCTGCCAAAAGCTTTTTGGTATGCCCTTGTGAATTAGTTTGCGGGCGTGAAACGCGTTGCCGGTATTGCCATACTAAGTTTACTGCTGCTGCATTGGGCAGGCTACCGTTGGGTGGACCAACTGGCCCAATGGCAGGCCGACAGCCGTATGCAGGATCGCATTGAAGCCGGACAATACAATACCGATCAGCTCATTGAACTTTCGGTATCGCTCGACCTGCCCTATACCACCAACTGGGGCAAATGGGAAACCGTAGCCGGCGAAGTGACCATAAATGGTATTGCTTACCGCTACGTAGAGCGCAAACTGGAAGATGGCAAGATGCACGTACGCTGCCTGCCCAACCTGGAGCGGCAAAAGCTTGTGGCCGCTCGTTTGGCCGCCAATGCCGGCAGCATTTATTACAGAGGCGCTACCTCAGAACCAAATACTATTTTATTGCTGAGCCAACAGGTCATCACAGATATGGATGATCATTTCTTTTATCCGCAAATACGTTCCGGCCGGCATGTAGTAATAAAAACACATGCGCTTGCCGATGCTGTCTGCAACGGACATGATTGGCAGCTAATAAAGCCTCCCGCAAACTTGTAGGGCAATTGCCATTGTTGCCAGCACACTGCTGCAATTCAATGTCCCGAAAGCCATTGCTTCCTGGGAATCATTTGTGCTTCCATCCGGCTGCACATCCATTCATTTATTCTCTACCATCAACATTTTTTATGTACCGCACTATACTGCTTATAGCTTCTATTGTAGCTTTTTATCTTATGTCTAATACCGCCATGGCACAGGGATGTGTAGCCATTCGCGGCACAGGTGCCATTTGCACCATGACCGATCATCTTGCCGATAACCAAACATCAACACCCCACCGTTGGTTAGTAAATACCGGCTTTCGCCATTTCAAAAGCTTTCGCCATTTCCGTGGCACACACGAAGAGCCCGAACGCGTGGAGCAAGGCACCGAAGTGATTAACTGGCAAAATATTTTTGATATTTCTGTTTTGTATCAAGCCAATGCAAGATGGTCTGTAGGCGTTGGTCTGCCCATCTTATCTAACCGCCGCAGCAGCCTGTACGAACATGGCAGGCAAAGCCGTCATGAAACAGAAAGCTTTGGCCTCGGTGATATGCGCCTGATGGCATATGCCTGGCTTTTGGATTCGAAGAAGCCATACAAAGGCAATATACAATTGGGCGCCGGGCTAAAACTGCCCACCGGCGATTATAACTACAAAGACTATTTCTACAATGTAGGTGCCAATGGTGCTCAGGAACTCCGGCCTGTAGATCAAAGCATTCAGTTGGGTGATGGTGGCACGGGCTTGATTGTGGAACTCAATGGATTTTACAATATCAATCGCCACCTGGGCTTCTATGGAAATGCATTTTACATGGCTAACCCCCGCGAAGTAAATGGCACCCTCACCTATCGCAGCAATAAGTACGAACAAGTGATGAGTGTAACCGACCAATACCTTGTGCGTGCAGGAGCCAATTATGGATTTGGTGGTACAAAAACCATGTGGTCAGCATCGGCTGGCATACGATACGAAGGCATACCGGTAAACGATTTGATTGGCGAAAGTGCAGGCTTTCGTCGCCCGGGATATGTATGGAGTGCAGAGCCGGGTGTAAACCTTGCGATGCGCAACACGGTGTTGAGTATTACAGTTCCTTTTGCCATTGCACGCAATCGTACACAAAGCAATCCCGACAAATGGACGACGGAAGAAACAGGTACCTACAGGCATGGTGATGCAGCTTTTGCTGACTATACCATCAATATTGGTGCAAGTTTCAGATTCTAACAACCACAGGTTACTTGCTACCTATTCAGTACGGGAATATTGCAGTATTCCCGTACTGCTTTTATGTGTCCAAGTTCTTAGATGCATAACCTGTATTTTTATCCTTCAGGTAATATGCTCGTCCTATGAAATATTTCGTTTATGGTTTTGTGATTATGGCCTGCGCACTGCATGCATGCGGGCAAAAAAATAATAAGAACAATGCCACTATTATGAATGAAACAGCCATGCATGATACGATAATAACACCGGCTACTCTGTATGGCGATCTATTTCACGAAGTGCAGATGCAACGTATTTTTCCTGATGGCAAAACATTTGTGGATTGTACGCCGAA
>JAHEMO010000085.1 GCA_024643625.1 Chitinophagaceae bacterium
GATGAGTTGGATATTCAGGCAAAAGATATTCCGGGTTGGAGTGTAGCGTCTCGAAATGGCCTTACGGTGGCACTCGACCTTACGCTTACCCCCGAATTAAGGGCAGAAGGTGATGCCAGAGAGTTGGTGAATCGTATTCAGAACCTGCGAAAAGACATGGATTTAGCCCTAACGGACAGGATAGCGGTACAATACAAGGCTGGCCAAAATGTTAAGATTTCCTTCGATGCCTTCACCCCCTATATTTGCGCGGAAATTTTGGCCGATTCGTTCGATTATTCACCATCCCTGACATCGGGTGTGGAAATTGAAATAAACGACTCCCCCATAATCATAAACGTTAGAAAAAAGGAGAATTAACGATGGCTGCACCCCAAAAAAAGGCGGCTCCCAAAAAGGAAGCAAAACCTGCCAAGGCTGCCCAATCAGCAAAAGCACCTGTAAAAAAGGCTGCAACAAAGGCTCCTGCCCCGCCTGCTAAAAAAGCTGCTGCCAAGGCTGCCGCTCCAAAGGCAGCACCAAAAGCAGCGCCAAAGAAAGAAGTAAAGCCGGCCAAAGAGGCGCCGGTACCTAAAGCAGCTCCAGCCAAAGCGGTTGCTCCGGCCAAAGTTGCCAAGGTTAAAGAAGTGGCTCCGCCCAAAGCGGCCAAGGTGAAAGAAGTGGCTCCGCCCAAAGCAAAAAAAGGGGCCAAGAAAAAGGCGCCAAAAGTGCCCGTAAAAAAAGTGATTACCGAACGCGATCTGCGCAAGGCCAAACTGGCGAGCAAGGAAGTGAAGGGGTCTCAAAGCGTAAAAGTGGAATCCGTGTTGGAAAGCAACAAGCCCACCAAAGTGCCGGGTGTAGCCAATTTATCGTCCAAAAAGGATGAAATAGTTGTGCCCAAGGCTGCCAAGGTTACCAAGATTCCTAAGATAACTACCACTTCAAAAGTGGATTACGATCCTGATTTTACCCATAGCGTGTTAGACGAAAACAACAAAGCAACCATTAGCAGTACACCAACATCGCGCTATAGCGATAGCGAATTGGCCGAGTTTAAAGAATTGATTTTGCGCAAGCTTGAATCGGCCAAAAAAGAACTGCATTACCTGCAGGGACTAATTGCCCGCCGCGACGATCAGGGCGGCGACAACGATGATGGCCGTTACATGACCATGGAAGATGGCAGCATCAGTATGGAACGCGAACAACTTGGTCAAATGGCCAGCCGCCAGATTCAGTTCACCGACCATTTGGAAAAGGCGCTGATTCGTATTGAAAATAAAACTTACGGTATCTGCCGTGTTACGGGTAAGCTTATTGATAAGGCTCGCCTTCGTGCAGTACCGCATGCAACGCTGAGCATGGAAGCCAAGTTGGGCAAAGTGCGTTAAGCTTTAGCAGATCGAACCAAATACATAATAATTCCGGAGACAAGTGCTCCGGTTTTTTTATGCCGTTACGGCAAGGGTGTACCTGCTTTTGCGTGACCGTAAGTTTGTAGTAAGGGGCTACTTAAACTCCTGCATTTCGACAAGACGATAGTATTGTCCGCCTTTACTCATCAGGTTTTCGTGGGTGCCGCGCTCCACAATTTGGCCTTTGTCCAGCACAATTATTTCATCGGCATGCCTGATGGTGCTAAGCCGGTGTGCTATAACTACGGTTGTGCGGTTATGCATTACATTGTAAATAGCATCCTGAACCATTTTTTCACTTTCGGTATCTAGTGAACTGGTGGCTTCATCTAAAATAAGAATGGGCGGATTTTTAAGAACAGCCCGGGCAATGGTGAGGCGCTGACGCTCGCCGCCACTAAGTTTGCTGCCGCGGTCGCCCACATTAAATTGATAGCCTTCTGCCTTTTGGGCAATAAAATTTGCTGCGTTGGCAATGGTAGCTGCTGCAGTCAGGTCTGCAGCATGGCTGGCTTTATGTGTGGCTCCAAGCGCTATATTATTGGCTATGCTATCGTTAAAAAGTATGGGTTCCTGCGTTACAATACCCATGTGCTGCCGTACTGATTGCAGGTCGTATTCGCGAATATCCACCCCATCTATCAACACACGGCCGCTGCTCACATCATGAAAGCGGGGAATAAGGTCTACCAACGTACTCTTGCCCGAGCCACTACTGCCCACAAGCGCTATCGTTTTTCCTTTGGGTATGGTTAAATTGATATTTTGCAGAATAACCCGTTCGCCATAATTAAAGGTCACATTGTCAAACACAATGCTGTCTGAAAAATCTTGCAGTAAAAGCGGGTTTGCAGGGTTTTGAATGACCACCGGTGTCTGCAGTACTTCTTCAATGCGGCTGATGGCAGCACTGCCTTTTTGCATATTGTAAAAAGATTGACTGAGATTTTTGGCGGGGTTTATGATATTGTAGAAAAGACCGAGGTAGGTAAGAAAAGCAGCACCCTCCAATGTTTGTTTGGTAATTACCAACCATCCGCCAAACAGCAGGATACAGCAAAACATAAAAACGCCGAGCGTTTCGCTCATAGGGCTGGCCAGATCGCGTCGGAAGGCGATAGCATTTTTGGTTTTGAGCAGCATGCGGTTTAGTCCTTCAAACCGATTGCCCAGCAGATGTTCGGCGTTAAAGGCTTTGATAACCCTAAGACCTCCCAGCGTTTCATCGAGTACCGATACTGTTTGGCCCTGCAGTTCAGCAGCGGTCATGCTTTGCTTTTTCAGGCTGCGGCTTATGCGGCCAATAATGAAACCGAGAACCGGCAGCAGCACAAACAAAAACAGTGTAAGCTGCGGGCTGATGTACAATAAAACAGCCAGGTTGAGCAGAATTTGGATGGGGTCGCGAACCCAACCTTCCAATGTACCTACAACACTGTTTTCTACCTCGCTAATGTCGTTGGTTATCCTGCTCATCAGGTCGCCCTTATGTTTCTCTGTAAAATATCCAATTGGTAGTTCAAGTACTTTTTGGTAGAGCTCGGAGCGCAGCCTTGTCACAAGGCCATTTTTAAGCGGTGCCAGGATATAAAAGCTGAGGTACAGAAACAGATTCTTCAGGACTATGCTTAGCAATATGAGGCCGCAGATAAGCCAAAGCAGGCTAAGCGGATTTTCGGGGTGGCTGGCGGCATAGTCGCTCATTTGGTTGCGTATCCACTCCATTGCACCCCCGGCACCTTCACTTTTACCGGCCATATCGGCGGCGGCGGACTTACCGGTAAAGATCAACTCCAAAAAAGGCATAAGCATACCAATGCTTATAATAGAAAAAACGGTGCTGAGCAGTATGGTTATAAAGTAGCCCAATACCCGCCGCGGGTATGGCTTCAGGTAGCTAAAAATTCTGGCGTATTGCTTCATGCGGTCTGATTCTGGCCGGTTGCCACCTGTCGGATAATAACAGATTCGCTGCCCGGTAGTCGCAGGTACATATTTACCTGCAGCGAACAAAGTAAGTACATTTGCCCGGCCGTGCTTCAGCAGTAGCGGTACTTATAGCAAAAGCTTAGGCATAGCAGCCTGGCAGGAAAGGAGTAGATTATGAAGGAAGAAAGCAAAAGACAAAAGCAGGTAGCCGGTTTGATAAATGAAGAACTGAATTCCGTTTTTCAACGGCTGGGTTTGGGTTTTAGTAATGGTGGTATCGTATCTATTGTAAGTGTAAAAGTTACCCCGGATCTGCTGGAGACAAGGGTATACCTGAGCTTCTTTAATATTCCGGATACTGATGCGGCGATGCTGCATATTAAAGATCGTCAACGCGACATTAAGCGCGAACTGGTATCCCGCATTGGCAAACAACTCAGGCGTATGCCGGAACTGCAGTTTTATGTAGACGACACGCTTGATTATGTGTTCAAGATGGAGGAGTTGATTAAGAATAGCATGGGCGACCAAACAACTGAACAAGCTGCTCCAAGTGAAGACAAGCCCGACGCATGACCAACTTATTTGCCTGGCGTTATTTGCGGTCAAAAAAAAGTACCAATGCCATCAACCTCATCGCCTGGATAAGCATGGTGGCTATCACCATTGTTACCGCTGCGCTGGTGGTGGTGCTAAGTGTTTTCAATGGCTTCGAAGGCATGGTAAATGAGTTGTACAGCGACTTCTACAGTGAAATTTCTATTACCCCTGCCCAAGGCAAGTACCTAATGGCCGATGACTCGCTTATGCAGCGGGTAACAGCAACATTGCCGGCAGCAACAGCGGTGGTACCGGTAGTACAAGAGCGGGCTGTACTGGTTGACGATGAAGACAAAAGCATCGTTTGGCTCAAAGGTGTTACTCCCGATTATGAATCAGTAAGTGGAGTGCCGCATAATATATACAGGGGTCAATATGCTATTGGTAATAAAGAAGAACCCGCGTTGGTTTTGGGTGCAGGTGTAGAAAATGCTTTACAGATTCGTTCGGGCATGGCAGTTTTTCCTGTTACGGTGTACCTGCCTAATAAAAATGCTAATAGCAGCGATCCCATGGAGGCACTATTTTCCGCCAATGCCTTTCCTGTGGGCACTTTCAGCATTCAGCAGGAGTTTGATGACCAATATGCTTATACCAATGCCGGCTTTATGCAGTATATGCTGGGTCTCGATAGTTTGCAATACACCGCATTAGAATGTTATGGCGGAAGCGGTACCATGCTAACAGACAGACAGGCAGAAAAACTACAACTGGTATTGGGTAATTCATTTTTGGTAAAAAGCCGGGTTAGGCAAAATCAGAATCTGTATGCGGCTATGGCTACAGAGCGGTTAATTATTTATCTGGTGGCACTTCTCATTTTACTTATTGCTGCCTTTAATATTATCAGCAGCCTAACCATGATGGTGTTGGAAAAACGAAGTGACATTGCTTTGCTGCAGGCAGTGGGTGCCAATGCCACCACCATTGGCAGTATTTACATGCGTTTAGGCATCATATTGGCGGGGCTTGGCGGCGTGGCAGGTTTAATAATCGGGCTGGTTATTTGCCTGGGGCAACAGCAATTCCATTGGGTAAAAATTGCAGGCCAAAGTTTTCTGCTCGATTACTATCCGGTAGTAATGAAATGGCAGGATTTTATATTCATCATCGGCATCATTGGATTGGTGGCATTTATTGCGGGATTTGTGCCTGCGCAAAGGGCTACACGTATACATTTTGCACTTCGTGGTGCAGATTAAAAAAGCCCCGCCGGAAAGGCAGGGCTATAGTAAAACGTTATTTACAAATTAGTAATCGCCAAGCGTTTCTGGTAATTGTGCAAGGGCTTTGGCCAGTTCCTCATCGTTGGGTGCTACGCCATGCCATTTATGCGTACCTTCCATAAAATCAACACCCTTACCCATCACGGTTTTCATGAGGATAACGGTGGGTTTACCCTTACCTGTCATCGTTTTTGCCAGCGCAAGGGTTGCTAATACGGCGTCCATATCATTACCGTTTTCAAGCATTATTACCTGCCAGTCAAAGGCTTTGAATTTGGCTTCCAGGTCACCAAGGTTCATGACTTTATCTGTCGGGCCGTCTATTTGTTGCCCGTTCCAATCTACAGTAGCAATCAGGTTGTCCACCTTATGGTGTGCTGCACTCATAATGGCTTCCCAGCATTGTCCTTCATCTAGTTCGCCATCGCCATGGAGGCTATACACCAAAGCATCATCGCCATTCATTTTCTTGGCCAGCGCTGCCCCAATTGCCACGCTCATGCCTTGCCCCAGCGAGCCGCTCGCAATCCTAATGCCCGGCAAGCCTTCATGTGTGGTTGGGTGACCCTGCAGGCGGCTGTTTATTTTTCTGAAAGTACCCAGTTCTGATATAGCAAAGTACCCTGAGCGGGCAAGTGCAGCATAATAAACCGGTGAAATATGGCCGTTGCTTAGGAAGAAAAGATCTTCACCAACACCATCCATACTAAATTTTTCCGGTTGATGATGCATAACCTGAAAGTATAATGCAGTTAAATATTCCGTGCATCCCAGACTGCCACCGGGATGTCCCGATTGTACAGCATGCACCATTCTAACAATATCCCTTCTGATTTGCGTGGCAGTGTCCTGCAGGCTTGGCATAGAATCTATTTTGATGCCGCAAATCTATAGGAATGCTTGCACAGCCATTGGCTGTAATATCCTTTCCATTAGTTTTTTCAACCCTTCACTAGCATTTTTCGACAGCTAAATAAGTTGTGGCTTGCCTATTTGAACTTCTTGCGCTACTTTGCCAGCCTAATGAGAATGGCTGTAAGCCCTAACCATAACCCATTACAAAACAACCATGTATGATTGAAATGCTCATGAGCCTGGCCCTTGCCTTTGGCATTAGTTTCTACGCTTTTCCGGTCATCATTCACGTTAGCAATGAGCGCAAGTTATTTGACCATCCCGATGATTTTCGGAAGATACACCGGACCCCGGTGCCCAGCATGGGCGGCTTAGGTTTGTTTGCCGGTATTATCATCAGCTTTATGCTTGTCGTGTCTTTCTCAAACGAATTACCCGGGATGCAATACGTTTTGCTGGCGGCACTGGTGTTATTTTTTATAGGTGCCAAAGACGATTTGCTTAGCCTCACGCCAATAAAAAAGTTTCTGGGACAAATATTGGCAGCGGCCATTCTGGTTTTTAAGGGTGGATTTGTGCTGTCCGATATGGGCGGCATCTTTGGTTTTCATGTGTTGCCGGAGTCCGCAGCCTACCTGCTCACCCTGTTAACCATAATCGTAATCATCAATGCCTACAATCTCATTGATGGTGTTGATGGCCTTGCGGGCAGCCTCACACTTTTTAGCAGCATATTTTTTGCCTTATATTTTCTCATCAATGGCGATACCGCATTCAGTTGCCTTGCCGGTGCCATGGCGGGTGCGCTGCTTGCTTTTCTAATCTTCAATTTTTCGCCTGCCAAAATCTTTATGGGCGATACCGGCTCGCTGATATTAGGATTGTTCAATGCAGTGTTAGTCATTCGGTTTATTAATATTGATCCCGCCGCAGCTACCTGGCAAATTGGTGCTTCAGCAGCCTTCGGTTTCGTTATTCTTTTTGTTCCGTTGTTTGATACGCTCCGGGTTTTCTCTGCAAGGATATTCCATGGCGTTTCGCCGTTTACGCCCGATCGTAATCATATTCACCACATTATGCTTCGCGCCGGCTATGGTCATGTAACCATAACCCTAAGTCTGGTTGTTTTCAATCTCCTGCTTTTGGCAGGCGCATATTTTGCTACCGCAATAGGCAGCAATTGGCTTTTCTTTTCTTCTTTGGGTGTTGGGTCTATCGCGCTTGGCGCTGTGCTTCTGCATTATCAAAGCAAGCAGTTGCGCGCACAAAAAACAGAGATTAATGCATCCAATAAAGTACCGGAAGAACGCGGTAGTATTCGATCGCTTAGCTTTGAACAGCAACGCAAAGCCAACTAGCTGGCCGGGCGGTAGGCAGGATTTTACTAGGTTTGCCGCGAGGATTAAATTCAATAGATATGTCAACAGAAACAGGAGACCTTATTCAGGAAGCGGAAGATCATATGCGTAAGGCTATCGATCATCTGGAACAGGAATTAACTAAAATAAGAGCCGGAAAAGCCAATCCCCAAATGCTTGAAGGCATTGTGGTTGACTATTATGGTTCCCCAACACCCATTAGTCAGGTGGGCAATATTGCAGTAATGGACGCAAGAACACTTACGGTTACGCCCTGGGAGAAAAATATGTTGCAACCCATTGAGAGGGCCATCATGCAGGCCAATATTGGCATCAATCCGCAAAACGATGGTATAGTTATCAGACTCTTTTTACCCCCGCTTACAGAGGAGCGCCGCAAAGAATATGTGAAGCGCGCAAATGGTGAGGGTGAACATTCTAAAGTGGCCATTCGAAACATTAGACGCGATGCTATTGAAAAGGTGAAGAAAATGCAGAAAGACGGCTTAAGTGAAGATGCGGCCAAGGATACCGAGACTGAAGTACAAGAGCTAACAGATCGGTTTATCAGTTTGGTAGATAAGCACCTCGCCGCCAAGGAAAAGGAAATAATGTCGATATAAGTACTTGCCTGTCTTTATTAGGATTAAACGTCCTTTTGCTTCAGAAACAGCAGAAGGACGTTTTATTTCCGGGCTTTCTTGCCGGCCATAAAAACTCCGGCAAGTATGATGCAAAGAGCGACTACCTGCCAGCCATTTACCGCCTCACCATAAACAAAACCCCAGGCCAAAGCCACAAAGGGAATGCCGTAAGTAACCATGGATGCCAACAAAACTCCTGAGCGTTTTACCAATGCATAAAACAGCACGGTGGCTAAGGCCGTTCCCAGCACCC
Organism: Chitinophagaceae bacterium; assembly: GCA_024643625.1. Taxonomy (GTDB): domain Bacteria; phylum Bacteroidota; class Bacteroidia; order Chitinophagales; family Chitinophagaceae; genus Phnomibacter. Next base: position 8,263 of record JAHEMO010000085.1, read on the forward strand.
CAAGCAATGCGCCCGACAGTAAAGCCAACCCCATCTCAGGCTTTGCTATGTTAATCTTGAACAAGCCGCTGGCCCAGGCCAGCAGGAGTGCCGGAATAAAAAGCGAAGCCAGCGCAAAAGCAGAAAATTGGAGCGCGGGTAAATGGCTGAATTTTGCTTTTGCAATATTGGTATTGAGCCCGTAGCAAACGGTGGCCGTAACAACCAGTAAAGCATACCCAATATGCTTGGGTGGCGTAATGCCTTTGATGGCAAACAGCAAAATACAGCCCAGCAAACCAAGTATAATACCCCACCACTGCGTTGGAACTGACTTTTGCCTGAAAAATGCAATCCCAATTACAAGGGCAAACAGTGGCGTAGAAGCGTTTAAAGTACCTGCCAATGCGCTGCTAATACCGGTTTCGGCTAAGCAAAAAAGCACAGCCGGAATAAAAGTGCCAATGAGACCCGTTGCCACTATCAAGGGTTTTTGCTGCGAGGCATTCCATGTTGCCCTGAAACTAAAAGCAAATGGCAGCATTACTGCCGATGCGGCCAACATGCGCCATGCTGCGAGTTGCCAGGGAGTAAGCAAAGTGCTTTGTCCATTACGGCCAAACATGCCCAATTTCATCAATACAAACGAACTGCCCCAAATAAAACACAGGGTCAAAAAAAGCATCAGCGACTTTGGGTTCGGGAACTTAAACATGTGCGTAAAGGGCAAATATGTGGCGTAATGTCTGCACTAATGACCTTTTGCTTTTATTTTCGCCCGCAATCACCACCAATAATCTTAACTACCATGGGATTTATTAAAGAGTTTAAAGAATTTGCTACCAAGGGTAATGTAATGGATCTTGCCGTCGGCGTCATTATTGGCGGCGCTTTTGGCAAAATTGTGTCTTCAATGGTAGACGATATCATTATGCCGTTAATCGGCACTGTTTTCAGCGCCGATTTCTCCAATCTGTATATTCCATTAAGCGATAAAATAACGCAGGGGCTTTCGCTGGCAGAGGCAAAAAAGTTGGGGCCGGTATTTGCATGGGGCAATTTTGTAACCAACCTGATCAACTTTATAATTCTGGCCTTTGTTATCTTTTTGATGGTCAAAGGGATGAATAATCTTAAACGCAAACAGGAAGAAGTACCTGCCGCACCACCAGAGCCATCGGGTACCGATAAATTGCTGGGAGAAATAAGAGACTTACTGGCTAAGCGCTAATCACTTCCCCCTTTGTTTTTGCTTGTTGCAACAAACCACCACTTCAAATGGCTGCCAACGTTGGAGTTGGAGCAACTATTTGTAAAAAAGAACAATTATGAAACTTAACCAACTTACTCAGCAGGCATTATGCCTGATGCTTTTTTTCTCTTGTTCCCACTTATACGCGCAGGATGCCCGCGAAGCTGTTGATAATGCAAAAGTTGATAAAAGCATTAAAGCTGATACCAGTAAAAAGGGACCATGGAAACTTGGCGGGACCGCCACACTCAATGTCAACCAGCAAAACGCAGCCAATTGGGTGGGTACATCGGAAAAATATGCTTTTACGCTTGGCGCAGGCGCCGACTTGTATGCCAACTATGGTGTTGGGAAAAATACATGGAACAATACGCTGAAGCTGGCCTATGCATTTTTGAACAACGAGAGTCAGGGTTATCGTAAAACCAGTGACTTCATAGATTTTTATACCAAATATGGGCGGCTGCTGAACGCCAAAGAAACGATGGCATTTGCTACTATTTTCAACCTTCGTACACAGTTTACAGATGGATTTGATTACGATCAGGTGCCGCGCCGCCGCGTTTCCGGATTCTTTGCACCTGCCAACCTGCTGCTTACGCCCGGTTTGGAATGGCGGCCCAAAAAGCACTTTTCGCTTTTCTTTTCGCCCATTGCTGCCAAGTGGGTTATCGTTACCAATGATCCGTATAGCTACTCCTTTCCCGGCGGCACACTGCCCGGTGGCGGACAGCAAAAGCCAATTTCTGAACTCTATGGTGTAGATCCCGTAAGAAAGGTAGATGCCCAATTTGGTGCCTTCCTTTCGGCAAGCTTTGACAAAGAAATTATGAAGAATGTGACCTATACCAGTCGTTTAGACATGTATTCCAACTATCTGGACAATCCGGAAAACATTGATATTTTCTGGACCAATAATCTTTTGTTTAAAGTAAACAAATGGCTGGCCATTAGCTACCAATGGAATCTTGCTTACGACGATGATTTTGTGCCTGAAGGCGCCACAGGCCCGCGCACCCAATTTTTGGGAAATCTGGGTATCGGCGTTACCGGCAAGTTTTAACCAATTATCCACAACAGCAAAGGCCCGCCTCCGTTTTGAGTGGCGGGCCTTTTGCATTCAGCTATTTTTGAAGAACGGGTATATACCCGGCCAGCAATAAACATGACCACTACGCAATACCAGATAAAGCTTGATCAATTTGAAGGGCCCTTTGACCTGCTTTTGTTTTTTATAGAACGCGACGAACTGGATATCTATAATATTCCTATTACAGGCATTATCAACGATTTTTTGGCTTACATACATGGCGAGGATCAACTGAGCATTGAACTGGGCAGCGAATTCATCCTGTTTGTAAGCACGCTTATGCGCATTAAAGCAAAAATGCTGCTGCCCCGCAAAGAGATAGATGAGGCCGGCAACGAAATAGATCCCCGACAGGAACTGGTAGATAAAATTCTTGAGTACAAACGCTTTAAAGAAGCCAGTATCAAGATGGCTGAAATGGAAGCTGTGCGCATGCTGATGGTGAAGCGCGGCAACATTGAGCAGGAAATGAAAATTGTGGGGGAAGAGGCTGGCGAGGGTACTGAAATCCACAGTGTGTCGCTGTTTAAACTCATGAAAACCTTTGATAAGGTAATTAAGCGCATGCACGACCGGCTGAATAAGCCTCAGCATGTGGTATTCAGATACAGCTATACCATGGAGCAGAGCCGCCAATATCTGGTGGACAAGCTGCGCAGCGAAAAGACGATGAGTTTCGAGCAGGTCTTTGATGAATGCCATGACCGGATTCACGCTATCTTTTTGTTCCTGTCCATTTTGGAATTGGTACAACTTCGTTTTATGAACCTGCTCAGCGGCACGGGACGCAACAATTTTATTCTGGAGTGGAATAGTGAAGCACCCGAAGAGTCGGCATTACTAGCCTTGAAGGAAGAAGAAGAAGAAATAATAAAGCCCGAACTCAATTGATCGATATTCGGGCTGACGATTTAGGCTGGCTTAATCCAGATTGATTATCCGTTTTGGTAGTAAATAACCAGAGCCATAAGGCAGGCCCACAGAAAAACGGCCAAAACGTTGTTAGTATTCATGTAACGGCGTAAAACATCTTTCATAGTGCGGTGTGTTTGGTGATTGAATGGGGCGGCAAGATAACCACAAGCCGCCAATTCTCATAATCCTTTAACTATCAATACTTTTCGTGTTGGCACATCAACCAGCCCAAACCCGCATTGGGCCTGCATTACGGGCGAAAATCACCTTGTTGTAAAGGCTTTTCAATTTGCTGAATTGAATCAAACAAACTTTAGGGGATCAAATTTTCCCTGTAAAATGGCATCATCGGCAGCGCCAAGCCAGCCGCTCAGTAAAGTTGCATACACTCTTCGAAAGTCAATTTCGTATTGCAAATCACCATCCTGCAAATTGCTCAAATTGGGTAGGTCGTTGAACAAACCTGGTTTTTTGAGATTTTTGCCAATAACAAACATATTGTTGGCTGTGCCATGATCGGTGCCACCGCTGGCATTTTGAGCTACTCTTCGGCCAAATTCGCTAAACGTAACCAGCAGCACATCGTCAAAACGATTTTCCTTTTTTAGGTCGGAGGTAAAAGCACCCACCGCATCGCTCAGCTCTGTAAACAATCGGTTTTGTGTGCCTTGTTGGTTTATATGGGTGTCAAAACTGCCGAGGCTTGTATAGTACACACTGGTATTGGCATCACCGGTAATAAGCGAGGCAACGGTTTGGAGGCTTCTGCCCAAATCTGTATCGGGATAGCCACTGCGGGTGCTGGTTTGTTTGCTTTGATTGTAGAGGTAGTCAGCACTTTGGAGTGTTTCTGCCAGAGTTTTGTATAGATAGTCGGCCATGGGCTCGTGGTCGTGGTCATCATGGCCATTTAGCAACGCGGGAAAAAGACGACCGCCAGCCACCTGCTTAAGTTTTCGGGGATCCGTGAGGGCCAGTCCTTTTTGCTTCTCGCCTTTAAGCGCCAGACTTAATACATCATCTATTTCCAGCGCCTGTGTGGGCGTGGGGCATCCATTGCAGGTGGCATCAAGATAGCGGCCCAGCCAGCCCGTGTTCCAGTATTCGTGGCTGGCGGAGGCAGAATGCCAAATATCCATGCTGCGAAAATGGCTGCGGTCAGGGTTTGGATACCCTACGCTGTTGATGATGGAGAGTTCGCCCTGATCGTACAAACTTTTGAAAGATTTAAGTGCAGGATGAATTGCCGCTTCATCATG
>JAHEMO010000328.1:0-468 GCA_024643625.1 Chitinophagaceae bacterium
TATCCATTTGCGGTATTACTATTACTGTTTGCATTGGTACATAGCGCCCCAGAACCATTGCCTGTTTTATATGATTCGGTTGTATTAGCGTAATGCACCGCAGATCCATTGACGGTATTAAAGGATCCGGTTGTATTGGAATACGGTGTCTTCTAGCCATTTATGGCAAGCATAAAAACCAGGATGACAAGGCCAAACCCGCCCTGCTACTACAATTTCCGGCGGGCGTTTTTCATGGGAGAATGGGTTTAAAGATTTAAGATGGCTACAAGTAGTAATGTCAAAAGGTTGATGCGGTGCTATGTTGTCTATTGTTTTTTTGCCACCTGTTCTTTTATTGCATCTATCTGCTTTTGCTGCTGCAAAATATACAGCGTCAGTTCCTCAATTTTCTCCAATAGTTTGGCATCCATTTCGGCTACATTAATGCCGTTTGTTGCTACTGCTGTAGCTGATGGAATATTAGGC
>JAHEMO010000328.1:478-3397 GCA_024643625.1 Chitinophagaceae bacterium
GCATTAAAATCAGGATGGTGAGGGCAATCCTGCCATTTCCGGCGGGCGTTTTTGATAGAGGAATGCTTTTAAAGATGTAAGATGGCTACAAGTAGTAATCTCAATAGGTTGATGCGGTGTTATGTTGCCTGGTGTTTTTTTGACAGCAGTTCTTTTAATGCATCTATCTGTTTTTGCTGCTGCAAAATATTCCGCAATAAAATTGCATCGCGAACAAAACGAAATGCGCTTGCACTTGATTGGCATCACTAATGGCAGGCTCTACAATAAAATAGCAGGCCAGATTATTACATGGCCTGCTACGGATGACTGTCTTACAGTAGTCGGTTGTTGCAGCTGTATTACATCAATGCTGCGCTTTATGCTAAGGCACTAACTGCTAAAAATTTTCTCACTTATTATTTACCAATTGCAACAGTTTATCAATTTGTTTTTGCTGCGTCAGTAATAGTGCCTGTTGTTCTGTTACTTGTTTTTGCTGTGCAAGTAATAGCGCCTGTTGTTCATTTACCTGCTTTTGCTGCTGCAAAATATACAGCGTCAGTTCCTCAATTTTCTCCAATAGTCTGGCATCCATTTCGGCAACATTTATGCCGTTGGTTGCTACTGCTGTAGCCGAAGGAATATTGGGTAAGTGCTTATGCGTTTGAATGAATTTTTCCAGCTCGTGTAATGGTCGCAGGGTATAGTTATCGGCAAACACATAATCGGACCAATCGCCGCTTAAAGCTACGCGAACACTATCGGCCAGTATGCCGCCCAATACATTGAGTGTGCGGGTGCCTTTAAAAGTATAGCCGGTGGGTTGGCTATTACCCAACAGCAATTGGCCGGTGCTCATGTCGCCATACAGTATGGTTTTATTTACGTCATTGCTGATGTAGAGTTTATCATCTGCGGTTTCATTATAACCGGCTTTTCTGCCGAGAAATATATTGCGGTTTCCAACACTTTTATAACCTGCAGAATCTCCGACTGCAATATTGTAGCTGCCGGTTTGATTACTGAATAAAGCGCGGTATCCATTTGCGGTACTGGCGTTTCCGGATGTATTGGAAAAAAGCGCCAAAGCGCCATTGGCGGAATTATAGTATCCGGTTGTATTGGAAAAAAGCGCCTGAAATCCATTGGCGGAATTAAAGAATCCGGTTGTATTGGAAGTAAGCGCCACATATCCATTGGCGGTATTACTTGATCCGGAAGTATTGGAAGTAAGCGCCGCATGTCCGTTGGCGGTATTATACAATCCTGTAGTATTGGAATACAGCGCCGTGTATCCATTGGCGGTGTTGTCTGAACCGGTTGTATTGGATCGGAGGGTCTGAAAGCCGGTCGCAGTATTATACAAACCAGTATTCACTTTCAAAGCCTCAAAACCAAATGCAGTGCTTCCGCTTCCACCAATGGGAATACTATTGGTATTGTAAGAGGTATTTTGTGCCTCCATCGCATTGGTGCAAAGCATAAAAACCAGGATGTAAAGGGCAATCTTGTCCTGCTGTTGCAAATTCCGGCTGACGTTTTTCATAAAAGAACGGTTGTTTGGAGGCAAGTTCAAAATGATGTTAATCCCATAAGATAGCTTTAAAAAGTAATTTGTTATGGGAAATGTGGCTTGATGCTGCCTGTTGCTGTTTTGACATCAACAGCTATAATGCGATTATCTGCTTTTGCTGCTGCAAAATTTACAGCGTCAGCTCCGCAATTTTCTCCAATAGTCTGGCATCCATTTCGGCAACGTTTATGCCGTTGGTTGCTACTGCTGTAGTTGATGGAATATTGGGCAGTTGCTTATGGGTTTTGATGAATTTTTCTCCCTCTTCCGATGGTCGTAGGGTATCGCTATTGGAACAGTTGCGGGATAGGACTACGCAAAAACTATCGGCAAGCAATTCGCTAAATATTCCGCTGATAAAATTGCATCGCGAACAAAACGAAATGCGCTTGCACATCCGGGCGGAATACAAGCGGGAAATACTATCGTATCGTTTTTGGGGCAGTACGCATTAGCGTTTGCGCAGCTGAAAAATAATATCGGCCAGCAGCAGGGGCACAAATAGCGTTACGTAAATAATGGAAGGGGCGCGTTCGGCAAAAGTTCCAATGTCATGGGCACCCATATAGTCGTTTGCAATCCTGAAGGTGAGAAAAACAAGGGTAACGAGGTAGCTGCGTACCATCCATTCCTTATGCTGCTGCACTTTGCCGCGGCGTATGCAGTAATAAGCCATGCCGGCGGTGGAGAGCCATGCCAGCGCCAGTATTTGCAAACTTAGCGACCAGGTTATATGAATTTTGAGTGCTGATGTCCAGGCCATCCAGGTAGAAGCCAGCGCGGCCACCACTATGGCCATCAGGTATATTTTGCCGAGGGTGCGGTGCAGGCGCAGCCATTTGTTGCGCATACGGCTCCAAAACTGAAAGGGGCCAATAAGCAAGGCCGTAATGCCGCCCGTAAGGTGAAATACCAGCCACCATTTTACCGCAAAAAAGCGGCCCATATTGTCTTCCGTTAGCGTGTAGTAGCGCAGGTCGGCCATAAAGTATTTCAGGCCCATGGCTATGGCCATTACCAGTAGTACCGTCCAGAGCACGGTCGGTACCGTGGTTGCGCCTTTTTGGGTTGATAGTGTTTGCATGCAATTGTCTTATTATGGGTTATAGATGCATCAATGTAATAACCCGACCTGAGGAAAAAAAGTATCAGGTGATTTTTTCATCATATACCGCGTTGCCCAAAGCTGATAATGCAGGAGCCATCTGCTTTCGGGCACAGACCATCTGCTGCGGGCAAACAAAAAAAGGCGGCCCCAAAGGAAGCCGCCCTGCGTTTTACTAACCCATAAAACCGCATTTATTTTACCTGCATTTCTGCAATCTTCGCCCGTATTTTTTCTTCCAGTTCGTTGGCCAGTTCGG
>JAHEMO010000329.1 GCA_024643625.1 Chitinophagaceae bacterium
TGGTTTCAAAACCTTTATTGTTAGCGGTGGCGGCGCCGATTTTATGCGGGTTTGGAGCGAAGAAGCTTATGGCATACCTCCTTATCAGGTAATAGGTTCTTACGGCCAATTGAAATATGAGGTGGTAGAAGGTAAGCCCATTGTAAGCAAGATAGAAGGCGATTTCTATATTGATGATAAAGGCGGCAAGCCGGCAGCCATTCACCGTTTTATTGGAAAGGTGCCTGTTTTCTGCGGTGGAAATAGCGATGGCGATCAGGCCATGATGCAGTACACAAGCAGTAGTAAGTATAAGAACATGTGTTTGATCCTGCATCACACCGATAGTACACGGGAATATGCCTATGATACCAAAACCCTAAGTGGGCATTTAGAATCCGCATTGGTAGAAGCCAAAGAGAAAAATTGGATGGTAATTGACATGGAGAAAGACTTCAAAAAAGTATTCCGGTTCGAATAGTGTAACAAAAATCCTTTCTTATAAACCTTCATTTATTAATCAAACATTCATCATTATGAAGAAAACTAAGCTACTGTTACTAGGCACTGCCCTGTTGGCAGGATCAATTGCAGTAAACGCACAGAAAAAGCCCAATATCATTGTCCTGTGGGGCGACGATGTGGGTTGGTACAACATTAGCGCCTACAATCTGGGCAGCATGGGCTACAAAACTCCCAATATCGATCGGATTGCGAAGGAAGGAGCACTATTTACCGACTGGTACGGCCAAAACAGTTGTACTGCAGGCAGGGCTGCCTTTATCACCGGGCAATCACCCATACGAACAGGCCTGCTAAAAGTAGGACTGCCGGGTGCCAAAGAAGGCATGACAAAAGAAGATCCCACAATTGCCGATTTATTGAAAGCGCAGGGGTATGCTACGGGCCAGTTTGGTAAAAACCACCTGGGCGACCGCGATGAACATTTACCAACTAACCACGGATTCGATGAATTCTTCGGCAACCTGTATCACCTGAACGCTGAAGAAGAGCCCGAAAATCCTGATTACCCCAAGGATCCCGAGTTCAAAAAGAAGTTTGGACCCCGGGGCGTAATTCATAGCTATGCCAATTCTGATGGTACGCAGCGCATAGAAGATACTGGCCCTTTGACTAAGAAGCGGATGGAAACTATTGATTACGAGGTAGAAGATCTGGCATCAGGCTTTTTGAAAAAGAATGTTGCTGCCGGAAAGCCTGTTTTCATGTGGTTTAACACCACGCGCATGCATGTGTTTACCCACCTGCGTTCCGAGTGGCAGAACAAAACCGGTCTCGGTATTTATGCCGACGGTATGAGCGAACATGATGCTGCTATTGGCCGTATGCTCAAATTGATTGATGATCTTGGCATCGCTGACAATACAATTGTGATGTATTCAACCGACAACGGAGCCGAAGTAATGAGCTGGCCCGACGGCGGAACTACACCTTTCCGTGGTGAAAAAAATACCCAATATGAGGGTGCCTATCGTGTGCCTACCGTTATCCGTTGGCCCGGCACCATTAAGCCTGGCACCATAATTAACGAGGTGACTGCGCACGAAGACATGTTGCCTACATTTTTAGCCGCAGCAGGTGTGCCTAATGTAAAAGACAACTTGCTAAATGGCCTAAAAGTGGGTGCTAAAAACTTTAATGTTCACCTTGATGGTTATAACCTGATGCCCTATTTGAAAGGTGATTCGGCTGCTACTGGTAAGTGGCCCCGCCACGAGTTCCTGTATTGGACGGATGGGGGCGAATTAGCCTGCTTACGATATAATCAGTGGAAGCTGCATTTTATGGAGCAGCGGGCAGAAAGCTTTGATGTGTGGCAGGATCCATTTGTAAAACTCCGTACACCAAAGCTTTTCTCTCTCCGGTCCGATCCTTTTGAGCGTGCCGATGAGGAAGGTATTGATTATGAGCGCTGGCGCTTCGAGCGCATATTCCTGCTGGTACCGGCGCAGGCCTATGTGGCCAAATGGCTGGAATCATTTAAAAAATATCCGCCAAGGCAGAAACCTGCATCCTTCAACCTCGATGAGGTAATGGAAAACCTTAGTAAGGGCGCTGGTTCGCACAACTAAAAAGAACAATTTTTTTACCAGCAAGCCTGCACCCTTGATTGGGATGCAGGCTTTTTCCTAGCAATAAGGATTAGATGAGCGCAATGCTGCTTTTTATAGTGATTTGACTATCGACATGCGTAATGCTGTTTTGGTAGCATACTAAAATCCATCCGACTCCATGGCCGAAGACAGTGGCTACAAAAGGTTTGTTAGCAGGCTAGTTGCCGTTCAATGTTTTTGGGGAAAGCTTTAGACATTCTTAATTTTTACTAATAGAATCATGTTATAATCAAGCGCCCTTGATTTTCTTATCTATCGGTTTTTGTATGTTGCCGCAATTAATAAATACTCCACTAGTTATGCACTATTTAAACCGAAAATTTACGCTATTGCTATTAGGTTGCTGTTTAACGGCAGCGGCAAATGCACAGCAAAAACCTAATATCCTCGTTATTTGGGGCGATGATATTGGTACCTGGAACATCAGCCACAATAATCGTGGTATGATGGGCTACATGACACCCAATATTGATCGTATTGCCAAAGAGGGTGTTTCATTTACCGACTACTATGGTCAACAAAGTTGTACCGCAGGTCGGGCCTCTTTTTTAGGGGGTAATGTGCCGGTTAGAACAGGCATGACCAAGGTAGGTATGCCCGGCGCCAAGGAAGGCTGGCAGAAGACTGACGTAACAATTGCTACCGTTATGAAAAATGCCGGTTATTCCACCGGACAGTTTGGTAAAAACCACGAAGGCGACCGCGACGAACATTTACCAACCATGCATGGCTTTGATGAATTTTTGGGCAATCTCTATCACCTCAATGCCGAAGAGGAGCCTGAAAACGAAGATTATCCAACCGATATGGTGTTGGCTAACGGTAAAAAATTTGGTGAAGTTTTTGGCCCTCGCGGCGTAATTCATAGCTGGGCCGACGGCAAAGGCGGACAGCGCATAGAGGATACCGGTCCACTCACTAAAAAGCGCATGGAAACCATTGATGAAGAAACTTTAGCTGCAGCTAAGAAATTTATTCGCGAGCAAGTTAAAGCCGGCAAACCATTTTTCTGCTGGTGGAATGGTACGCGTATGCATTTCAGAACGCATGTGGCAGAAAGCAAGCGCCACAAGGGCAACGATGAGTATACCGATGGTATGATAGAGCACGACATGCATGTGGGTGAGCTACTGAGCTTGCTGGATGAATTGGGCATTGCCAATAACACTGTGGTGCAATATTCTACTGACAATGGACCGCATTACAATACATGGCCCGATGCCGGCACCACACCATTTCACGGTGAAAAAAATAGCAACTGGGAAGGTGCATACCGCGTGC
>JAHEMO010000330.1 GCA_024643625.1 Chitinophagaceae bacterium
TGATCAGCCAAATTGCAAAGATGGTTCCGCCACCAATTTCAACTTTTTTGTTGACAAGTGAAACGGATCCGAAAGATATTATTTCGCACTACAAAAGAGTAAATACAACAACTATTCAAATTGTGGACGAGTTGAAAAAACGTGAATATGAAATGCTTCGTAGTGAATTGCCAAATGTAAAATTGGTTCAGGTTATTCATGTTATTAACGACAATTCAGTAAAAGAAGCCGTTGAAATTTCAAACTTTGTTGACGCAATTTTATTAGACAGCGGAAATCCAAATCTATTGGTTAAAGAATTGGGAGGAACAGGACGAACACATAATTGGGATTTGAGCCGGGAAATAAGAAGCTCAATTCAGATTCCATTGTTTCTTGCCGGTGGACTTAATAAGGATAACGTGAGACAAGCTATTGAAACGGTTCAACCGTTTGGACTTGACCTTTGCAGCAGTGTGCGAACAAACGGCAAACTTGATTCACAAAAACTGGAAGACTTTTTTAATGCAATTGAAAACTAAACTATCTCCGTTACCAGGTGGTGTCCCCATCAACCGGAACCCCTGTATCAGCTTCGGTGGATATTCACAAGTATAGAAACGGGGCTGCTACCAACCGGCTAACCAGTGCATTCTAATGGCGTTATCTTATTTGAAAAACCGAATGGCAATTACCTTGTCCTCATACGAATTATCGCAACCGCCGTTTTTAATATCCACGTAAATTTCTTGCGATGCCGGATAGTACTGATAATAAATGCGGTTCGATTTTTCTGTAGTAAGTGGATGCCAACTGTTATCATCATGCGCACGATACTGCATGCGAGCACTATTCACCGGCGCGTTGCCATCAATAAGATCGGGCCGCAGATACCAGTACACTGACGGACAAAAGCTCATATCCCATATGTTATAGTTCTCCCATTTGCCCATGTAGGCAACGGTGTTTTGTGCCGACGGGTCATTCACCACCTGCAATACCAGTGTATCGCTGGCCACCTCCTGTCCCGCCCGGACCTCAAGCCGGAATATATAGGTGCCCACCGTAAGTTTTTTGGTGTAGAAAGACTGCCCATTCCTGATGGGGCTCCTGTCAATGTTTGCACCATCAGGTAATGCCTGAGATGGCCCGCTGAGCTGGTACCAATAGAAAATAGCACCTGGTGTACTTGCAAACGAACCGTAATTTTTTGTATATCGCGTATCGAGATAGCCGCTATCCATCGGCAGGCCTAATACCTGATCGGGCCCTGCATATAAATAGGGGGTAGGCGGTGGTACTTCCTTCACCAAATGATAGGTCATTGTAGCCGTATCCGCAAGGCCGAGAGAATCAGTCACCGTTAGCTCAAAGATATACAAGCCAGTGTCGCTTGCCAGAAACGCACATTTCAGGCTGCCCGGTTGCAGCAGCGTTGCCGTTGGGCCTGCTATTTGCTTCCATTTTCCTCCCCTAAAGTTGCCATCCGGATCGGAAGAACCTGAGCCATCAAGCCAGTATGCAATGCCCATTACATAAATGGTGTCTCTGTTTATTCCCGGGTCGGCCACAGGCGGGCGGTTTCGGGTTGCAGGGTCAACAATCCGCAGCCCGATGGTGTCATGCCCCGACCTGTTGCTGATAAGGCTGGTAACCGTCAGGATAATCTGGTAATAGCCGGGCTGAATACCTTGCAGTTTTGGTGTTTTGGTGTTGGCCGGCGCTATACTGGCACCAGCCACCGTGGTGGAAAGGCGCCAGGAAAAAGTCAGGTCTCCGCCATCAGGATCATAGGATTCGCTGCCATCCAACTGCACAGATGAAATGGGCAACACCATGATGGAATCTATTGCGGCTATTTTCGCAACAGGTGTGCTGGTGTTTCTGTCACTGATTTCTTTGTGACAACCTGCTATCAGCGCAAAGGCAACTACGGTACTCCAACAGCAATATTTCATTGGGTTTTGATGAACGATTAAGGTTTTCATGGCTATTAAATTAGCGTGATGAAATGGGGTTTCGATCGGGAATTGAAGGTCCTCGGCCATATATACAGCAGTGTAAATCAACCCGACATTGTAGTTGTTGGTTGCAACTAACTGCATGCATGCACGGCTGCGGCTTTGCAGCATAAAGTAAACACCGTTGCAGATGGGTTTTACAGCAATTCGACAAATGGCATGCCTACCGCGACAGACATACTGATTTCCGCTGCATAAGGTTTACCCGGGTTAACCCAAAAGGAAGAATATCAATATATTTAGCAGACCATCAATCCTACTCATTGCTATTAGCATGCACATGCCAATGGCGTCAAACGAATCTTGCTATGGAAAGTTTAATGATGCACTACCCGCTTACTACAACGGCTATTCTGGAATATGGCAACAGGGTATTTCATCATAAACCAATCATAAGCTACCTACCCGGCGGCGCAAGGCATGAATATACCATTGGCGATATGTATCGGCGTACCAGGCAGTTGGCCAATGTGCTGACCAAAAGGTTTGGCATCAGGAAGGGAGATAGGGTTGGCACATTCGCATGGAATCATGGCCCGCATGTGGAATTATACTACGGCATATCGGGTGTGGGTGCCATTTGCCACACCATCAATATTCGGCTCTCCAGTCAGCAAACGGAATACATCATCAACCACTCCAAAGACCGCGTGATTTTTGTAGATGCAACCCTGGTTCCGCTGCTGGAGAAAGTTGCCGTAAGTCTTGAAACCGTGGAACATTTTGTGCTCCTTAATGCACCAGCCAATTTTACTACCAGTTTGCCCAATACCCTACATTATGAAGATTTACTGGCAGAGCAGCCCGCTGATTTTGCATGGCCCGTTTTGGATGAAAACGATGCCTGTGGCATGTGCTATACCAGTGGCACTACCGGCTTGCCAAAAGGCGTTTTATATTCCCATCGCTCCACGTATTTGCATGCCGCTGCGCTGATTACGCCCAATGCTGCCAATATGAGTTGTCGGGATATCGTTTTATTAATTGTACCGCAGTTTCATGTGATGGCCTGGGGATTTCCATACTGCTGTGTAATGGCGGGTACAACAATGGTTTTGCCTGCTTCCAATTTACAGCCTGAGGCACTCATTAATATCATGGCGAAGGAGCAGGTTACCATTGCCAATGGTGTACCCTCCATATGGGCCGGTATTTACCATACCATGAAGCAACATCCGCCACAGGAAAAGCTTGCGCTCCGGGAGTTTCTGGTAGGGGGTTCGGCTTTGCCGCAGGTCCTGATTGAAGGATTCGACAAAGACTTTGGCATAAAGGGTGTGCATGCCTGGGGAATGACAGAAACGTCGCCGCTGGGTACTGCAAGCCGATTGCAATCCAAGCATGAGCATTTACCCGATACCGATAAATTTAAGATTCGTGCCCGGCA
>JAHEMO010000004.1 GCA_024643625.1 Chitinophagaceae bacterium
ACAATTTCATAGGCCCCGAATAATTTGTATTGTATTAAAACGTGTTGATTACCAGTTCAATAATATGCTTACCGCTACCTAGTCGTATACTGCCAAAAGCCGTTTCCACCGGCTGTCCATTCAGTGTAATTTCACTGCCAGCCATTGCCGGCAAAAAGAACTCAGCCGCCATATTTGCAGGAACTTCTGCGGTATATATCTGCCGCAAAGCACCGGCTTTCTGGTAGCTCGCCTTTACTTTTCCGCCTAAAAAGGGAACCGTAATGCTTGTACTTGTTAGTGACGCTAATTGCGGACGTATAGCCACAATAGCACCACCAGGCACCATAGGTTGTATGCCCCATAGCTGACGGGCGATAGTATTAGCAGGCACAGCACCCCATGCATGATTCCAATCGGCATTGGGCTTATACTTCATGTCCCATGCCTCCAATGAAATGGTGGCCCCAACACGAATCATATTGTACCAACTTCTGTCGTGCGTAGCGGTCATCAAGTCAAGCGCATACTTTGCTTCACCTGCATTGTACAATCCATCAAGCAGGTATTGCGATCCATACACACTGCAGGCCATGCCGCGTGTTTTTATAAATGAGGCTACGGACGCTTTATACTTTTCCGGCACAATACCAAACGCTAACGGCAGCATATTGGCGTGCAAAGAAGCATGATCTGTATCCGCACCATCTTTGTACATACCGCGATGTTCATCGAGTAACAATTTATTGATAGCCTGCTTTGTTTTAATGGCTTGCAATGCAAAGGATGCTGCATCCTCATCTTTTCCCAACCATTCTGCAAAGCGTGCCAGTATTTCAA
Organism: Chitinophagaceae bacterium; assembly: GCA_024643625.1. GTDB lineage: Bacteria > Bacteroidota > Bacteroidia > Chitinophagales > Chitinophagaceae > Phnomibacter. Next base: position 820 of record JAHEMO010000004.1, read on the forward strand.
GGTTCTTGTAGAAAAATGCATTTACGACCGTATTGTAATTTGTAAATACAAATCCGTCCCGCTCTCCTTCCGGTGTGGCTAGTTTCCATTCGGTATCCTTATCTGCCGGAGGCCAATCCACAATATCCCGGAGGGTTGCAGTGCTGCTGCTAAAACCCAGGGATTGCATAAATGCCGGTGTAACTTTTCCTGTGCGGGTACTGATAAGATTATTATCATCAAGCAAGCCAATAAGCGACTTATTTTTTACAGCATCATAGTACTGCCTGATGAGCGAGATATCGCCTGTATACCAATAGTCCTGCTCCAGCATCAGCGCTACATGCAATTGCCACTCTGTAGGCCATGTAGGATGGTCGATAAAATATGCTATGGTGTTACGGGCAATACTGTAATCTCTGTCAACAGCATAATGGCTTAGCTGATTGAGATAGGCATCAGCTTCGTAGGGTATACGCTCCCTGTCACCATCAATATACAAGCCGGTAAATGAAGTGGCTTTGATGGAATACTTACATAAATCGTATACCTGATTAAGGATCGTATCACTGCTTACAAAAGAACTTTCACCATCATCGAAGAAAGTATTGTATGCAATTTGTGCCACATCTCCCGATTGAATACGCTTAGTAGCATTACTGATAGTACAATAGCGAAAAGGCATAATGACTGGCATGGTATCGGGCATTTGCGCAGCAACGGGTTTTGTGTTTCTTGCATCTGGTATCAGTTTCACCAAATAGCTGTGATCACCTTCCTGTACCTTGAGATGTATGTTTTGATAGCGGATTGATCCACCCGGCATGGTATCTATTGTACCGTTGATTAGCTTCTCACCTAATGCAATTGTCAGTGTTTCAGCTTTATCCGTTTTGTATTGCAAAAGAATAGTGCCAAAAGCGTGTTTACCAAAATCAATAAAATAACCATCGGCTCTTTTTTCAAAACGCTTTGGCATATGTGTACTGCGCTGCCATTGTGTGGCTGCACGATAGTCGGCAGCGGCGGGCTTAACGGCAAACTGTACCGGTTCGCTATACGCTGATGTACGGTTGACATCATCCCATATGCGTACTTTCCAATAATAGTTTTGCTGCGGAGCAAGTCCTTTACCGCCATACTTCACATTCATGTTATGTGCCGAGCGCACCTGACCACTGTTCCAATAATCCCCAATATTTTTATCAAGTGTCGCTTTGCTGGAAGCCACTAATATCTGATAGGCCAATTGTTTACCTGCGGCAGCTGGTAATTGCCAGGCAAAAACAGGTGTATCGCTGTTGGCAATTACAGGCATTTGATGCCGCAAAAAATTAGTAGATAGGTGCTCAGGCGTAATAGCATGTTCACCAGCATGCGCCTTAATTAAAGCATTGGTTTTTTCGCGAAGCGCCACAAGTATTGCTTTATGCAATGCAGATCCTGCCAGATTTTTTGTCTCTTGCCTATCTTCTTGTAAGTCATACAAATACTCCAGCGATAAGTCATTTACATAGCGGAAGTATTTCCATCCTGCAGTTCTTACGCCTTCGCTTGGCGGAATATTTTTGAATTCCCACAGGTGTTCTATAAGTACCGTATCATTTACCCTTCCATTTGGCTTACCATATACGGCGGGCATCAAGCTATGGCCCTGCCAGCTTTTGGGAGCAGGTACACCGGCGATATCAGCAAGCGTGGGTGCAATGTCAATATTCAAACCCATTTGGTCGATATCACGATGCTTATTGCTTCTTGGATCAAATACAATTAGCGGAACGCGAATGCTGTTATCATACATAAGCCACTTGCCTGCCAACTGTCGCTCACCCAGAAAATATCCATTATCACCCAATAGTATTATGATGGTATTATTATCAATACCCTTCTGCTGCAACAACTTTCTTATTTTACCTATTTCCAGATCAATGTCAGCAATCATCCTATAGTAACCTTTCACACTATGCTGATATTTCTCTGGTGTATCGAATCGCCAGGTCCATCGCAGTCGATTAAAACCATTGCGTACGTCAACCGGCAATTCATTAAAATATTCGTCGGCAGACAATGCAGCCGGCGGCATGTTTACGTTCTTATACAGTTGATCAGTTTCATTTGTCCAGAAGTATTGATCAGGAGCACCATCATGTGCATGCGGAGCACTAAAGCTTAGCTGCAAGCAAAATGGTTTATCAGTTGGAGCACCAGCGATAAAATCGAGCCCTTGTTGCGCTGTGTAACGGGTTAGATGAACAGTATCTTTGCCAATAGTTTTATAATAATAGCCACGCTTATCTTTAAAGGCGTTGTTGCGATCGTAGTCGTCTGCTACATCAAACAGCTGTTCAATCTTGCTGTACTTTACCCCAAACTTGCCAAAGAAACCGGTGTAGTAGCCTGCATTTTGCATGACAACAGGATAACTGGTATCCATAAACTGATTACGGATGGCACCTGTTTCAAAATTGTAGAGATGGGTACGTTCATGCAAACCCGAAAAAATACTGGCTCTGCTTGCGGCGCATATTGGCGTAGTAACGATGCCATTACGAAAATAGGCTCCCTCGCTGGCAAGCCTATCCATTTCGGGTGTAATTATTTGTTTGTTGCCTGCATATCCCAGCGCATCCCAACGCTGGTCATCAGTTAAAATAAAAATGATATTGGGTCGTTGACTGGCATCAATACGCTGGTGTTGAGATTTTGCTGTGTTTGCGCTGCCAATAAAAATTAGCAGGAAGCAAATATTAACCAACCAATTATGCTTTACAAAACCCATGTAGCCAATTCATTTATTGCATTACCCAAATTCCTGATAGCAGTTAAAGATGGCTAATTTTCAGCCGGGAGCCATGAATAATCACCTGCAAACTATCAGCCGGGTTAGGTATTTAAACAACCCAATCTTAAAGCAACACTGTAGCTATTGCAGCGATAACTAACGAAGCCCACAGGCTATCTACCCCAAAATGCATTTTCACCGATGCTGACAAAAAAGTGAGCAACGCGCCCTGCCTGCAGGGCATTGCACTAGCTTACATCAGTTAACCCATTAACAACAAACTTTTACTGCAATCCTTTTTGCAATAGTTGTCCTGATGGCAGCATATTCTTTTATATTAAAATGCTGTTTTTCTGATATAGATAGGGCTCAAATGCCCCACTCCATTTTTGAATATATAATTGTGCAACATGGCGTTTGTGTTACGCCTTGTGGATGGCATAATAGGTGAAGAATTAAAATTCATCCGGAAACGCTCATCCCGCATAATGGTCATTTCTCCATTGGGGCCGGGCAACATACTTTGGAATAAATAATGCTGAAACAACACATAAAGGCTCTCGGGCCCCTGATCTACATACTGATCAATCAAATGATACAGCAGCAAGTTTTTTAGTCTCGCCTTTTGCGCCGCTGTTAGGTTGGCAAGACTTCCCGTTCTCGATCCTGTAATAACCTGCAACACGCCATTGGAAGCTGTAAACGCAATATCCTTCATCAATAAGTAGGTACGCTTGGCGGTGGTATCGGTGTTATAATAGTCTATCATACCGGTAACTTCCACTGCCTGAATCATGTAGCTAAAATCCCCGCCGGGCTTTGTCTGTAGCCACTCCCATGCGGTTTGCGTTTTAAAGGTAGTCAATACCGGAATTTCAGGATTAAATTCAAAGTCCTCTTGCACTTTTAAGCAACCCTGCAGCATTACCACAATTGCCACAGCAGCAAATGAACTAATGCATGTTTTTATATTCAGTTTCATGAGAATTATTTTTTAGAATTAATAGCCTGGGGTTTGAACCAGTTTAGGATTATCAATTAAATGCCTGTCGTACACAGGAAACAATACACGCTGATCAGTTAGTCCATTTATAGGCCCCATTATTTTGACCGCCTTTCCTGAGTTCACCAAATCCCACCAACGTTTGCCTTCTCCCAGCAATTCGTAGGAACGTTCGTCCAATAAAGCATCTTCCAGCGCTTCTACTGTTGCAAAATCGGTAACCTTTGCCTGTGGAAGTTGCCTGGCTACTCTAATTTGATTAAGCATCGCCACAGCTTCTGTCTTATTGTTAAGCCTGTTTTCAATAATCCCTTTTAATAATAATATGCCAGCGTATCTGTAGATATGAATATCGGTTTCATCGAAAGTTGGATTTTGATTGAGCTTTTGATATTTAGCTACCCGGGCACCACCTATTGGCCTGCCCTCTTCCCTTGATTCGAAAAAACGCCAATCGCCGTATAGTTTTGTCCCATCAGGGTTAGTGGTCAATGGCGGGTTGGCGGGATATTTTGTTACCCAACCTAAGGAATCGGTGGGGAATTGCGTAGTCCATTTTGTTTCTAATCGATTGGAAATAAAGAAGGAAGGAATACCAGCGAAAAACAGCGCGCTGTTACCCGCCTGCCCTTTGTCTTCCACCAAATCATATTTCAGATTCATGATTTGCTCCGGGCCTGTTTCAAAAACACCAAGCGTAAAAGCATCAGCCAAAAATAGCTTTTGCCAATCCGCCCTTGTTTTCACAAGCGTATAAGCATTCAAGGCAATTATTTTATCGAGCGCCGCCTTAGCTTTTGCGTAGTCTTTTAAGTACCAATAAATATCTGCCTGCAAGGCCCATACGCTCGCTTTGCTAAAACGAAAAAGATGCGTAGGAATGGTCATCAATTGCTCAGCCTTTAATATGTCCGGCAATATTACATTCTGCATTATTTCAGCACCTTCTGTTTGGCTTTTATAAGCGTCATCAGTAAGGCCGGCGAGCGGCTCTGTAAATAAAGGAACTTTGCCCCACACCCGAATCGCATCAAAATATGCGTATGCCCGCAAAGCATGTGCTTCCGCCAGCAGATTAGGATCATAAGCCGGTATGCCGGGGATTTTGGCAATGGCCACATTTGCCCGATTAATCATGGTATAAAAGTCGTTCCAACGGAGAACTGATGCATTGGAGGGCTGTAAATCGTTTACTACTAATTGCAAATTTTCCTGAGAAGCCCTTGCAGGGTCAACATCGTAGCCGTCACCGCGAAATTCGCCCCACAAATAATATTTTGTACGGTAGGCATCCTGCATACCATCGTAAATCGATGCCACGCCCAATTTTGCATCGGTTGGTGTTTTCCAAAAACTGGCATCAGAAATCTGACTTTGTGGTGTAAGGTCCAGATTCTTTTCACAGGCACTTAGCGCTGCAGCTAAGCCTATAGTTATCAGCGAATATTGAGTTATTGATCGTTTCATTTTCATCTATTTATTAATGGCAGGCAAATAAAAATTAGAATTGAGCTTTAATACCTATGACAAACTCTCTTCTGTTAGGATACCGCAGGTTATCGAGGCCGGGCTGCAGTGCATTTCCCCTGGTGCCAAGTTCAGGATTGTATCCCTCATAGTTCGTCCAAACAAGGGCATTATTTACTGACACATAGGCGCCAAGTGCATCCACCCACTTCAAGCGTGACATGGTCTTACGCGGCACCGAATAACTTAAACGAATATTTCTAAACTTGATCCAGTCGCCCTGACTTACATAGAAGGAGTTTACACCAATACGGTTCTGGCTTCTCGCTGTTTGTAATGAAGGGTATTCCACTACATCACCTTGATTTTGCCATGATCCGTCAATGGCATCAGGATGCGGCGTAGCACCAAAGGCGGTAGACGTATTCCGAGCTATATCATAGTTTCGATAAATATCACCGCCATAATTAAAGTCGAATAGCGCAGATAATGAAAAAGCTTTATACTTCAATTCATTAAAGAAACCGCCAAATATCCTTGCTAAACCATTACCAATTATTTGCCTGTCGTTCGTGGCATCAATTAAGAAATCACCATTTAAATCTTCCCAGATAATATCACCTCCTCTAAGGGTGTTGGTACCTACTTTTAATTTGTTTATGGTACCCGTGTATGGTTTTCCATCAAGGGTATACCCGCTAAAGGTTCCGTTATTGAAAGTAGGTGTAAGTCTTGTTCCTTCAGGTGTAAATGCATTGGACTCATCGTATTGAAATACACCCAGGTTTTTGAACCCAAACATATTACCGATGGACTGCCCTTCATCTACCCGGAAAATACCCGTTTCAAAACCTGCCGGGTCGGCGAGTTTTAAAACCTTGTTGTCGTTGAACGCAATGTTGAAGTTAGTGTACCATTCAAAATTTTTCGTTTTAATAGGAGACGCTCCAATGGCTATTTCCAGGCCACGATTTTCTACAGAACCAATGTTTCGACGAATAGAACCAAATCCGGTTTCCTGAGGGATTGGCACATTGTACAAAAGATCATCAGTGGTTTTTACATAATATTCAACTGTCAAATTGGCCCGGCCTTTAAACAGGGTCATATCTACGCCAAAATTCAGGGATTCAGTGGTTTCCCAGGACAACTGGGGATTAGCCAACTGTATGGGCGCAACGCCATTTACAGCATCGTACAAGTAACCTGGCGAATACAGAGGTTGTGAATCGTAATTACCAATTCTTTCATTGCCCGTAATGGCCCAACCGGCACGAAGTTTTAAATCTGATACCACAGATTTTATTCCATCCATGAAGCCTTCGTCACTTACACGCCAACCTACGGAAACTGATGGGAAATTACCAAATCGGTTACCAGATCCGAAACGAGAAGATCCATCCCGTCTAAACGTGCCGCTTATCAAGTATTTACCTTTATAATCGTATCCCAGTTTTCCAAAATAAGATAGTAAGGAATGTTCTTCCACCAATGTTCTGAAATTGCCCAAATCCAATAGCAACACGTTGTTGAAGGTCTGAATAAGATCGGACGAAAATGTACCATTGATATTCGAAAATTCACGTGTCCATTCCTGAATTTGAAAACCAGCCAACGCATTTACGTTGTGGTTACCAAAAGATTTTTTATAGATAAAATAATCTTCATGCTGATAATCATATTGGGTAATCTGCTGCTCAGTACCGTTAGGATCGCGGCCGATAGTTTCCGTAATGGTGGGGCTAAAGCGATTGATTTTATTGTGCGAGAAATTCGCCCCTAATGTTGACTTAAAGGATAATGAAGGCAGTATTTTTATTTCGCCGAAGGTGAATACAGACAAGCGCAAGTCCCTGTCGTTATTGGTATAGGCAATGGCCTCGGCCAAAGGATTTTGACGCCCAAATACTTCGGGGAAAAGATCACCATTATAATCGCGAACCGGCAGGTATGCAGGACGTTGCACTAACTGCGTTAAAACGGCGCTTTCGTTCAGACCTTTGGCAAATTCGTACGAAGTGTTGATACGGATTCCGGCATTAAAAAACTTGTTTACATTGAAGTTTAGGTTTGTGCTGTTGTTGAAACGACGATAAGAACTATTCAGAATTACACCCTCTTCATTTAAATAACCAAAATTGGAGTAAAACGAATTTTTATTATTAGCACCGCTAAAGGCAATGTTGAATTGGTCCCGCACAGCAGTTTGTGTAATAATATCCTGTAAATCAACTTCCAGCTGCGACTGCAAACTCAGCGAATCGTCGGAACCGCCACCGGCCGCATTACCCGATTTAAGTCTTTCACTCTGAAAGCGTTGACGGGAATTGGCAACAGGAATACGATTGTAGATATTACTATAGGTACGTACATAGTTGATATCCACTTTTGTTTTGGCAGTTACCCCTTTTTTGGTAGTAATAATTACAACACCATTAGCCGATTTGGAACCATAGATGGCGGCCGAAGCACCATCCTTTAGCACTTCGATACTGGCGATATCATTGGGATTGAGGTTATTAATGTTATCTAATTGTTGTCCATCAACTACATACAGCGGATCAACACCACCCGAAAATGTAGAAGTACCCCTGATCTTAATATCAGCGCCCTGCCCGGGGCCGTTATTCGAAAGAATCTGAACCCCTGCCATACGACCCTGCATGGCATCAAGGGTGCCGATAGGCGTGGTTTGCTCTACCTGACTGGATTTTATAGAAACAATAGCTCCCGTTACATCTCTCTTTCGCTCTGTTGTATAACCTACCACTACTACTTCGTCCAGGTCGGCCGTTGTAGATTCCAACATGATTTTCATGCCTCCGGTTGCAGGCACAGCCTCCTCAAAACTGTTGAAACCCACGCTGGTAAATACAAGGGTTCCTGTTTTTTTAGTAAGAGTAATAGAAAATTTTCCATCATCGGCAGACAAAACCTGGTTGTTAGTTCCCTTCTCTAAAATAGTAACACCTGAAAGTGGTGCACCATCTACTCCGGTAACTGTACCATTTACTTTTTTCTGCGCTGAAACAGCAATTGTAGCTGCAAAGAAGAATACGAGAACGGAGAGTCCCCGCAGGAATCGTGGCAAGCAGTTCATAGTTTATTTTTTGGCAATTCGAGAAATAGTGCCACTGCGGACACTTTGCACCACAAATTAACTTTGGCTATTGCTGAAACCGTCCTGAACTATCCTGCGAATGTGGAATAAAATGCAATTAGAAAGACGTCAATCAACTACGAAATAAAATGTGCAACGCATGCCCTGACTGTGCATCGAAATACTTGAATCATGGCCATACCCCGCACATCAGACACAGTAAATAAGCACGGGCATTACTAATCCGGTGGCATGCAGTTCTGCAACTTAGGTAGCAAAAATCGCTAGTCTCTACATCCGTTCAGGTGCAGTAATTCCTAGTATGTGCAAGGCATTTCGCAGCGTTATGGCACAAAGTGCACATATGTGCAGGCGAAATATTCTTTTCTCTTCTGACTCGGCATAGGCCACCGAATGCTCTGCATAGAACCCATTAAATAATTTAGCCAATTGATAGGCATACATCCCAGCGAGCGACGGGTTCATTTCGCGCCGCGCATCTTCTATTATGCCCGGCCATTGTTCCAATTTTACCAATAATTGTTTTTCAAGATTGGCAATATCTGCAGGCTTCATTAATGCGGGCAAATGGGCTCCGTTTAGCGATTTGCGTAATACACTTTGGATACGTGCATAGGTATATTGAATAAAAGGTCCGGTTACGCCATGGAAATCAATTGACTCTTCAGGATTAAACACCATGCGCTTGCGTGCATCTACCCGAAGCAGGTAATATTTAAGCGCACCCATGCTCAGCATTTGGTAGAGCGATGTAAGCTCATCTGCAGAAAAATCGTCAACCTTTCCCAGTTCCGCAGTTTTGGCTGCGGCTACCTTTTCCATTTCATCGCAAAGATCATCGGCATCTACCACCGTGCCCTCACGACTTTTCATTCTGCCGCCCGGCAATTCTACCATACCATAGCTTAGGTGATGAATACCTTTTGCAAATGGCATACCCAATTTCATACAAATGGCCTTTAGCACCTGCATATGGTAGTTCTGTTCGTCGCCAATCACATAAATGCTTTCCTCCATCGGAAAATCTTCATGTTTTTTTCGCGCCAAACCAATATCCTGCGTGATGTATACCGATGTGCCATCTTTACGCAGTACCAGCTTTTCATCAAGGCCTTCTGCCTCCAGATTTATCCAAACGCTATTGTCTGCTTTGCGATAAAATACACCCTTTTGCAATCCTTCCTCTACATAGGATTTGCCAAGCAAATAAGTATTGCTTTCATAATACACTTTATCAAAACTGTTGCCTATCCGATTATAAGTTTCATCAAAGCCGTCGTACACCCAATTATTCATCATTTCCCAAACGGCCAAAGTATCTTCATCACCATTTTCCCAGCGCAGCAGCATGGAACGCACTTCCTGCATGAGCACGGTAGCATTGCGAGCCAGATCGTTCAGGTCCGCTTCTGCTTCCTTAAGGCTCTCTGCATCTAATGTTTCATCTGACAATTTTGCAATGATGGCCCTCGCTGTAATCTTATCAGCTTCAGTATGCAGTACATTGGTGTCTCCGGCAAGAAGTCTTTGCTGCAAGGGTTGTGCTTCTTCGCGGAGGGCATTTTCAAATTTCACATAGTAATCGCCAACAAAATGATCGCCCTTAATACCGGTTGTGGCGGGCGTTGCGCCATGGCCAAACTTTTGCCAGGCCAGCATGCTTTTGCAAATATGAATGCCCCTATCATTTACTATACAGGTCCGCATTACATCGTACCCACACCAGGCATAGAGTTCGGCCATACTCCATCCCAGAAAAATATTGCGGAGGTGGCCAAGATGCAAGGGCTTATTGGTGTTGGGCGAGGCATATTCCACCATCACTTTCCTGCCATTGGCGGGCGCTTTGCCATATTTTGCATCTGTGCTGCTTTCCAGTACTTTCAACCAATAGCTATCCTGAAATGAAATATTAAGGAAGCCTTTAATTACATTGAAGTCCTTTACGACGCCACTATAGTTTGCCAGAATCCATTCTCCTATTTCGCTGCCCAGTTGCTCAGGGCTTTTGCGCAGCGGTTTAGTCAGGGTAAAAGTTACCAAAGTATAATCACCGGTAAATTCAGCTTTGGTTTCATTTACGGTAAGCGTTTCGGCATCAGCAGTATGCTGATATAGGGCTTGCAAGGCTGCTGTTCCCATTTGTTTTACCAAACTAATGGCCTGCATATGTTAGTCTTTTTTAAAAATTAAAACGATTAGAAGCAGGCTTATACCGCCTGTGGCGGCAAATGTATTGCAATACGGATACCTTTGCGAGCCTTTATCATGATTGCAAGATTTGTAATATCCGTCATTGATTTTTTTTACCGACCGTTCAGCAAATTGATGTCTTTGCAAACCTTCCGGTATGCGGCCTGTGGTGGTGGCAATACGGCATTAGGACTGCTCGTTTTTTTTGTTGGCTACAATTTTTTGTTTCATAAGCAACTGGTGCATCTGGGTTCGCTTACGCTTAGCCCGCATATTGCCGCCATGGTACTATCCTTTCTCGTAAGCTTTCCCATTGGGTTTTATCTGGCTCGTTATGTAGTTTTTAGTGGCAGTGCGTTGCGGGGCCGGCATCAGCTCGTTCGCTACTTTACCACTACTATGGGTAGCTTACTGCTCAACTATGCCAATCTTAAAATAATGGTTGATCTGCTCCACTTCTATCCCACTATAGCACAAAGTATTAATGTGGTTATTGTGGTAACCTTCAGCTACCTCATGCAAAAACATTTTGCATTTGCCCGCCGCTCGCATGCTGTGCAAAAAACATAAACATTACTACCACTTTATTTCCCAAGCAAAGAAAGAAAGGGCTCAACACTAATTTGCAATCGCATAGTACCGTTGCAATAGCCGGATAAGAATATGCCGGAATCAAGCGCCACTAATCTGGTTAGCACTAGTGCTCGTATGGATCCCGACGATTTAACACCGCTGTACAATTGACTATTAAGCATACTGTTCAGCGTGGTTTTCAGGCTATCGGTTTTTTCACTTATGTCAATAGTTGTCATATCCTGAAGTTTGCGCAAAATAGTTTTGTCAAAGAGGCTACTTATGTTTTGAAGAAACTTTTGCTCAAGGTTAATTTGATGATTAAGGCTGTCGAAATATAATTTACTGCCGGCGCTATCCCATGCAGGTATGCCGGTAATCGAAAAAATACCCTGCACTCCTTTTGACGCATACATGCTTATGCGAACACCGCGACCTTCACGATTCAGATGCGCAGAATCAATCACAATGGTTTTACTGAGAATGCCTTTGCCCAACTCAATTTCCTTTCCGGATATACTCTTGTTGAGCATGGCATCAAGCGAGTCGTAGGGCAAAATTTGAGAGACATTAATAGCAAAGCCTTCCCGAAATGCAAAATCGCTGAGCAAAGGCAAAGCAGTCTTTTCCGCCCGGGCTACGGGCGAAAGCTCGGGGCGTACACTTAGACCTATGCTCATAAACAAACTATCGCGGCGTAGCTGTACGCGGGAAAAGCGCAACGCCTGCGGATGCATGAGCAGCCTGCCAAAACCCGGTACAGGAAACCCCGTTTGTAAGGTATCCCAAAGCTGCTGCACATAAGGCTTAACCGATGTTGTTTTTAGTATGGCAGCAGTTTCGGCCAGGCTGCCATCTATTTCCTGCTTCACTTGCGCCACAACGGTTGGCGTAATGTCCAAACCAAAAGCACATATCTCGCACTTATCTAACGGCCGTGGCTTGATGGACTGCAGTTTTACATCAATGCTGTAATCCGGCAGTAATCCAAGTGCAGCCGCAAATCCTGCATCTACCCTGCGCTCACTTTCACTACCGGTACCGCAGCTACAAGGCGGCGTCCATGGAGTTTTGCCCAATCCGGTGCAAATCCGCGTACTGCCACGTACCAGGTATCGCCCGGTAAATCTTGCCAATAGCACATCATTACCAGCCGAAAAGCTCATGGGGCCACGTACAAAACGATATTGATATCTTTTGTCGCAACCGTCTTCTACCCAATCGGTAGGATAGTTGGGGCTGGTATATAAAGTGTCAATAAAACTATTGGCAAAACGATAAACCGGTTTGAGGTCAATAGCAATAGGAATATCTACATGACTAACGGCTGCTGCCTGTTGTGCCTTAGCATGCATGGCAAAAAACTGCCCTAAAAAAATCAATAACAGATGGGGAACAAAAAACTTACGCATCATAGTCCGATTGGCGCAATAAACGTAATGTTTACCATTAGCGTATCCGATGCTCAAAAAATACAGCATACTGTTTACAAACGGAATAATGGAGCAATCCCTTATTGCGATAACACGCTATCAATTACATGATGATATTTACTGAAGGATGGCAAGTTATTGTGTTTGCCATCTGCAACCAGGTAAAGCGCATCGCCGGGCTTGGTAAATTTTAGTAACCGCGCCATATGATCTACCGGAATCAACTCATCTCTTGTGCCGTGCAAAATGGTAACCGGTTCGGTGCATCGGCGTAGTTGGGCGTAGGAAGCAATATCGTAGCGTGCAAGAAGGTTTACCGGCAAATAGTATAAATAGTTTCCGGCGAGGGTGCTAAGGCTGTAGTAGGGTGTTTCCAATATTAATGCACGGCTATAGTGTTTGGCTGCAACGTAGGTAGCCACACCCGTGCCCAGGCTTTTGCCATATACCACTATATGATCAGGCGAATACATTGCTGCAGCCATTTTATATAATTGTGTACCGGTTTGTTCCAGCACATCAATACTTATTTCGCCGGTGCTGCGTCCATAGCCCGGATAATCTACCATCCAACAGGCATAGCCATTTCTGGTAAAATAGGGAGCGTAAACACTGTAATGTTCTACATTAAATCTATTGCCGTGAAAGAAAAGCACCACGCCTTTTGTAGCGCCGGAGTCCGGTTCAAATTTCACTACATCCAAAACAGTATTTGCATCAAAAGGAATGGTAACAGTACTAATTTTTAGCCTGACCGGAAAAGATAGCACATGCCCTGTTGCCAAAGCCTTGGGCTGAAAGAAAAACAAATGCTGGTAGCCATACCACAGTGCCGCCAGTGACAAATAGCCAAGCAATAGGTATGTAAATTTTGTGCGCAAACTGTAGCCTTTAATCTTTAAGTATATCGCGGATGAAATTGTGATATTCCGGATAAGAAGGCAGGTTGTTATGACCACCGCCTTCAATGCGAATGAGGGTTATTTTATCAGGATTAATGCGCTGCAGTTTTTCGCTATGCTTAATGGGGATGAGCCAATCGCGGGTGCCATGAATGATATAAGCATGACATCTTACATTACGAATCCAGATATCGGTACGCAATTGGTAGCGTAATAAAAGCCGGTGTGGCAAAAGGGGTAAAAATCGTTCGGCCACAGCCAGAAAACTATAATATGGCGCATCAAGAATAAGGTAGCGCGGGCTATTGTCACAGGCAATTTTGGTTGCAAAACCACTACCAATACTCCTGCCATACACAATCAGGTGTTGCTCATCATATTCCGCTTTAAGAGCATCATATACAAATTGCATATCCGTAAGCATTTCCGGCTCCGATCTTTTGCCGGTGCTCTTTCCAAATCCACGATAGTCTACCAGCACCACATCGTATTGATAGCGGTAAAAATCTTTGGCATACTTGGCCCAGCCCTTTATGCTGCGGGTATTGCCATGAAAATAAAGGATTAGTCCCTGGGGATTTGGGACATGAAAATGCAGCCCATTAATAACCACTCCCGGTTCCACATTAAAATTCAGCTCGCGAAATGGCGTATCATACTGATAAACAAAATCCTTAGGCAGTTTCTCCGGTTTGAAAATAAACCGATCCTGCACCAAATAAACAATGAGGGCAAGCGCTATGTAGCCAAAAATTATATACAACCAAAAGGGTAAAGCCAAAAGCATGGGTGGTTACAAATGTAGCCTTATGCAGCTACCAATATCCAATGGCTGTGTATGGGGGTAACGGTGTTTGTTTAGGCAAACAGGTTAGCATTATTATGCCATCTGATCCATTCTTCCACACCACCTTCAAGGTTTTGCAGGTTATTGTAACCATGCCTTTCCTGCAATTTCTGAATGGCAATGGCGCTCCTAACGCCTTTTCTGCAGTAAATAATTACGACCCCTTCCTTGGGTATCTCCTGCAAATGATACATAATCTCGCTCAGCACAATAAGCTTTCCGCCAATATTAAAACTGTCGTGTTCGTACACTTCCCTTACATCTATCAGGGTTAAGGATACATCGTCCTGCATCATTTGGTGTAACTGCGCCGCACTCACTTGCTTTACGTCCTGCATAAAGTCCTTTTCTGTTTACTCTGCATTTATTCGTTCCAATTTCAAATCGGCCACCGGCGCTACAATCAATGGAAACTTTTCAATAGTTACATAACTCGGATCGAGCCCAAAACCACGCTCTTCGCTCAAACTTATGGATTTTAGCGCAAAGTAAATTTTCATCATTACATCTTCAAAGAAAGGCAAATCATTATCAGCGCTCATGTATTTTTCCATCACTACAAACTGAAAATCGCCGGTAATATTATTCTTCTCGAGACTCTCGTAACGGCTGGTAATATTTACCTCTTTATTGGCCACCAAGTCTTCAATCACCCTACGGAACATCAGGTTTATTTTGGGCTCCATCCGGAAGCCAAGTCTGAATTCTACCCGAATAATATCGTTGGGAATGATATGATCTACAGAGTATTCGCAGGTATAGGGGTCGTCAAGCGTATCTACATGCACAAACCAGTAAATATCGGCTCGCTTAGGCTTGCGATTGAGTATGCTGTAAATGATTTTGTGCTCAATCTCTTTGGGGTTGTTGGCACTCGTCATGTAGATAAGATGTGTGGCAAATTTGGGTACACTCTTATCATTACTGAGTTCCTGAATCTGTGGAATATAATTTTCCAGTCGCACAAATTCCACATAGCGGTTTTTGATTTTACGAGCCCTGTGCCAGGTGTACATTACCGTAAATATTACCAGGCCGATAATCATGGTGATATAACCGCCGTGCGGGAATTTCTCCATAAGCGCGGTTATGAAAGACACTTCTATAATGAGGTATACCGTCAGAAAAATCCAGATAATCCAGGGCTTTACCCTATGCATAACCATGTAGTTGGCAAACAACAAGGTAGTAGCTATAAAGGTGGTAATAATGGCTAATCCGTATGCGGCTTCCATTTTGCTGGATTCCTGAAAAATGAACACTACCACTACACAGCCCAAAAACATCATGAGGTTTATGCCGGGAATAAATAATTGCCCTTTTGCCTCTGTAGGATACCTGATTTTCATTTTGGGCCAAAGATTCAGCCGCATGGCTTCGCTGATAAGTGTAAAAGAACCGGATATCATGGCCTGACTGGCGATAATAGCGGCGAGCGTGGCAACAACCACACCAATCAACACAAACCATTCCGGCATCAAATCGTAAAAAGCATTGATGCGCATGGCCTCACGGTTTGCTTTATTTACCAACACACCATTATGGTGGGCAAGCAAACTGGCCCCCTGACCGAAATAGTTAATAAGCAGGCAGGTTTTTACAAAAAACCATGAAGTACGAATATTACTTCGGCCACAATGGCCCAAATCGGAATATAAAGCTTCAGCACCGGTCGTGCAGAGAAAAACAGCACCTAACAACCAAAACCCGTCAGGATAGGTAGCCAGAAATTCAATGGCATAATAAGGGTTAATAGCTTTCAGGATTTTGATATCGTCCATGATATGCATGCCCCCTAATATGGCCAGCATGCTAAACCAAACCATCATTATGGGTCCAAACATTTTGCCAATAGAGGCCGTACCAAACTGCTGCATAAAAAAGAAAGCCACCATTATGCCAAGCACAATCATCATGATGGTTTCCGTAGTAATGCCATGCAAGGCAGGAATCTTGGTCAGTCCTTCAATGGCTGAGGTAATTGATATTGGCGGTGTAATGATACCATCTGCCAGAAGTGTGCTGCCACCAATCATAGCAGGAATTACTAACCACTTACGACGGCGCCTAACCAATGCAAAAAGAGAAAATATACCGCCCTCTCCCCGGTTATCGGCCCGTAGAATGAGCGTCACATATTTAATGGTGGTGAGTAAGGTAATAGTCCAAAGAATGCACGATAATGAGCCAATGATGAGGGTATCCGTTACTACTCTTTCACTTATGATGGAATTGAATACATACAAAGGAGATGTACCAATATCACCGTAAATAATGCCTAACGCTATTAAAAGCCCGGCGGAGGTTACCCGGCTTAAATCTACCTTATTACTCACCTGGCTACTTTAAATGGGATCAAAATGGGGTGCATACAATGCTGAGGCTCAAAAATACAGGGAATTATAGAACTCACTGAATGAAGCACCATTAGTAAGTTACGCACGTTATGTTACTTAAAATGTCCGCAAAGCATTGCAGCGTGCAAAAAATACCTATAGTGGAGGTATATGCCATGCTATAGTGGAGCGATGCACAGATGCCATGGTTTTGAAACTGATTGCCTAAACTTGCCAAAAATTGCCACATCATGCGCACTTCACTCCTCTTTATCGCCTTCTTGTTTAGCCTAACCTTTTCTTTTGGCCAACAAGATCTAAACAAAAAACTTCCCTTCGATAGTAAAGTAGTTACCGGAAAATTAGAAAATGGCCTTACTTATTACATACGGCCAAATGCCAAGCCTGAAAAAAAGGTGGAGCTACGCCTCGTAATTAATGCCGGTAGCATTTTGGAAGACGATGACCAGCAAGGCCTCGCTCATATGGCCGAGCATATGGCCTTTAATGGCACAAAGAACTTCGAGAAAAATGAAATTATCAGCTATCTCCAAAGCATTGGAGTAACCTTTGGCAACGACCTCAACGCCTATACCAGTTTTGACGAGACAGTTTATATTCTGCCGATACCCACGACCGACCCTAAAAATCTGGAAACAGGATTTCAGATTTTGGAAGATTGGGCGCATCAGGTAAGCTATCGCACCGAGGATATCAACAATGAGCGCAATGTAATACTCGAAGAAAGCCGTCTGGGCAAGGGTGCAGGCGAACGCATGAGCCGTCAGATATTGCCAAGTTTGCTGAGCGGAAGCCGCTATGCCAACAGGCTCCCTATTGGTAAAGACAGTCTGATTCAATCTTTCGACCCCAATGCTATCCGCCGCTTCTACAAGGATTGGTACAGGCCAAACCTGATGGCTGTGGTAGTGGTGGGCGATATAACTGTGGCACAGGCCGAAAGCATGATCCGCAAGCATTTCAGCCAAATGAAGAACCCTGAAAATGTGCGTCCAAGAACGGTAACACGTATTCCGGCCTACCCTGCCCAAAAAAGTATTGTGGTTACCGATAAAGAGGCTACCTCTTATTCAGTAGAACTGCATTACAGCCCCTTTGATATGGAGGCCACCACCACCGTTAATGCCTATCGTAACGACCTGATGCGCAATATTTTAGTAGGCTTACTCAACCAAAGGTTTGAAGAAGTTTCGCAACAGGCCAATGCACCATTTATATACGCGTTTGCGTATTTCCAAAACTATGGCCGCGAAAATGATCAGTTTAATGCCGGCGCCGGATGCGAAGCTGCCGGGGCAACCAAAGCCCTGGAAGCGCTTGCCACTGAAATTGAACGAGCAAAAAGATTTGGGTTTCTGCCTTCCGAACTGGAGCGTGCCAAAAAAGGCATTTTGGCAGGCATTGAAAGAAGTTATAACGAACGGGATAAAACAGAAAGCAGCCGGTATGCCGATGAATATATCCGTCACTTTCTACAAAAAGAACCATCGCCTGGTATTGAGCAGGAGTATGCCTACTACAAGGAATTGGTGCCGGGTATTACTGTGCAAGAACTCAATGCTATGGCCAAAAAGCTGAGCGAAACGGATGATAATTTCCTTGTGACGCTAATGGGTCCCGAACCCGATGCCAATACCAAACTGCCAACGGAACCGGCCCTGTTGGCTGCAGCGAAGAAAGCCATGAGCAACAAGGATATAGCAGGTTATGAAGAAACAGCTGTAGCCGAAAACTTGCTGGCTGCCATGCCAAAACCCGGAAGCATAGTAGGCACCACCACCAATGCCGTAATGGGCACCACCACCTGGACCCTCAGCAATGGCGCAACCGTGGTGATTAAGAAAACAGATTTTAAAAACGATCAAATCCTGATGGGAGCCCGTCGCCCGGGTGGTACGGATAAGCTGCCAATTACCGATAAGTACAGTGCCCAATATGCAACCGCGGTGGTGGGTGAAATGGGTTATGGCAGTTTTACCCCAACGGATCTGCAAAAAGCACTTACAGGAAAGGTAGCGAGCGTATCGCCTCAAATTAGCGGTAGCTCAGAAGGATGGACAGGAAGCAGCAGCGTAAAAGATGTAGAAACCATGTTGCAACTCCTGCATTTGCAGGCAACGTCGCCGCGAATGGACAAAGATCTGTTTGCCTCCTACCTGCAAAAAAACAAGGCACAGCTTGCCTTTCTGGGGGCCAATCCGCAGATTGCTTTTATCGATAGCTTTTACACTGTATTGTACAATAACGATGACCGCAGACCCGCAGCAGTGCCCAAAGCTTCCCATTTTGATGCAGTGGATATGAATCGTGCCGTTGCCATTTACATGGAGAGGCTGGGTAATGTGAGCAATACGCAGTTTGTATTTGTGGGGAGTGTGGATGAAGCAAGTCTTCGGCCGTTGGTGGAGATTTATATCGCCTCCCTGCCGGGTAGTAATGCTAAGACTACCGCCGCATGGAGTGGTCTGAAACCCGTAACGGGGCAAAAGGAAATGACCTTTTACAAAGGCAAAGACCCCAAGAGTTTGGTATTGGCTATTTACAATGGCGAAACCGCCTATAGCGCCGACCTTGCCCTTGCAGCCTCCGCTGTTTCGGAAATCCTGAACATCAGGATTATTGAGGAATTAAGAGAAAAAATACAGGGCATTTATACCGGTGGAACAAACGCTGCTGTACAAAGTTTCCCATATGGTAGCTATACTTTCGTTTTTCAATTGCCCTGCGGGCCCGATAAGGTGGACACTTTATTGCTGGCCATGAACAAAGAAATTGCCGATATAAAAGCCAATGGTCCAAGAGAAGCCGATTTGCAAAAGGTAAAACAGCAATGGCTGGAAAGACGTAAAGAATCCGTGAAAGAAAATGGCACCTGGCGCAACGAGTTGCTGGCTGAATATTTTCCCGGGACAAGCACACAACAAGACTTCCTGTCTTATGAAGCAAGAGTGCAGGCACTTACTGCTAAGCAAGTGCAGGATGCCGCCAATATTGTGCTGCAAGACAAAAACAAGCTGGTAGCTATTCTGATGCCGGAAAAGAAGGAATGACTATAAGTCAATCTGATTGCAACAGGCCCCGGCAAGTTTAGCCGGGGTTTGTTTTGCGCAATCGTATACATTTGAGCGTAACACTAACAATATTTTGGCGTTGAAAAAAAGAGGCATCGGGATAAGTCTATGTGGCACGGTCTTGCTCTTAGTTTTGGTCGGTTGCAGCGTGACAGACGAACCCGATACCGCCCTGGATTGCGGAAGGCAGTTTATAATAGCCACTTATAATGGCAACTTTAAGAGAGCCGGTCAACTGGTGATACCCGACGAAAAAAACAGAACACTGCTCAACAGTCGTTTTGAAAAACCCTTTAGAGCAAAGGATGGTTTTGGCAAACAGGAACTGAGTGAAACACCGCTAATTGTAAAAACCATCAGATCACTTGATGAAGAAAATACTACCATCATATTTGAAAATGCTCTGAATAAAAAAACGGATAGTATTCGGGTAATTTTTCAAGGCGAAGTGTGGCGCGTAAAGCTGGCTCAAGAATAAACCTAACAACTTTATGTTTAACTGGCAGTACATACTATTTGTGGCAATAGGCGGCATGCTGGGTTCAGTATTGCGCTACATGACCTCAGTTGTTTTTCAGAAACTGGCATGGGAGCCCATTTGGCCCACGTTTGCGGTTAATATGGCAGGTTCATTATTGTTTGGTATTGTGCTTGCCTGGCTCAGCAAATCATCACAGTATGCGGAACAATTGCGGATGTTGCTATTAGTTGGCTTTTGCGGCGGCTTTACCACTTTTAGCGCATTAAGTTTCGAGGCATGGCAGCTGCTCAAAAATCATCAGTATGCAAAACTACTTTTTTATTATAGCGGCTCGGCTGTATTTGGCATTATTGCTATTGCAGCCGGTTTTCTAATCTATCAATCATCTTCCGAATAAAAACATTACCATGAACATTGGCTCTACCATTTTGCATCCCTGGCACGGCGTTAACTATGGCGAAGGCGCTCCTCGTATTGTAAATGCCGTAATTGAAATACCGCAGGGATCAAGAGCAAAGTATGAAATAGACAAACCCAGCGGTTTATTGAAACTTGACAGGGTTATTTACTCCAGCTTCTACTACCCTACCAACTATGGCTTTATACCGCAAACCTATGGCGACGACAAAGACCCGCTGGATATATTGGTGCTCAGTAGCATTAGCGTGGTACCCCTATGCCTGGTGGAAGCCAAAGTGATCGGCGTGATGCAAATGATTGATGGTGGTGATGCCGATGATAAAATAATAGCCGTAGCTGCCCATGATGTGAGTGTAAACCACATCAACAATATTGAAGAGATGCCGCAGCATTTTTTTAAGGAAATCCGGCAGTTTTTTGAAGACTATAAAAAGCTGGAAAACAAAGCGGTGAAAGTGGAAGAGTTTGGCGACAAGAGCATGGCACTTGGCATTATCCGCGATGCCATTGATCACTACAAACAAGTATTTGGCACAGGACAACAATAAGTTTTTGCATTAAAATAATGACGCACAAACCCAAAAATATCATGGCTGCAGAATATATCATCATCATTATGCTGATAGGCCTTGCCGCAGGTGTATTAAGCGGCTTGGTAGGCATAGGAGGCGGCGTAATACTTGTGCCCGCTATGGTTTATTTTTTATCCTATTCGCAGCATCAGGCGCAAGGCACATCGCTTGGTGTGCTATGCCTGCCGGTGGTAATCCTCGGTTTTCTCAAATATTATCAGGACGCCAAAGCAAGCGGTACACCCATTGACGTGCGTGTAGTATTACTGTTAGCAGCAGGCTTTATTGTAGGAGGCTACTTCGGCGGATCGCTCGCCATAAAGATTGATAAGGAAAGCCTGCGCAAAATTTTTGGCATTGTGCTCTTGTATATGGGTGCCAAAATGATTGGACTTGAAAAGTTGATTATACAGTGGGTGAAAGGACTATTTGCCTGACGGCATTATCATATCTCTTATACAGTCACGTTACAAATAACGCTTTATCAATTTTAGGTTATGCGTATGCTCCTGCAATTCGTTATGCACTATGCCGCGGCTATCTATGGCGTCGTGGCGTGCATTAGCTGAAGCATGCATGATAGTGCGGGTTGATGACAGGATACCTACATGATTTACGCGACCTGCAGCATTGTCAAAAAATGCAAGGTCACCGGGTCTTGCCTCTTCCAAAGCATTTACCAATATACCTTCCTCTGCCTGCTGCCAGGCATCGCGGGGCAGCCTAATACCGGCTATCTTAAACACTTGTTGGGTATAGCCGCTGCAGTCGAGCCCGAAAATGCTTTTGCCTCCCCATAAATAAGAAGTTCCCAAATATTGCTGCGCTGTTTTCAGGATACCTTCGGCTGAAGTTTGCACGGTCAGGAAGGCATTATCGGCATGTGCACGATTGAAACTAAATTGATAGGGCCCCACCTGCCATTGCGTATCCTCAGAAGGCAACATACTGCCGGGCGATAAATGAAGTTGTACGCTATTGCACAAAATGGTTAACGGTACAGGGAGTACAATACTGTTGGCAGGGCCTGCCTGATGTAATGCCAACTGACGATCCTGCACCCATCCTTCATAACCGTCGTAGCTGCATTTAATTTTTACGAATTCGCCCTGCGTTTCCAGCATGTCAGCGGTTTCGCCAAAAAGTAGTTGGGATACAATTTCTGCCTTATGCGAATGCGATGCCCGCACAGGTGCCGCAGGTACAATGGTGTATGCTAATGCCATGCTGCAAAAATAGCAGGTATACCGAAAGCAAAAAGATTAAGCCATTACTGCTTTATTGGTAAGCATGCGCAACGAAAGCCAGGCCATGGGCACCAACAACGCCCCCATTATGAAAAATGAAAGATATCCCGTTTGCGTAAGTACTGGCACCATCCAGGTACTTATGAGTACACCTAACACTGCCGATGTACCACTCATACCTGCTACCACCCCTACATTCTTGCCATTAAAATAGTCCGATGGAAGCGTTTGAATATTACCAATTAGAAATTGAAACCCAAATAGTGTAATCCCTATTAAACCGATTGCAATAGCCGGATCGTCTTTAAGCCTATCCAATAGCAGTACGATTGCCACCAGCGAAACCAGCATAATGGCACAACCAATAGTGATGGCATTATTTCTTGCCTTCACAGGCTTTACCCCTTTTCTTATTTGCCTCGAAGAATAATACCCACCAACAATACCACCAATGGCGGCCATCAGGTAGGGGAACCAGGCGAAAGCGCCAATCTGTTTGATATCAAAAGCAAATTGTTCTTTTAAAAAAGTTGGTAACCAGGTAACAAATAACCACCATACCGGATCAATAAAAAATCGTGCTGCTATAATGCCCCATGTTGCTTTAAAACCCAGCAACTGCTTCCAACTGTAAACTGTTGCTGTGGCATTGGCAGTATCTTTTTGCAATGACTTATCGGTAATATACGCCTGCTCTTCGGGGGTAATCCATTTGTGTTTGTCGGGTGTATTTTTATTAACTATCAGCCAGGGTATAATCCATAACAAACCAAGTACGGCAATACCTGCAAATGTGCCCTGCCAACCAATAGCCAGATACAATGCAGCTATGACAGGAGCACTTACTACCGAACCCAGCGAAGCGCCTGCACCAAATATACCCTGCGCTATGGCACGTTCCTTTGCAGGAAACCATTCTGCGTTGCTCTTGGTAGCACCGGGCCAGTTGCCTGCTTCAAACAAACCCAGAAAAAAACGAAATATACTGAATGACCCAATGGTGCGTGCTATGGCATGCAGGGCAATAGAAAAGCTCCAACCCACTATGGAAACAACCATACCGAGTCTTGTGCCAATGGCATCCATCATTTTACCGGTAACCGTTTGGCCAATAGCATAAGCAATCATGAAAAAAGTGGTGAGCAAAGCCAATGCCTGCTTATTGTTTTCGTCGGCTATGCCAAAATCTTTGTAGATATAAGGCCACATGATATTAATGGCACTTCTGTCAATATAATTAATGACGGTAGCCAGCCCGATAAGCGTGATAATCCACCAACGAAGTCCTTTAATTTTCATGCAAAATATTTACCCGGAAAAATCTGAATGAGCATTATAAAATTGTAGCTATAGGTACCTGATCCATGTCGGTAAAAGTTTTGTTTTCACCGGCCATACCCCAAATAAATCCATAGTTGGAAGTACCTACACCAAAATGCATGCTCCAGGGTGGTGATACTACCGCCTGATTATTGGCAACGATAAGATGTCTTGTTTGCTGAGGCTCACCCATAAAATGCATGATGCGGTGATCGGCATGCAAATCGAAATAAAAATAAGCTTCCATACGACGGGTATGCGTGTGAGGCGGTACAGAATTCCACACGCAACCATCAGCTAAGGTTGTTAGTCCCATTACCAACTGGCAACTTTGAATGCCGGCATCATGTATGTATTTGTAAATGGTTCTTTTGTTGGATGTCATCACATCACCAAGATGTACAGGCTGCGCTTCATCCTTTGTCATCAATACGTTGGGATATGCTTGATGCGCAGGTGCCGACAAGATGTAAAACATGGCAGGACTACTTGCATCTTGGCTGCTGAAGCTTACTTCTTTTGTTCCCTTGCCCAGATAAACACATTCAAGTTTGCCTACTGCAAAACTTTCCCCGTCGGCCAGCACTGTACCGGCACCTCCTACATTGATGATGCCCATTTCGCGCCGCTCCAAAAAATAATTAGCCTTCAATTCTTCAGGATTAGGCAAAGGCAAAGCTTCGCCTGCAGGCACGGCACCACCCACTATCATGCGGTCGTAATGCGTATAGGTTAAATGCAGTTTTCCGCTTACCATCAATTTATCCAGTAAAAAACCTGCACGCTGTGCCGCGGTATCCATCGCCCGCATTTCACCGGCACTGTGTTGAAATAAAATATCCATGATTACAATTTTAGTTTTCAATAATTATCTACCCATCCAGCCACCATCAACGGTTATGATTGTACCGCTCACATAATCTGCTGCAGGACTACATAAAAACACATAGGCACCCGCCATATCCTCCGGAGTGCCCCATCTGCTTGCCGGTATACGGGACAGTATGGATTCATTGCGTTTTAAATCTTCTCTCAGTGCAGCTGTATTATCCGTAGCAATATAGCCCGGCGCCACTCCATTTACATTTACACCATGCGTTGCCCATTCGTTTGCAAAAGCTTTTAGCAAAGAGGAAACGGCACCTTTACTGGCTGCATAACCCGGCACATTAATACCTCCCTGAAAACTTAGCAACGAGCAGGTAAAAACGATTTTCCCTGATTTGCGTGCTACCATATGCTTGCCGATTTCGCGGGTTAGTATAAACTGAGCGTTGAGGTTGATGTCAATAATCTGATCCCAGTATTCATCCGGGTGTTCGGCAGCTGGTGCTCTGAGAATATGGCCGGCGTTGTTGATTAAAATATCAATGTGCGAATGGTTGGCATGAAGTTCGTCAAGCATGGTGTAAAGCTGTTCACGCTTTGAAAAATCAGCCGCATAGGCACTAAATTTTCTACCAGCAGCGGCTACAGCTTTTGCCACTTCGCTATCGGGTTGCAACATACTGCTGTTTACACCAATAATATCGGCACCTGCCTGCGCCAATGCAATGGCAATAGCCTTGCCTATACCACGGCTGCATCCCGTAACGAGCGCCGTTTTTCCTTGTAGTCCAAAATCAATCATCATGCGCAAAAAGTTTTATATCCGGCAATGTAACAAATCACTTATTGTTTTGCGATGCGAATTAGTTGCTGTTGACCGTCAGCGTTTACCACTTTTATCATATACACGCCGTTCGGCAGGCGAGATAGATTCAACTGGATGATAGCACTGCCTGCTACCTGCTGAGCCATAATACTACCCGCTGCATTCATCAGGCTGATATGATCACCGGCAGCCAGGCCACTAATTGTGGTGCTTGCCGATGCCGGATTAGGATACACGCTAATGGAAGCTCTGCTGCCCGGCGTAACGCGTAGTACTTTGCTATAGTTTTCAACAGCGTCCTTGGCTATATGCCTAATGCGATACAAGGCAACACCATTGAGCGCGGCTGGGTCAGTAAAGCTATAAGCACCGGATTGATTAGCGGAAACTGTACCCACAGTTACAAAATTATTAAGGTTGGTACCTCGCTCAATTGCATAATACAAACTGTTTTGTTCGTTTGCCACATCCCAACTCACGTCTACCCCCCTTCTACCTGCAATTGCATTTGCACTTTTGAAAATAACGGGTAGTAACACCCCCACTTCACCTACTGAAAAAGATGAAAAATTGCTGAAAGAGGAGGTTGCTATATTGGTACTGTTGTTACCGGTACCCGAAACAATACCCCAGTTACCACCATCATGCCTGGCTATGCCGATAGCATCATTGGCGAAGCCACTAAAGGCTGCACCTTCCAATGCTGCATCCCAACCTAGTTGCATACCACAGGTACCGCTTCCGCTACTGCGGTTTATATGCCATACTGCATTTACTATCCTATCTTTTTGTGCCGCAGTAAATGCAGTACCGTTGGGCGTGCCTTCTGTTGTAACCCCTTCAAAGACACTAATGGCAAATGACGACGTTTCGGCAGGTGTAAGAACGGCTGGCAAATATCTGGCTGCAGATCCAACCGGAATATTGTAGCTAGCTACAGGCATGCCGGTAATCCATAGTACGCCTGCCTTGGCACCGTCTACCTGCGTGGCAATATATTTTGATGCACTGAAAGGAGTACCCATAATCATATTAGCTCCGTTAATGGTAAGGGTGTCGGTTGCACGAATGGTTAACTTGCCAGTTCCCAATGTAAGGAGGCCATCTATCTGTTGATTTTGCTTATTGGTTGTAGCAGCCGCGTTAAAGGTTACGTTGCCCGCTGCATTATCGGCGCTGCTTGTAAATGGCGTAACCGTAGCTCCATTGAATATATAATTGCTGCCAGTGCTAAATGTTTTTGTGCCCGTCATCAGTATGGTGCCATCAACGCCGCCGGCATGCGCAGTTTCTAAAGTTGCAGCATCATTTGTCAAAGTGATATTACCGGTGAAGCTTGCTTTATCAAGCAATGCGGGATTAGATATATTAAATGAAAACGATCCACTGCTGGTGGAGATAACATAAGTATTAGGAGCGATGCCCTCACCGGTTACGCGGCAGCCGATAGACACGTTTGCAGCATTATAAGCGGTAGAGCCATTTAAGGTTATGGTAACGCTTCCTCTGGTAAGCGTAGCCATTGAAGCCGCTGTATTGGCGCCTCTCAACTGGAAACGTGCGGTGCCGGATAGTTCATTTGTTTTTGTATTTATTTTTCCGGTCACACTGGTTATGGAGGTTCCGCTTAATGCAATGTTTTTATCAACAGTTACTATCGCATCAGTTCCAATGCTCATAGAAGCAAGGTTTTCCCATGTTCCGTTTCCACTTAGGGATTGAGTACCATTGGCAATTAAAACAAGATTGGAAGAAGTAAACGACGGTGCTGCACCAAATGTTCCTTCATTAATAATGCTACCTTTTACCGGCAAGGTACCTGTGGTACGATAACGGAACGAAGCCGTGTTAGAAATGATAAGACTGTCAATGCCATAAGTGTTATCCGTCAATGTAATGTTTACACCCGGCATAACTTTTACATTGGCTAAAAACTTGCTGCCAAATAATCCGGAAGGTTGCGGGGCATGCATTTCAAGTGTGCTACCCGGCAGCCATAAAATGGGAAAGAAATTTGATGTGTTGGCCTGCACGCTATTGCCACCAAGAAATCTGCAAACTGCTCCTGCTTTAAACACCACACCAAATACAGCAGCAGCCGGTGTATTAGATGCACTGCCAAAAGGGTATGAACTTGCCTGCGTTACATTGCTATTTACAATAGCGCCGCTCTCCATAAATATACTGTTGGATTCGCGGGCTGTCATGCGCGCTGTGCCTGCACCATTGTCAAGGATATTTAACGTGCCGGAAATGGAGGCGGTTGCCGGGCCACCATTTTCTTCACCAACAACCATATTGCAACCAAAACCGGAATTGGTGGTAATGGTAAGCGTACAACCTGCAGCTACCATTACATCATGTGCCGCTGTTCCATCGCCTGCAATGGTGATGGTTGAGGTACCGTCGGCGTTGCGCCGCAGCACAACATTGGCAGCATTTGATAACAATAATCTGCCCACCGTAAATGAGCCTGTGAAATCTGGCGTTACCGTCCCGGTAGCCGGCGTACTACCACCAATATTGCTGCCATTAAAAATGAGTACATCATTATTTGCCGGCATTGCCCTGTTGCTACCACTGCCATCAAGGTTAGTATTCCAACTGTTATCGCTGGTAATACTACCGGCCGCGCCACCTACCCAGTAATAAGTAGTCTGTGCCATGCCTGCTGCAGAAATACCCACAATGGCTGCAATTAGTAAAACAATTCTTTGTGTAAATTTTAGATTCATTGTCAATGGATTTAATAGAAAATAATATGGCTTCTTAATTTGATTATGGATGAATTTATTGTTTCAAAATTTTTTGATAGAATACCTGATCTGTACTTCGGCAATGCAGCATATATACCCCGGCGGGTATCGACGGCAATGCCTTATTAAGCGCCTCATTAAGCATTGCTGATAGGCCATTGGCCACGCAAACAATACGACCGCCTGCATCAAGAAGCTGCATGTGAAATACTTTAGTAGCATCAGGCAATTGCAATTTTGCGATACCTGATATGGGATTGGGATAAACTAAACGGTATGCATCACTATTTGCGCCCAGGGCAACAGCAATCACTTCGCTGCGGTGCATTTCGCCGGAAGATTCTGTGTATTGTACACGATAATAATTAATACCAGCTACTGGCTGCTTATGGGTGTAGGAAAAATAAGCTTCCTCTCCGCGCAATTGGGTTGGTTGTATTTTATCCAAAACAGTGAACTGTTGTCCATCAATGGCATGCTCTATAGTGTAGCCCTGATGTGCCATGTAACCAGCTACTGACCAATTAAGTGAAACTTGTTTGCCATTTGCTTCGCCAGCAAATGAAAGCCATCGGCTTGCGAGGCTTACCTCCAATTCCTCAATACTAAAATTGTTGAACAGTATTGATTCATCGCGCAAATCCTGCTTGTTCAGCAGGCTGCGATAGATGCCCCATTTAGGTCGTACAAAATCGTTGTCGGGTCTGATAGTCATGAGTTTGCTGTTACTGTAATCCAACAGCACAGCATTATCGGCCACAGATACTATGCGCATGCTATACGACCCCTCAGCGCCAACCTTTACCACCTCGGTAGCTTCTACCCATTTGCCTTCAAACAACGATAAGTTCAGGATGGCCACCTTCGTAAGATCATTGTGAATGAGTTCCAGTTTGTTGGGCGTACCTTTTCGCAAAGTGAGGGTGAACATCGGATCGCCATCATCACCATTTACCGGCTTAATCTGATGGATATGCGTAAAATTGGAAGAAGGCTTATAACCCACCGGAATTTTAAATCGCCATGTGTAGCGGATAATTTCTCCTCTTATACCAATAAGGTTGGCAGGCGATTTATCATAAGTCTTAATTTCTGTTCGCTGCCTGTCCAGGTTAATACACCTGTCGTTATCTTCTGCCACATGGCTAAAAAATGAAAATACATACTGATTCAGTTCTGTATCCCACACTTCAGTGATATGCCTGCCGAACGCACCATGAATACACTCTGGGGTTTCAATTACATCATAGCCCGGGGCTAGTTTACTATTGATTAGTTCATAAGTATTACCGGGCCCGTCTGCAGTTACAACCGTGGGCTGACCTGTAACATACAGGTTAGCACACGATAAAAACATCGCTGTAAAAACTTTTATATGGCCGATAATAACCTTCAATCTACTTGTTTTTAAATGCAGGCAGGGCATTGATAAATGCGATGACTGAACGATTTATTTCGCTATTCTCTTCTCTGGAAAACTTGCCATGCAAGCCGCCCTTGATAGTTACAAATTTTGTTGTGACACCCGCTGCCTGCAGGCGCTCGTGTAATGAGACAGATTGAGCATATGGCACAGTTGGATCAGCATCGCCATGCACAATAAAAACCGGCGGGCTGCTGCTATTCACATAATGGATTGGCGAAACGGATGCCGCAAAAGCAGCATCATTAGCATACTTACCCATCCAGTTCACCGCTGATTTACTTTTAATGGTTGTGCCATAACCCCAGTCCCACACATCGGTGATGCCATATTTATCAATAATAGCAGCCACCGTAAATGCGGGTGCATCTTTACAGTTCTTATCAAACAGTTTCTTATCACCCAGTAGTCCGCCCATCAGAGCGAGGTGACCACCGGCACTACCGCCCATCATCACTACCCTGTTCACGTCAATATTGTATTGCTTCGCATGTGATAACACGTACATCATGGCACACCGCGTATCTTCAATAGCGGCTGGTGCTGTAGCTTGTACAGTAAGTCTGTATTCCAAATTGACCACGGCAAAACCTGCCTTAAAAAAAGTACTGAATCCGGTTTGCGATTCTTTCACACCATGATTCCAGCCTCCGCCATGAATATTAAACACTACAGGTAAAGGGCGCTCTGCATTATCATCAAAATAAACATCCAACAAACCCACCCAATTGCCTACCTGCACGTAAGGTATGTTTAATGCAGCTTTGAAAGTAGCTGGAAAAATAACAGGAGCATAGGTTACGGTATCTGCCTGCTGGGCAAAACACATGACACATGCATTTTGCACCAGCATAAACAGACACCACCACCCACGCAAATATTTCACCATACTAGTACCCCGGATTTTGCGTAATAGTCAATTGCGTATTTGTATCAATTTCCCGCTGCGGAATGGGCAGCAACAATCTGTCTTTGGTAACTCCATTCTGCAATTCTGCAATGGTAGGCGTAGGCGGCAGATACTCCACATAATGCGTAGAATATTCATACGCAAAATGCGCTTTCAATACATCCTCCGCACGAATTGAAGTTGTGGTAGTATTAAACCGAATCAAATCAAACCATCGTTGATTTTCAAATGCAAATTCCCGCCGCCTTTCGTCTGCCAATTCCTTTTCAAACGCTGCCACAGTACCTATGGCAGTAGGCAGTCCGAGCAAACCAGCCCTTAGACGAACCTGATTTATATAGCCCACGCTTGCCGCGGTGTTACCTTGTGCTTCGGCCAACATGAGTAATACATCGGCATATCGCAAAACAGGCCAATCCGCTTCCCCATCATCGGTAATGGTAACCGGATTCAGAAACTTCTTTACATAAATTCTTTCCGCAGTGCCTGTTCCGTAGCGGGAAATGTTTACATCCTTGCGTTTATCAGTAGCGGTGTAGAAAGAATCGATGTCTGCACTCGGCGTGTTCCAACCTCTTCCTGAACCATTGATTACCGCAGAGCCACTATTAAGCGGACCAAAATCGTTGCCAAAACTAGAGCCCAAACCAAGTCCACCAGATTTGTAGCGCACAGTAAAAAGTATCTCACTATTTACCTCGTTTGAAATAGAAAACACATTAGCATAAGTTGATTGCAATCCAAAACCGCTATTGGTTATTATATCCTGCAATAGTGCACTTGCTTCCGTTTTCTTGTTGCGCGTCAGGTATGCTTTGGCCAACAAGGCTTTGGCTGCCCATGCATTGGCTTTTCCCTTATTGCCGGCAGCAATCTGGCTAAACTTAAGCGGGCTTAAATAAGTGGCAGCAGTTGTTAAGTCGGCTTCTATCAATTTGTAAATGTCATCCGAACTTGCCCTGTTCATGGTTTTTGCCACAGCAGGTGCAATAGGCGTATGTACTAAAAATACACCTCCAAACAGGCGTACCAGATTAAAATAATGGTAGGCACGAATAAACAAAGCTTCGCCTGCAAATTGCTTACGATCAGCATCGCTGAGCGGAATATCAATATCAACAAGACTTATGCTACCATTTCCGGCATTATAAGTAACGCCTAGCTTTTGAATGATGATGTTAGCATTGCGAATATTGTTATAGGTACTTAGCCAATACTGGTAAATAGCGTCCTGGGTGGTGGCAGGAATAAACATATCCAAATCGCTCAAATCACGATTGAAGGAGTTGGTACTTGCCGGTACACCCTGCAAACTATTGTCGCTACGCAATTCCGTCAATTGCCATTCGCGAAACATAGGTGCTTGCAAACCATTGTACACGCCCGTAAGGCCTGCCTGTACTTCAGAAGCATCGCTGTAAAAGGTTCCGGTATTTAGGTTGGATTGTGGATAGAGGTCAATTACTTTATTGCATGAACTCCCGATGGTCACCACAAGAACACTAAGTAAGATTATATATTTCATGATCATGTTATGTTAGGGGATTAAAAATTGATATCAATACCAAAGAGCATGGTTTTAGGAATAGGGAAACTACCCCGCTGATAGCCATCTACCAATGGTGTCTGATAAGGTCCGCTACTAAATCTTGCTTCAGGATTGATACCACGATAATTTGACCCTGTTATGAAGAACAGATTCTGCGCTGAGAAGTACACCCTTAGCGAACTCAGCCGCATCCACTGTGTAACTTTTGATGGTAGTGTATACCCAACCAGCAATTCGCGCAGCGCTGCGTAGGAAGCATCTTCAACTACATAATCCGTAAGCATCCAATTGAATCCAAAAGTTGAATATGGCGTTTTGCCATCACCCGGGAACATTGGGCTTATCCAGCGATTGGAGTTGTAGTTGCGGTTGTAGCGTTTGGTTTCATTATAGTTAGGATCGCCATTAATTAAAGTACCACCCTGCACACCCTGCACCAAAAACATCAGGTCGAAATCAAATATTTTGAAATTGTTGGTGATGCCCCAGGTAAAATCCGGATAGGGATTACCAATAACTGTACGGTCATTAGCATCTATTACATTATTGCCATCCAAATCAACAAGCTTAAGACCACCGGCCACAAATACATTGCTCAGGTTGCTGTTAAGTCCTTTTGCCTTTGCTGCATCAATTTCCGCTTGCGATAACCATACCCCATCTGTCTTATAGCCAAAGAATTGAATGAGCGGCTCACCCACGCGGTTCAGGTACAATTCTGTTCTTTCCCCTTGGTTCAGCAAGAATGCCTCATCGCTGAGCGACATAATTTTATTGCGGGTACGAGCGAAATTGGCTGCGGTACTCCACGTAAAGTTCTTCTTGCGCACGTTAAACGTAGTAAGTTCAAGTTCAACACCGTTATTCCTTAGCCTTCCAATATTGTTCCAGGCCAGCGGAGCACCCGTGAAACCAAGGGCAGCTTGCTGCAGCAACAACTGATCCGTTTCACTCTTATACACATCAACGGAAAGGTTGATTGTATTTTTCAATACGCTGATATCGATACCTGCGTTGTATTGAAATGTGCGCTCCCAGGTAATATCAGGGTTTGATAAGATGCTTCGCGAAGGCAATTGTCCGGTAGACACCGTGCCGTTGCTGGTACTGCCAAAAGGATAGTTGGCTGCGTACAGCAGATCCACAAATGCAAAATCAATAATGCGGTTATTACCGGTAACCCCATAACTGCCTCTTAGCTTAAGGTTATTAAGCCAGGAAACATTTTCCATAAAACCTTCATTACTAACTATCCATCCTGCAGAAACAGAAGGGAAATAACCCCATTTATTGCCTGGACCGAAATATGAGCTGCCATCTGCACGAATGGTAGCATTGAATAAATACTTTTCCTTATAACTATAGGTTATCCTGCCCAGGTAAGAAAGTAAACCAATCTGATTTTTGGTATTAAAAGTGTTGTTCCGGTCCTGATCTACGGTCAGCGCAGTATTAAGTGTGGTAATATTATCGCTTGGATAATCGTAGGCTGTTATTTGTTCATCATCAATAGTTGTTTTTTGCGCTGTGAAGCCAGCCAATGCACTCACCGAATGATTTCCAAATCGGTTGCTGTATGTAAACGTATTCTCACTCAACAAGTCTACAAAAAGCCGCTTATTATAGATACCCCGGTTTACATCACCAGCCCTGTTTGAATTGCGTTTTGCAAAATCAAGACCTTGCGTATAATTGACATAAGCACTGGCGAGTGTTTTAAAATCAAATCCCGGCAGGATATTTACGGTCAGGTCGCCGGAGGTCAATACGCGATAATCATTTTGCGAGATGGTTCTTGTTTCCATCACCGATTTAGGCGAATTGTTGGCTGTATTAAAAGGAGTTACAGCAGTTGTATTTGCCCAAATACTACCATCAGGCATGGTACCGTTGTACACTCTGCCGTTAAAATATCTGGCCTGCGCATAGTCCCCGGCTTTCACGTCGGCATAGGCCGGATTTTCACGAACAAAAGCCGCCAACTTCTCATCCAGATAAACGGGCAGGTAAGATTGAAAACGTACAAAGTCGATATAGTTTACAGAAGGCCGCTCACGCTTAATAAACGAAGGATTAAGATTTATAGAAAGCTTTACCCGCTTGCTAAGGTTAGCGTCAACTTTTGTTTTTATCGTAAATCTTTCATACTCGCTATGGTACATCATGCCCGGATCATCCTGATAACCGCCGGATACATAATACTTCAAGCCGCTGTTACCACCACTAACATTCATTTGAATGTTTTTTGTAGAGGCGGTACGCAGGGCTTCGGACTGCCAATCGGTAGCTTCGCCACCGCGCAAATCATTTTCAATAATGTAGGCACCCCGCTCCGGTGTGGATGCAATTTGCGCAGTTGTTGGCGGCGGAATACTTGGATCCTGCAGTTTTAAAGCCGCTTCATCAAAAAGCATTTGAGTGTACTCGCTTGTTGTCATCATATCGTAGCGCTCATAAGCCTGCTTAGTACCTGTTGACATTTTAATACCAAATTTTGGTTTGTTAGCCTTGCCGCTTTTTGTTGTAATTAGAATAACACCACTTGCACCACGAGATCCATAAATAGCTGCCGATGCAGCATCCTTCAGCACATCTACAGATTGCACATCAGCCATATTTACAAAAGCCAAACCATCGGGAACAGGATGGCCATCAACCACTACTAACGGACTTGCACCGGCATTAATGGAACTGATACCACGAATACGAACCTTCGGTTCAGCACCTGCCTCCGGGCTCACATTCTGGATTTGAACACCAGCAATTTTTCCCTGCAAAGCCTGGTCAAGTCTTGATTGCGGCACTTCATCCAAACGATCGTTTTGATATTTGGAAACCGAACCTGTAACGGTTGCCCTCTTTTGTGTACCATAACCCACTACCACCACATCATCGGTAGTAGCACTGGACACTTGCATAACTACATCAATAACCTTGCGGCCTGCTATAGTAACTGCCTGTTCCTTATAGCCAACAAAAGAAAATAACAACACCGTAGTGCCTGGGTCAACGCTGATACTATACGTACCGTCATCTTTTGAGGCAATGCCTTGCTTAGTCTTATCAGCGAACACACTTACACCCGCCATTGGGGTGCCTCCAATATCACTTGTTACCTTTCCGGTAATTACAATTTTTTGTGCAAATGCACTTGCAGTTAGCAACCATAGTGTCACTAGTGGAATAATAATCTTCATGTTTTTCATTGCAGCAGTTTTATCTGAAATTATTAAATCAATACAATAGCCATATTTTTAGTCCTTGTGCTTTGTCGCCGGCAAGTTGGGTTACCACCTGGCTACAATTTCTACACTTAAACTTTTTTGATCCAGCCAGCAGAATATTGTAACTATCTTCAAAGTCATAAGGTTTTATTTGCTCACCCATCCATTCTTTTTCATCGGCCAGGTATGGCTTGAGGTTATCAAAAGCCATTTTCAAAGATTTCCCTGATGGCGTGGTAAGTTGCCAGAAATTAATGCCAACATGTTCGCTCATATTGGCAACGGAAACAAAAGCATCCATAACAAATGCTGAATAGTGAAGAGAGATCGTACGTTCCATTTCCGCAGGAAAAAATGCCTTCTCATCCAGCTGTGCATCAAGGCGGGAAGCAGACCTTTCAACAATTGTTTTGGCAGTTGCTTTATCATCAACAAACAAGGCCAAAGCCAATGACTGCGCATCGTACCAAACACCATGGTTATTTTTTGTAGCCATTTCATGTTTGCCTTCCTGCGAGGTTTGCATCCAGTTCAAAAACGCTCCGCACCATTGCTGCATATTTTCCTGGTAGGCCGGTTTCCAATATTTGGATGCTCCAATTAGGCCTATCGCATCCACAAGTTTTACAAAATGACGCGTATCTATAAGCCCGGCACCTCTTCCATCGTTCATTCCCTTAATGGCCTGCGCATACTTTAAATTTGGATTCATGCGAGTGGCGGTGTCCAAAAACCAAACCTGCAAAAGCTTTGAGGCATGCTCGGCATACACTTCGTTGTCAGAAAAATAATAAGCCAGCCCCAACACATACAAGTTTGCACATAATTTGGGCAGGTAGTCCTTGTCTTTATAATCCTTTACTTCCGGATTGGTTTGTCCATCCTTCCGGATATAAGGCAGGCCATCCGGCTTCGAAGAATCAGGCCAATGGTAGGGTGCCAGGCTCATATAATCATGCTTGTCACCGCTTGGCGGTGTGTGCTTCTTTTCCATCACACTCACCGGGCCCCATTTCAATGCTTTATCAGCATCTTTTATCAATTGCTTGTAAGCCAGCGTCAAACGCTCGTCACCATTTTTCATGGCGTTTTTATTGAGTAATAGCTGTTGTCCATCAATTTCAAATACACGCACGTTACCTCCCTTTGGTGGATAGCCGATGCTTATTCCTTTTATTGAAAATGCAAAAACAAATACCAACGCAACTAAAACGCGTCGCTTAAAAAGACTACCGGCGACTGTGCCTTTTATGAATTTTCTAGTCATCATCATTATGCTGCTTCTCCCACAAAATCTTCTCGCATTGGACTAAACACATCAATAAGTACACCTGCTTCGAGGCATACAGCGCCGTGCAATACATTAGAAGGAATAATAAAAACATCACCGGCCTTCAGTACGCGCTTATCGCCACCAATTTCTACTTCAAAAACGCCGCTCTCCACATGCGTTATTTGTGAGTGATGATGTTTGTGAAGGCTGCCAATACCATCTTTTTCAAAAGCCACACGAACCAGCATGAGCCGTTGGTCCCAGGCCATAATTTTACGCTTCACACCTACGGCAACTGATTCCCATGGGATATCCATATCCTGAATAAATGTTGGGATTGATTTTGTACTATTCATCGGGGTAATTTTTAAGATGTACAGTTATATTTTTTTGCCATTTAACCACAAGCACCATGGGCCTGTCCATGTCAGGCCATTGCTAGAATGCTGCTGTGCCGAAACAATATTGTTGTTGCATTGTGCTAGCTTAATTTCATCGCCGCTCTTAAGTTGAATAGTCGCAATGCAATAAGCTGCATCATTTCGCAAGAGCGTAATGGTTTGTATATCTGAGTATGCATTTGTAGAAAATTCATTTTTGGGATCAAAGCGTCCGTGAATTTCCATTACGTTAAGAAATAATGCATTAGCAGCCTTCTTTCTTACAATAAGAGCGGGTTCGTGCCGAAGGTTGAAATTGGGGTCATTGGCACCAAGCCGCGTTAAAAACAGCGTTGCACTATCCTGCACCAAAGTGGAGATGGTATAGTAAGTACTGTTATTGAGTAAGGTAAGTTGGGCTATTGTATCCCTTACCGTTGCGCTGGCTTCATTCCATAAATATTCGTATCCGTTCCTTTGGCCAAGCGGCTGCTGCCTCGTGGTATTGGCTTGATAATTAAAGCTGGCTTTTATGAGTTGGCCGCTGTAGTGAAATGGCAAGTCGTACTGATGTTGGGCAGATGCGTTTACTTTAAATAAATCAAGCAACATCGGCTTTCTGTTCTCTAATTGTAAAAGATAAAGCGTTCTCTGCATGGCTATACCCTTATATGCATTGGTATCTGCAGCGCTTACTACCTGCACTATTGGATTTCCCAGTTGACTATATTGCTTGTAGGCATGATACTTTTCCGCTTCTGATTCTTTGCCGCCAAAATGGCTTTGCTCATCCACTACCAGCGTATTGTGCGCAATGGTTTGCGAAGCATAACTTTTATTCTCCGGCAGATATCTCCCTCCATACTTCTGCTCCACACCTATAAAACGTACGGAACCATAATTAGTCAAAATTTCATTCCCCTGATCATAAAGCATTATGCCCAACTTATCGTAGTGACCGTGAGACAGGCCATGCGAAGTGTACTTAAACAGTAAACTTGTAGGTTTCTCCGGAGGTCCCGCCCTCAGGATTGATACACCACCTTGCTTTCCATTGGCACCGTCTGCACTCTCAATAGATTTATAGGCAAAATATTGGGGCACTTTTCCGCTTTGCAATGCAGCGGCTATGGCAATACCACCCTTATTAAGCATCACCCTATCCTGCTGTTTCGCCACATACAACCAATTGTTATTAGGGCCAAATGCCTTCCAGGAAATACTGATGGCAGTGACCAATTCATTTGTAGTATAGTCCTTCTCCTTAAGGGCATCATTCAATGGAAAAAATCCACCGCCAACATTTGTTTGTTGCAAGCATGTATTCAGCGCTTGCTGCAGAATACTGTTGCGATGGGCAAAAACCTTCAGGTTAGGTTGGCTATTGTCAAGGGCATTTGCCAAAAGCATATAGGGTAATATGGCATAACGTGTATAGTAAGGCCCTTCAGTATAGTAACCATCCGGAGAAAAAAGGCTATCCATTAATGCAATAAAACCGCTATGCCCCTTTTTATCGGAGCCCTTTAGCGCCATATCAACATAATGCTGATTATCAGTAGCAATACCAATTATGCCGACACCTGCGCAGGCCCAAACGGCATGATTGTGTATGAGATTAAACCAACTCTCCAGTTCCTGCGTTACAAAATCTACTTCAGGTTTAAAAGCACCTTCAGAAATATGCTTGCGTTGTTGGGGTGTAATAAAATTATGTACCAAATCGTAAGCCATGCCTGCGTAAACCATCCAGTTGGCATCATTAAGCGCCTGCCAAAATATTCTGCCGGGCGATGAACTAGTAGCTTCCGGATGATTCTTGAGGGTAGGATTTAATGCAGCATATTTCAACAGCATGTTGCGAACCAAAACTGCGTAGCTACTATCTCCTGTAAGCTGATACAACACCCCGGCGTTGAACATAAGTGTATAATTGTACTTATGCTTATCGTGCGTGTAGCCACCCGCCGGATCTTTAGGCACAGGCACATCAATATCCTTATGCAACCAACTATCTACCTCTGCTTTTATGTCGTTATACGACTGCCTGGATAGTGGGTACTTATTGTAGTTTTGGCTCACATGTCTTGCTTCCTCCGGTGTAAAAAAAGTACGCGGATGCTGTGCCAGCAGGCAAAACGAAATTGCCATGGAGCAAACAACCAACGAATATTTCTTAAATTCTTTCCTCATATCAGAAGCGTATCGAATGCGTTCAAAACATTTGATTAAACAAAATAGGTTCCACCGTTTATCTCAATGCTTTCGCCATTAATAAAAGATGATGCATCCGTAGCCAGAAATAGGGCCAGTTCGCCCACTTCTTCGGCTCTTCCTTCCCGGCGAAGCGGTGTACCTGCGGCTACATTGGTGCGCACTTCGGGTTTGGTAAATGTGTTGTGGAAAGTGGTATTAATCATTCCCGGAGAAATACAATTTACACGAATCCCTTTAGGGCCAAGTTCCTTTGCCAAACTGCGGGTAAGTGTAAGCACTCCACCCTTTGCCGCGGAGTAGGCCATAGCACCAAAGCCACCACCATCGCGTGCCGCCTGTGATGAGAAGTTAACAATAGCACCGCCCTCCGTCATATGCGGCAAAGTAGCACGGCAAACCAGGTAAACAGATTTCAGGTTTACATTCATTACTGCATCCCAAAATTCCTCATCAAGATCAGGCAACGTTTTACGGCCCATCAGTCCACCCGCTACATTTACCAATACGTGAATGGTATTGCCAAATGCATTGGTACATGTAGTTATTAAATGGGCGACCTGCGCAGGGTCAGTAACATCGGCTCGGCAAGCTATAGCCACACCACCATTGGCTTTGATTATTTCAACAGTTTCTACTGCCTGTTCCTCATTACCCAAAAAGTTTACGCAAACTTTTGCACCTGCAGCTGCGAGCTTAATAGATACTTGTCTACCGATATCTCTTGCACCACCAGTTACAATGGCTACTTTGTTTTCTAGATTTTTCATTCGCTGTTATTGTGGTTTATATCCCGGAAAAAAATTATTGCTGTACTTACTGATTAATGTTGTATTGGTTACCACCATGGAGGGAGATAACATCGGATTGAGTTGGTAATTATTCTTGCTTACAATACCATCATAAAAAGAAGTAACTCTTCCTGCTTCGTAAAAGTCAGATTGATCAATACGATGCTCGGTCCATCCAAAATCTTCGTACCAAACCGATCGGCCTGCACGGCCGCTGTTGTTAAACACGGAATTGGTGATGGATGAATACTGAACACCGTACAACTTAAGGGCATATCCCAATTCGGTATTACTGCTCTCATTAAAAGTGCACTGGTTGATGGTTACGTATGGACCGGTTGTGCTTTCATCATTTCCACCACGGTACACATTAATGCACCCATATAAAATTTTATTGAACAGACAATTGTTGAACACGAGATTCTCAACATTGTAGCGTCCAACATCATCCTTCTCTGCTGCGAGATTAATAGCGTCACCAGTAATTTCATCAAATATGCAATTGGTGAATACAATGCTGTCCGCGTAGCTTCCTTTACCACCATCCAATACCTGCTTGCGGCTACCTGTAAGGTTTGAAAAAACACAATCGCTTACCCATAAATTATAATGTTCTATCATGGGCTTTGTGCCCGCCACAATAAAAGATCCTGCACTGCCATTTTCACTCATGCCCTTCATCGTAACACCCTGCAACCGAAGTGAACCACCATTCTCAATTTCAAAAAAATTGACCGACCGCTCGCCTGCAAAGGCAAGCACTGCTCCATTACCTACTACGCTAACAGGCAGGCTTATAACTGCGGCCTGACTAACGTTGTAAGTAGCACCTGCTTGCAAAACCAATACATCATGCGCAGCAGCATTGGCAATGGCTTTGGACAAACTGTTTTCGCCGGGCAGTACTTTAATAGTATTAGGTGATGCTGATATGGCCGATGACTTTTTATAGCCCCACTGCACACCCGTATTGGCAATAGTAGCTGCTATTGAAAACTTTCGTTCTTTTCCGTTTTGCCGCAGAACAAAGGCTTCCGTTATACGCTTTACTTGTATATCAGCACGCCGAAAGGAGCCGGCAGGATAGGATACTTTGCTATTGGTATAGTTTGCTGAAAATGCAAATCCATCAAGCGAATCATATACACCAATGGCGGTAATTGTGGTGTCGCTGTAAATAACATTGCTATTAAACTTTATGCGCTCTGGTCTTGCTGTGCGCTCTAAATCTTTGCCCGCGCACAGCGCGATATTATTACAATCCACAAACAGGTTGCCCTCTACCAATACATCCTTTACCTGATCATAACGGTTTAGCGGCGAATTAGGAACGCCGTTGAGCACAGTAAGTGCTGCCCTGAAGCGATCTCCAGCAGATGCATAAAAAAGATTATTGCGAATAATATGACCTGCGTTAATTATGCGCACTCCACCGGTAAGCATTTTGCCATTTCCTAAAAAGGCATTGTCCTCCACCAGATTTCGATCGCCGTGACGCAAAACGAGACTACCTTCACAATTAAGAAACGTGTTCTTCCGAAGGATGTTATCGCTACTTTTTACCGATACTATTTCCACTTCGCCATTACATCTGTCAAAAAGATTTTCCTCGACAACGGTTTGCGAACTGCTTTTTGAGAATGTTGAATTTCCAATACGAATCGTTTCACCTCCGTTGGAACCAAGTCGTTCCCGCTGTCCAAAATAGTTGTGGTCAATACGATGATGATTCTGCTGATTATTTTTATCGTTAAGCTCTACAATAAGCGTAGTACCCAAATTCAATTTCCCAACTAATTCATTGTGATCAAATCGGTTTCGCTGTCCATATATCGTCACCCAATGCGATTCCGAAAGTCTATCGGGCGGATTACAATTATCAAATACGCAATTGCTAACCCGGCTGTCAAAGGCAAGTTCGTTTTTTGAACTCCTATATTCAATAATGGCCGTCTTGGTAGTGGTAACGCCACGAAAGACAAATCCCGTAATAATTATGTGAGATCCGCCAAAGCGTATGCTTGATTGTTCGGAGAAAATAACTTCACCAGGCCTGGAGGGCATCAAAACAATTGGCGCCTGTACCGAACCGTTGGCTGTAAAAACGAGAGCAGCATTTTTCCAATTTCCCCCTGCAAAAACCAGGGTATCGCCTGGCTGTAAATTTGATTTTACTTTATCAAACCCTGCCTGACTCTCTATTACAATGGTCTTTCCAAAAGACCGAATATTGGCAAATAAGGACCCGAATAAAATGAATGTAAAGGCGAATAATTTCACTGGCAGCATCGTTTTGCAAGGGCAATATCCACGCTTTTGAACCGAAAGCCTAAAAATAATTATGAAATTTTGTTCATTTTTTTACGCTATAATCCCAATATCATCTAAACTAAATAAATAATTATTTGAAACTATTCAATAATAGTGACCGCAAAGGTTTCCGGCAACGCTGCCGGCAAATTTGCAATTTGCGTAAAAAATGATAGTTTTCCGCCATGGAACGACAACCCACCATCAAAGACATTGCAGCTGAATTAGGCATATCCATTTCTACGGTTTCACGTGCCTTGCGCAACCAACCCGATGTGAATCCTGAAACACGAAAGATGGTGACCGACCTTGCATCTCAAATGGATTACCAACCCAATAAGGTTGCGCTAAGCTTGCTTAACCGGCAAACCAATACTATAGGTGTTATAACGCCCAACCTTGACTATGTGCTCGCCACAATGGTAAAAGGTATAGACGAGGTTGCCCTTGAAGCAGGATATACGGTGATGGTTTGTCAGAGCGACGAAAGCTTTGGCCGGGAAATAGTAAATACCAAGCGTTTACTGGAAAGTTTGGTAGACGGTTTCATTGTTTCTGTATCAAGCGAAACAAAAGTTTTTGAGCATATTAAAAATATTCAGAAGAAAAAAATGCCGTTGGTTTTGTTCGACAGGTTTATTGAAGGCATGACAGTACCAAGTATCAGGCTCGATAATGCTTTGGGCGGAAGGCTAGCTACACAACACCTTATTGACGAGGGTTACCAGCGCATCGCCATTTTGGCCGGGCCTGAAAACCTTGTGATAAGCAATAACCGCATGGAGGGCTATCTGGAAACACTAAAGGCCAATGGCATAAGAGCCAACAAGCAAATGATAATTCACTGCGACTTCAACCAGCAATATGCTTATGAAGCCACAAAAGAATTGCTAAGTATGCGTACCCGCCCCGATGCCATTTTTACCATCAGCGACCGAATGGCCATTGGCGCTATGCTCGCCATCAAAGAAAAAGGTCTCAATATGCCGCATGATATTGGGCTGGTAGGCTTCAACAACGAGCCCGTTACTAACCTGGTTACACCCCGCATCTCCAGCATTGAAATGTTTGCCTTTGATATGGGCAAAGCTGCTGCTAAAATGTTTATTGAAATGGCTCATGGTCATGAACACACCAACGATCAGCAAAAGGTATTTAAACCCAAACTAGTGGTGAGAGAATCATCAAAGAGAACCTAGGCTGCGGGGCTATTGCAGCGAAAAAAAATCGTTCCGCGACCTGCTAAGCATATCTTCCAGTAGGGCTTGATTAGCTTCTGAAGCGTCAGCGTTTATCAGTTTGCCAACCACTTTTCGCCGCTTATACACGATAATGGTGTTGGTAATATTTTCTCCAATACCTAAAAGATTTACTTCAGATGCGGCATCACTTAATGATGGTACATAAGTGAGTGCAATTTGCCGAAGGCCTAGATTCCTGCCTATGGCTGCAAGTTCCCGTTCCCGTTCAATTGCGTTGTAGTGCTGTCGGTTGCCGTACACCAGGTACACTTTCAGGTATTTGCCATCTGCAACTGATTTGGTTTCTAAAAACAGTAACCATTTTTTGATATCCGGCCAATTGGGCTGGTTGCCAACAAAAAGCAAAACACCATTATACCAGCCATATTTACAAACGGGGCATGTTCTTGTACCGGCATCCGGACCCCATGCATGAAACGGCAAAAATGAAGATACTTCTTCGCCAATGGCGGGTCCCGATGCATCTGACTGAATTACAGGATGCGGATAATCAGGAATATTGAGGCCGAGATAAATATCGCGCTCTCCTATGGCCAGGGCATCGCGTTTAATGAGGCGCAGGACGCCGCTGCCGCCACGGTTTTCCATTTTTTGCCGTTTCGCGGCATTGAGGAGTGAATCATCATCAAACACAAAATCATCGATATAGTATTCCTTTAGGTTCGCAGCTTCTTTAATACTCATATGAATATGGGCAGGCTCATCGCGGGTTGGGTACACGCCCGGCTGCACGGTATAAATGGTATAACGGCCGCTGCTATCTGTTCGCACCCATCCCCTAATGTAGCCGTGGGTTTGGCCCAATTTGTTTGGTGCCATACTGCGAGTATATGCTGGTTTGTGTTCGTA
The DNA here is from genome assembly GCA_024643625.1 of Chitinophagaceae bacterium. Classification (GTDB taxonomy): domain Bacteria; phylum Bacteroidota; class Bacteroidia; order Chitinophagales; family Chitinophagaceae; genus Phnomibacter. Next base: position 45,183 of record JAHEMO010000004.1, read on the forward strand.
GCGTCCTTCGGTATTGGTATGATAATAATACAACAGCACATTTGCCGCGGGGGTTTGTGTATCCGATTGGTATACTGTTCCGGTAATCATGAGTTTTTGCCCCGTCTGCCACCAACCCGCACTCGTATCTGTTGCATTGGGTGACTCTTCCATTTGTCTGTACATGTAATCAGCGTTTTCAAAAGCGCCACCCACTTGTTGAATACTATCCGTTGAAACTCCTGATGGCGTTGGCTTTATTTGGGAATTGCAGGCTATAAGCCCGGGGCCCATACTAATAGCAACAACTAACACGATGTATTTCATGCGCATTCATTTTCACGCAAATTAGTATTGCCGCCTAACTGCGGTTATGGGAATACCGTAACAGGAGTGTCACTTTGCGCATCCTGTGTAAGCCGGGCCATAGCCTGTTTAAAATTTGCCGCATAATTTCTACTCAACCGCGTCATTTCCTGAGAATGCAGTACAATATCGTAATCGCCATTGCCACGAGATTGCCAGCTTTGGATTTCCTGAAGGTTAACAATGGTAGATTTATGGATGCGCAGAAACAGGGAAGGGTCCAATTTATCTGCCATCTTTTGTAAAGAACCAGTTTCGAGATATTTATCCTGGCCGCAGCAAATGGTAATATAGGGTGCGCTTGCTTTAATGAGCTGAACAGCGGATACGGGTATTAATTTTCTTTCGTTTGCCCTGCTTACCATAATATTTTGGGCAAAGCCGTTGGCAAGGGCTTGCGATGGTAATGGCCTATTGTTATCAGCCGCAGGCCTTAACAAGAGCAATAAGAAACCGACAATTTGATAAATTACCACCAACCAAATAAAATAAGTAACGAATGCATATTGCAGGGTTTGCCCGTACCGGAAAGTATGGTAGTAGCCAATAGCCGAAAGTAGCCAAACGAGTGCCGGATATGCTACCAAATGCAATGCAGCCCAAAGCAAATTGAAGAACAACAATGAAATGACGGAAGTGAGCCTGCGTTGCTTTATACAAATCAACTGCAGCCAGATAAGAAACGGAAACAAAAGCCAAAAGCTATTAAACAACAGGGACTCTGAAAAATAAAAGGACCACCCATGCGCGGCAGATTCCAAATGGTCACGCCAAATGGCAAGCGGAAGGAGGATAGCAGCGGCCAACAAACCAATTGCAAAGGGAATATTGATTTTCCCCGATAATAATGGCTTTGTCAGGATTAGACGATTATCACGAATTTGAACAGGCATTATCATATTGTAAATTAGGAAAATCAACCTTCACCTAAAAGTATTTTAACTTGTAAAAGCTATGTATTTCTTAGCTTTCTGCATCTTAGGCATGTAAAGCGAGCCTCTATGACCGATAGCGAATTGCTGGATAATTACAGGAAGAGTAAAGATGAGCGCCTGTTGGGTACTTTGCTGGACAGATACACCCTGCTATTGCTGGGGGTATGCATGAAATACCTGAAAGATGAAGAACAAGCGAAAGATGCGGTGCAGCAGGTGTTTGCCAAAGCTATTGTGGAGCTAAGAAAATACGATGTTACCTATGTAAAAAGCTGGCTTTTCATGATTGCAAAAAATCATTGCCTCATGCAATTGCGCAACAAAAATCATCAAACAACAGCACTTGAATTTGATGTAGCCGACGAAAGCGACGATTTACAATCACGGATTCATTTGCAGCAAAAAGATCAGATGATAGACTTAATGCACGAAGGGCTGGCGCAACTCAACGATCAGCAAAGGCAATGTATAGCGGCCTTTTACCTCCATAAAAAAAGCTACCGTGAAATTGCTGAAGTCGAGGGCATATCGCTCATGCAAGTGAAAAGCGCTATACAAAATGGCAAAAGAAATATTCGCAAATGGGTGGAATCCATCCTTGTAAAATCATAATACCATGCATCCTGATATATTAGACATATTAGCCAATAAAGAAATACCTATTAGTAACGAACAACTTATTCGTTACCTCACAGGGGAACTGAGCGATGCAGAAAATCATGCTATTGAAAAGCAACTGCAATCATCTGCAATCGATAGCGATGCTTTGGAGGGTTTGATGATGTTGAAAAATGCCGGCCAACTATCAACCTACCGGCAGCAATTAAAAAGTCAGTTGTTTGATATGTTGGGGCAGGACCCACAAAGGCGCAAGCGTCGCAAGCATATTTTCCAGCAGTCCGTTTGGATCTGGTTGGCCATTGTGCTGCTCATTGCGCTCTTATCTTTTTTGCTCATTTATATGGTGTAGAAAAAATAAACCCCCCGGAAAAATCCGAGAGGTTTAACGTAACGTGTTTCTTTTGTAGAAACCGTACATACTATCCCAAGTATGCCGTGTAGCAAAAGAATTTAAATCAACCCAGGTAAGTTTTAAGCGCAGCGCTGTAACGGGCTTTTTGCAGACGTTTGATGGCCCGCTCTTTAATTTGGCGGATACGCTCTTTAGTAAGATCGTACTTCTGACCAATCTGCTCAATGGTAACACCGTTTTCGCCGTCGAGACCAAAATAGGCGGCAACTATTTCCGCTTCTCTGGGACTCAGGCTCTTAAGCACACGCTTAATTTCTTCCCGCAGCGAGTCTTTCATCACCTCATCATCGGTGTCTTCGCTGCCTTCCAGCAAATCGCCCATGGCCACATCTTCTGCCTCATGCACGGGTGCATCGAGGCTACTGTGGCGGGTGTTGCTTTGGAAAATGTTGTTGATTTCAGTTTCGCTCATGTCCAGAATATCAGCGAGTTCTTCGGTTGAAGGTTCACGCTCATGTTCCTGTTCAAAAGCCATGTAAGCCTTATTGGCTTTGTTGTAGGTGCCAATTTTGTTTTGAGGCAAGCGGACTAATCTGCCCTGCTCTGCCAACGCTTGTAAAATGGACTGGCGAATCCACCAAACAGCGTAAGAAATGAATTTGAAACCCTTGGTTTCATCAAAACGCTGGGCTGCTTTAATCAGTCCCAGATTACCTTCATTAATCAGATCACTCAGGCTAAGGCCCTGATGCTGATACTGCTTAGCCACCGATACCACAAAGCGAAGGTTAGCTGTGGTAAGGCGTTCAAGGGCTTTCTGATCACCCATCTTGATACGCTGTGCCAGTACTGTTTCTTCTTCGGGCGTAATCATCCCGATTTTGGAAATTTCCTGAAGATACTTTTCTACTGCCTGCGAATCACGATTGGTGATTTGGGTTGCAATTTTTAATTGCCTCATACTGTTACTCCGTTTCTAGTCTCGAAAAATATAGTTCCTGTCTGTTCAA
>JAHEMO010000331.1 GCA_024643625.1 Chitinophagaceae bacterium
TCAAGGAGGGTAAATGTAGCCATAAACAGTTGGGTGATGGAGCCCCCAAAGCGAACACTGCCAAACCTTGAGGCATAAGGTCAAAATATAGGGTTTTTTCGGTATTCATTTACCAATGAGGCTCATAGCATAAAAAAAAATGCAGGGCTACCTTGTAGGCATCAATTATTTCACCATCAATAAAACATGCAGCCATGAAAAAACTATTATTAATTGCTTTGCTGCCCTTTTTTCTGCATGCATACGGACAGAAATGGGCAAAGCAGTACGATTTTGTAAACGATAACGCCTTTGGCGTGAGTCTTGTAAAAAAGGATAACAAATATGGTTATGTAGACAAGGAGGGCAATGTGGTAATACCGCTGCAATATGATGAGGCGGTAACCATGGTTGAAGGCCATGCCACCGTGCGGGTGGGAGCCAAGTGGGGATACATAGACAGCCTCGGTAATAAAGTAACTGATTTGAAATTTGACGATGCCATGTGTTTTCACGAAGGATTGGCAGCGGCAAAAGTGAATGGCAAGTGGGGCTATGTAAACAAAGAAGGAAAAATAAAACTCGATTTTGTATATGAAAATGCCCGCAGTTTTCAGGAAGGATTGGCTGCCGTGCAAAACAACCGGCGTTACTGGGGTTTCATCAATAAAGAAGGAACAGCAGTAATCCCCTTCATCTACAATTTCGCCAACAATTTTGATGGTGGAACGGCCAGGGTTATGAAGGGCGAAAAAGTCCTTTTTATTGATCAGGACAACAAAGTTGTTGATCAATAACCCCGGTGCGATTGCTTTACATGTCGGAGCTGTGTTTCTACACGGCTTCTTTTTTTTGCAGCGTTTTTAGTAGGGTTTTTCTTATCAATTGGTTTCCGCTTCTGCCGAAGAAACTAAACCAATTTTACATACTACGCCTGTATTGCCCACCTACTTCGTACAACGCATGGGTTATCTGCCCTAGCGAGCAGTATTTAACTGTTTCCATGAGTTCCGCAAACAGATTGCCATTGGCAATAGCCACCTGCTGCAGTTGCTGCAACATTTGCATGGACTTATCTGCGTTGCGCTGCTTAAAGCCATTCAGGTTGGCTATTTGCTGTTCTTTTTCGTCGGTACCGCTGCGTATAACTTCGCCGGGTATTTGTGTGGGACTACCTTGTTTGTTTAAGAAAGTATTTACACCAACTATGGGTAGCTCGCCGGTATGTTTCTGCATTTCATAATGCATGCTTTCTTCCTGTATTTTATTGCGCTGGTACATACGCTCCATAGCGCCCAATACGCCTCCTCTTTCGGTGATGCGGTCAAACTCCTGCAGCACTGCTTCTTCCACCAAATGGGTGAGTTCTTCTATCAGGAAAGAGCCCTGAATAAAGTTCTCCGTTTTGGCGCTGCCGAGCTCACGATTGATGATAAGTTGGATAGCCATGGCGCGTCGCACACTTTCTTCTGTAGGCGTGGTTATGGCTTCGTCGTAGGCATTGGTGTGCAGGCTGTTGCAGTTATCGTAAATGGCATACAGCGCCTGCAGGGTAGTGCGTATATCGTTAAAGTCTATTTCCTGCGCATGCAGGCTGCGCCCCGAAGTTTGAATATGGTATTTAAGCTTTTGACTGCGCTCGTTGCCTTTGTATTTTAGTTTAATGGCCTTAGCCCACAGGCGGCGGGCTACACGGCCTATCACACTGTACTCGGGATCCATACCGTTGCTGAAGAAGAAGCTGAGGTTAGGTGCAAAATCATCGATATGCATACCACGGCTCAGGTAATATTCTACATAAGTAAAACCATTGGAAAGCGTAAAGGCGAGTTGCGTAATCGGGTTAGCGCCTGCTTCCGCAATATGGTAACCGCTTATGCTTACGCTGTAAAAATTGCGTACCTGTTTTTCAATAAAATATTCCTGCACATCACCCATTAGTTTCAGCGCAAATTCGGTGCTGAAAATGCAGGTGTTCTGCGCCTGATCTTCTTTTAAAATATCGGCTTGCACGGTACCGCGAACCTGTTGCAGTGCAGCTTCTTTGCAGGCAGCATATTCATGCGGCGGCAGCACTTCATCACCGCTAAGGCCCAACAGCGTCAAGCCTAGTCCGTCGTGGCCTTGCGGCAGGCGCTCCGGTGCCATTGGATTGTAGTATAAGGGCCGTTGGTGGTGGGCATACTTTTGCTGTAATACCTGCTGCACCTGCTCCTCCATGCCAAGTTCTTTAATGCGTTTTTCGCATTGCTGGTCTATGGCGGCATTCATAAAAAATGCCAGCAACATGGGCGCTGGCCCATTGATGGTCATGCTAACGGAAGTACGTGGGTCGCAAAGGTCAAAACCGCTATAGAGTTTCTTGGCGTCATCAACTGTGGCGATGCTTACGCCGCTATTGCCCACTTTGCCATATATATCGGGGCGCAAATCAGGGTCTTCGCCATACAGGGTCACGCTGTCGAAGGCAGTACTCAGGCGCTTGGCGGGTTGGTCGTGGCTTACATAATGAAACCGCTTATTGGTGCGCTCCGGGCAGCCTTCGCCGGCAAACATGCGGGTGGGGTCTTCGCCTTGTCGTTTTAAATCAAAAACTCCGGCGGTAAAGGGGAAACTGCCGGGCACATTTTCCTGCAATTGCCAGCGTAGTATATCGCCCCAGTCTTTGTAGGCCGGCAGCACCACCCTTGGTATAGCCGTTCCGCTTAGCGATAAGGTTGTCAGCGGCTGTTTGAGCGTTTTGCCTCTTACAGTATAACTCAGGTGGCTGGCTTTGTAGCGTTGCACCAATTGGGGCCAATCGCTAAGCAATTGTCGGTTGGCGGGTGACAAGGCTGCCTCCGACTCTTCGCTAATAGCCGCAACGGGTGCCTGCGCATCGGGTGGCAATTGCTTCAACACCCCCTGCGCCTGATACCATTTGGTGGCGAGATCGGATTGCTCCTGCACCCAGGCATCGTATCCGCGGTTGGTGTCGGCTATCTCGCTCAGGTAGCGCACACGGGCAGGCGGTATCACCGCCTGCGAGATGCTGGCACTTTCGCTAACCCTCGCTTCGCCATAGTTGCGGCCCGTTTTGGAAGCCAATAGCTGCAGCAGTTGGACAAAAAGATGGTTCATGCCCTCATCATTAAACTTGCTGGCCATGGTACCCATGATAGGAAGTTCATCGTCTTTGGCCTGCCATAGGGCATGATTGCGTTTGTATTGCTTGCGTACTTCGCTCAGTGCATCTTGTGCACCGGCTTTGTCAAATTTGTTGATGGCTATCAGGTCGGCATAGTCCAGCATATTTATTTTTTCCAGCTGCGAGGCGGCGCCATATTCCGGCGTCATCACGTACACACTCAGGTTGCAAAAAGCCAGAATGGAAGCATCGCTTTG
>JAHEMO010000086.1 GCA_024643625.1 Chitinophagaceae bacterium
GTATTTTCCAGCAAGGCTATATCCTGCCAATACACTGTACTGTATTCCGCCCCAAAATATCCTTTGACGGCATAGCGCACGTAGTTCTTTTCGTTGGTGAAATAGTATACGGTGCCTACCAGGGTATCGCCGGTTTTCAACAGCTTCATTTCGATGGGCATTTTGCGTTGGCGCATTCCCTTTCCCTGCATCAAAATACCTTGCCATACGCCGCTTACTGCCTGCGCACTCAGTTGGTGAAACGCACAACCGCAGCATAAAACGATTACGGTAAAAAGGACCTTTTTAATTGTCATGCCGGTATGAAGATAAACCATATAGGCAGGGGCAGCGGAATGCGTACACCAACAACCTGTGGATTAACGGATTAACAACGTAGAATTGATCTCCCTATTGCTATTATGGCTGCATGGTGAGGGCTTTAAGTCTAAGCAATGCGCTATCCATACCCGGCCCAATGGCTTTGTCCATCATCATCATGCGCATTTTTTCCCATGGCTTATACCAGGGGAATTCAAACACGTAAAATAATTGTGCCGTGGTGCTGTCACCCGCAAGCTGATAGGTAGCAATACCCCCATGAACAGGCCGTGAATCTGCCTGCTGAAGGGCAAAAAATAAAGTATCACCAGTAAACACGGCGCCGGTTTCGGCATTAAATAACGAGGCAGTAAAGCCAGGCTCACGCAACAAGTTTATAGAAACTGAAGGCTGGCTTTGGGACATTAACCATTTAGACATTGAGAGCTTTTCGCCATCCAGTTGTTTGCGTAGTGGAATGCTATCCTTCTTTATGTTAATAGCACGGCTAATTACTGTAGTGGAAGGAAACATTAAAGTGATGCCCCAAAAAAGCAGCACAAATCCCAATACGCTTATCATCAGCAATTTCAGATATTTCATTTCTGATTTCTTTAAAAAAGTAAATCAATTATTGTTACTCCCACTTAAAAATGCGGGCAGCAACGGCATACGCTATCAGTCCCCAAATTAGCAAACCGGCAAGCTGTGGCAAATTATCCGTTAGATGCATGCCTTCAAAACTTATGCTTCGCATGGCATCGTTGAAGAATGTAAGCGGCAGAATGCGGCAAAAAGGTTGCATCCAGGCCGGAAAAACATCAATGCTGAAAAATGTACCGGCCAGCAGAAATTGAGGCAGCGTAATAATATTAGCCAACGGTGGTATGCTGCTGGAATTTTTGGCGAGGCTGCTAATGATAAAACCAAAGCCCATAAACACCAACAGGGCAAAAAAGCACAACACCATTATTTCTGCAAAAGTTAGCCAACCATGCACAAGGGTAAAATTGAAAGCAAAATAACCAAGCCCTACAATTATGATAGCGGCCAGCATTTGAAAAGTAACGCGGCTAAGCCCTTCGCCCAAAACGATATGCAGACGGCTGACCGGGGTGGCATAAAAACGTTTGAGTACCAGTAGCTGCCGCAAATTGAAAAACAAAAAAGCTACACCAAAAACCCCTGCACTCAATAATGAAAACCCAAGCTGGCCGGGCAAAATAAAATCAATATTTCTGTATGGCCTCACCTCTTCCATCACAGGTGACTGCACTTTGGCTACAGCTTGTCTGTCGGGGAATTTTTCATTGCTCATGCGATTCACCAATCCTTCTAACAACTGAGTGAGCACCGGTATTTTTTGCGCCGATGCCGTGGTACTTCTCACGGCTATTTGTGGAAAGCTGTCGGCATCGATAATGCTGAGTACGCCATCTACTTTCCCTTTAATTAAGTCGTTTCTAAAGGAAACAGTATCCGCATAGTGTACAAATTTGAGGTTAGGCAGATTGGCAATGCTTTTAAATAAAGCCGTAGAAGTATCTGTTTGGTTGCCGGCTACCAGTGTAAACCGCATGCCGGAACTGCCACCACCAATAAACCCAAAAACTAAAATAAAAATGAGTGGAAAGGCAATGCTAAATACGATTACACTGGGACTGCGAAGTATGCTTCGGAAGGAGCCCCTGGCTATTGCCATCATGGCCGTCCATTGACGGTATTTTTTTTGCTGCATGCGCGGCAAATATTGCACATTTTAAGGATGGCTTAGAGACATTGCAGTTTTTAGCGAAGGATTAAAACAGTTTACTTCGCAGCCTATGCTTACACAAACGGGTCCTCTGCACAACATTTTTCTGCTAATAGGCGGCAATCTTGGCGATAGGCAGCAGAACCTGCACCTGGTGCGAAAAATGATTGCTGAACGGGTAGGCACCATTGAAAAAGCGTCTTCTATATTTCAAACAGCAGCGTGGGGCATGGAGAATCAACCCGATTTTTTAAATCAGGCCCTGCAGGTAGCTACCCCACTTGGTCCGCTTAATCTGCTGGATGCCCTGCTGGCTATTGAACGCGATATGGGCCGTATCCGCAACGAAAAGTATGGCCCCCGAACGGTGGATATTGATATTTTGCTTTACAATGATCTTTCGCTCGACCATCCGGATTTACTAATTCCACATCCACGCATGGCACAGCGCCGCTTTGTATTAGAACCGCTTGCAGAAATTGCCGGAGATTTTATCCACCCGGTTCAGCGGATTTCTATCAACAAAATGCTGGACAACTGCAGCGATTCCCTTGATGTGAAAAAAATTGGATAACCTACGTTGCATTATATACTTGATTTGCGCGGCAGATGCAATATCACTACATAGCAATTGAAGGCAATATAGGCGCTGGAAAAACCACCTTGGCTCATTTACTGGCCAAAAAACTGGATGCCAGGTTGGTATTGGAGGAATTTGCGGATAATCCTTTTCTGGAAAAATTTTACGACAATCCTCAGCAGTATGCATTTCCCACAGAATTGTTTTTTATGGCTGAACGCTATAAGCAATTAAAAGAAATGGTGCAGGCGCCGGATTTGTTTAACACCCTTACCATTAGCGATTATTTGTTTAGAAAGAGCCTGTTGTTTGCCAGTATTAATTTGCCTGAGGAAGAGTACAAACTTTACCAAAAGCTTTTTGAAGTAATGTATCAAAACATGATACACCCCGACCTGCTGATATACCTGCATGCGCCGGTTAGTAAACTGCAGCAAAACATAAGAAAGCGAAACCGCAGTTTTGAGCAACAAATACCTGACGACTATCTCTACCGCATCCAAACGGGCTATACCGGTTTCATGAAACAGCAAAACATAAAGACTTTGCTCATTGATGTAAGTCAGTCCGATTTTTTGAATAATCCTGCACAAATAGACCAGGTATTACAGGCGCTCGACGCAAAATTTGATGGCTACCAAAATTTCATGACCTTGCGCTAGCTTTTTTCATCCATCAGTATAACTTCATCGCGGCCATCAGTTTCTTCCCAATGTACTTTCACGTCCTGCGAAAAAATGGTGTCAATCGTTTTGCCGGTAAAATCGGGCTGAATGGGTATTTCGCGGTTAAATTGCCGATCGATCAGCACGCATAATTCAACTTTTGCAGGTCGGCCAAAATCAATGAGTGCATCCAGCGCACTGCGCAGGGTACGCCCGGTGTACAGCACATCATCAACCAGCAACACGCGCTTGTTTTCTACAGAAAACGAAATATGCGTCTCATTAGGTAATTTAATTTCACGACGTATATCATCGCGATAAAACGTGATATCAATTTGGCCATGCATTACCGGCGTACCATACAGCAACTCCAATTCTCTTACCAATCGGTTGCTTAACAACACACCACGGGGCTGTATGCCAATAACCTGAATATCCTGAACAAAAGGATTATTCTCCACTATTTGGTGGGCCATCCTTTTTACCATCAATTGCAGTTGCCGTTCGTTTATAATCGTTTTCATGACTTGCGGGTGGTAAAAATAAGCGTTTAGCAAGCTGCAATAACACCCTTATTAGCTATCTCCATTAACATTCGGAGCAATAATTTGGCTTTTCTTAAGCCTCAATGGTTTTGCCGTGCGTGTATATTGCACTAAATAATATACCGTAGAAATGACTATCCGAAAATTATTCTGGCTCATTTGCCTGGTGCTTTCCAGTTCGGCAATGGCACAAACGCAAAGCGATAAAGGCATGAGTTTTATACATGCCGACAATTGGAAGGAAGTAATAGCGAAGGCCAGGGCCGAAAACAAATACATTTTTGTGGATGCATATACCACATGGTGTGGCCCCTGTAAGTATATGGCCGCTAATATTTTTCCCCAGGAAAATGTAGGTGAGTTTTACAACGATAAGTTTATTAATGTAAAAGTGCAATTGGATACCACAAAAAAGGATGATGATTATACGCGCAGCTGGTACGCCGATGCGCACTACATCATGACCCATTACGGAGTGCAGGTATTTCCAACCTATTTGTTTTTGGATCCTACCGGCAAGCTGGTACACCGGGCTGTTGGTTCTTCTGATGGGGAAACATTTATTGGCAAAGGCAAAGATGCGTTGGACCCCAATAAGCAGTACTATACTTTAAAAGAGCGGTACGACAATGGCGATCGCAATACCGACCTGCTATACAATGTAACACTTGCTTCTTTACAAGCTTACGACCGGGCAAACAGCAAAAAGTACATGGAGGCATACGCAGCCACACAAAGCAATATGCTCACCAAAGAAAATATTGAGTTACTCCAACTTTCTACCCAATCTACCAAGGATATAGGTTTCACATACATGATGAATAACCCTGCTGCTTTTAATGAGGTTGCAGGTAAATCGTATGCCGAAAGCGCTACGCGAATGATGATAATGCAGGAGGAAATATATAAGGATATGTGGGCAAAAGATAAAAAGCCGGATTGGTCAGCCATGCAGCAAAAAGTAGCGGCCAAATACCCTGCCCGAGCTGAGGAGGTAATTAGCTATGCCAAAGCTTTTTATTACCAAAACACCGGCGATTGGGATAATTTCTCGATGGCCATCAGCGCATTTATGGACAAGTATAAAGGCGATGTGCCTTATGCCCAGATGAATAGTTTTGCATGGTCTGTTTTTCAGAATTGCAGCGATCCATCCTGCGTAGACAAAGCCCTTACCTGGAGCCGCGCAGCAGCGGAAGCTACCCAAGATCCAAGCCACTACGATACCTATGCTAATCTATTGCTGAAATCGGGCAATCAACCTGAAGCTATACGCGTACAAGAACAGGCAATTGCGCTGGCCAAAGCCAACGGCTCCGCAAGCGTTGCCGATTATGAAGAAACCCTGGAAAAAATAAAGAAAGGTGAGAAAACATGGAATTAGTCAGTAATGATTCCCCACAAAAACAAACGCCCGGATACAGTTCGGGCGTTTGTTTTTGTGGGCACTAGCCATATTTTGCCTAAGGCAATTTTCTGATTTTAATATTGCGAAACCATATTTCGCTACCGTGATCCTGTAAGGCAATCATACCGGTTTTAAATTTTCCGTAGTCAGGAAAAGCATCCCATTTGCCACTGTTGCGGCGAATGTTCCAATCGCTGCTCCATGGCACAAAATGCAAGGTCATAGCGCCGTTTAGAAAATAAGCTGCACTATCAGCTGTAAAGTAAATACTGGCGTTGTTCCATTCCCCCGCAGGCTTTATCAGTTTGTTGGTATCGGCCGTATACATAGCGTAATCTGCAGCCAGTTTTTGCCAGTCTTCCAACGGTTGAGGAAAATTCAAATCATCTATCAACTGATATTCTGGTGCGGTTTCGTAAGGCGCTTTGTATTGCTTTCCTTCTTGTGCGTGATAAAAAATACCACTGTTGCCGCCTGTGCTTATTTTCCAATCTACACTCAGTTCAAAATGCGTGAAGGAATCCAAACCATACACAATATCACCACCCGTATCGCCGTGGGCCGTGCCGTAGCTTTTCAGTGTACCACTATCTACTACCCATCCCCCGGGAAAACTATTCCCATTAAAAGCCCGCCAACCCGTAGCCGTTGTACCATCAAATAACAGTTGCCAGCCATCAGCTTTTTCTTGTTCCGATAATTGATTATGCTGCGCCGCTGCAACGGCAACATCATTGCCTTTCTTTTCATCATTGCCAGCGCAGGCTGCCGCAAAAACAAAAGCTGTTATAAGTAGAAAGCCATTTCTTAATTGCATATTTCTTATTTTATTGAGGTTCTTTCATCTTTATTCCAAAGGGTTGTTGCAAAGCATCGCAGATACTCAAATGCCCAACCCATAACTACTAGGCCGTAACCACTAATTTTTCCGGATCCCAATTCATAAACGTCCCTTTGGCATAACTATCGTTGCAAAGCAAAGCAGGAGCGCATGCCCTGAAACCAAATAACGGATCTTCTGCCACGGTGCCACCGGTTCGTATGGCCCGAAACCAATTACCAAAATGATCGTAATGGGCACCCTTATATCCCTTTTCTGCCGTGTAAACGGTTTCGCGGGGCGGCAACATTTTTTTACGTGCTTCTGCGCCGGGGGTATTGGCCGCTGCCTGCGCCTGCAAAAACGGATCATCGCTTTCCACATTGGCATTAAGCTTCACGGTTACTTTTTCCCATTCCACATCCATGCTTCCTTTGGTACCGGCAAGGCGCAAATAAGTAGTGCCACTGGTGCCATCTACAAAATTGCATCGCAAACTCAAATTGAAACCGGGATGCTCCTTACGTACGGGATAATCAAACATACCAATCAATACATCGGGCACCTCGCGGCCATCTTTCCAATACCGCAAGCCACCCATCGCCGAAATCTTGGTAGGGCCAATGCTATTGGTTATGAAATGCAGGCTGCTAAATAAGTGAACAAACAAATCGCCACTCATACCGGTACCGTAATCCACATAATTGCGCCAGCGAAAAAATCGCAGCGGATCATAAGCATGCTTTTTATCAATTTCATATCTATCCCACGACACATTATGCGCTCCGGCATCGGCAGGTATTTTATACTGCCATGCACCTTCCGGACTCATGCGTGCCCAAAAGCCCTCGGCAAATACCAAATCGCCAATAGCGCCTGCGGCAAGCAGTTCTCTTGCCTTTTCATTACCCAAAGAACTTACTCCCTGACTGCCTACCTGGTATACTTTACCACTTTTTTTCCATGCATCAATAAGCGCTTTGCCTTCGTTTACATCGTGGAGCATCGGCTTTTCGCAATACACATGTTTGCCGGCTTGCAATGCCGCAATACTAATAGGCTGATGCCAATGGTCGGGGGTACCAATAATCACGGCATCTACATCTTTCGATGCCAGCAGCTTTTTGTAATCGTCGGTAACCATCAGGTTGCTTCCCCAGCGTTTTTTTGCCTCTTCCAGCCTGCCGGTGTACAAATCGCAAACTGCCGTCAATACTACACCGTTGTGTTGTAGGGCCGATAGCGTATCCTGCGTGCCCATGCCGCCTGCACCTATCAAACCTAACCTGATGGTTTCATTCGCTGGCGTATTGTCCGGTTTCCGCCAAATGGTAAAGGTTGATGACGAAGCTTGTGTATTGGCTAATAAAGAGCGACCAACCAATAGAGACGAGGCAGCTAAACCACCTTGTTGCAAAAATTTTCTGCGATCTTGTTTTCCCATAATGTATTAAGCAATTGCTGTGGGGGGAAAGTAAAGAAAAATGCCTGTCCGATCAGGTTTTCGAACAGGCATCAGGCTAATAAATAAAATAAGTTTTATGAGGCCAAAAACGGATAACGATAATCTACAGCAGGATTGAAGGTTTCTTTTACCGTTCGGGCACTCAACCAACGATACAAATTTATCATGCTTCCAGCCTTATCGTTTGTGCCGCTGCCACGTGCGCCACCAAAGGGCTGCTGACCAACAACCGCACCGGTTGGCTTATCGTTGATATAAAAATTACCCGCTGCATGGCGCAAAGCATTGGTTGCCGCTACCACCGCATCTCTGTCCTGCGCAATTACGGCGCCTGTTAGCGCATAGGGCGATGTGGTGTCTACCAGTTTCAACGCCTTATCAAAATCGTTGGCGGGGTAGGTGTAAATGGTAAGCACCGGGCCAAATATTTCTTCGCACATGGTTACATATTTGGGATCGCGCACCTCAATAATTGTGGGCTCAATAAAAAAGCCATCGCGCTTGCTGCAATTACCGCCGGTAAGAATTTTTGCCTTGCGGTCGCGTTTGGCACTATCAATATATTTTTTGATTTTATCGAAGCTCGACTCATCAATTACTGCATTTACAAAATTGCCGAAGTCTTCGACGGTACCCATTTGCATGGTTTCAACCTCTGCCACAAGTTTGGTTTTGATTCGGTCGGCAATATTACTGGGCAAATAGGCGCGGCTTGCTGCCGAACATTTTTGTCCCTGATATTCAAATGCCCCGCGTGCCAGTGCCGCTACTACGGCATCTACATCGGCAGACTTATGTACCAGTACAAAATCTTTACCGCCGGTCTCGCCTACTATGCGTGGGTAGGATTTGTATTTGCTGATATTCTCTCCAATGGTTTTCCAAAAATGGTTGAATACACCGGTAGATCCCGTGAAATGTACCCCTGCAAAATCGGGATGCTCAAATACTACTTTGCCGGTAGTTGGCCCATCGCTGTATACCAGGTTAATAACACCCGCCGGCAATCCTGCCTCTATCAATATTTTCATGATAATTTGGGCGCTAAAAATCTGTGCATGTGCAGGTTTCCATACCACTACGTTGCCACACATGGCGGCACTTGTAGGCAGGTTGCCGGCAATTGCAGTAAAGTTGAAAGGTGTAATGGCAAATACGAAACCTTCAAGCGGACGCCATTCGGTACGGTTATGCATGCCCGGTGCACTTATGGGTTGCTGCTTGTATATCTCGCTTACAAAATGCACATTAAAGCGCAGGAAGTCTATCAACTCACAAGCGCTGTCAATTTCGGCCTGATAGGCATTTTTACTTTGGCCCAGCATGGTAGCCGCGTTCATTACGTAGCGGTACTTAGTTGCCAACAAATCAGCGGCTTTCAGGAAAATATGGGCGCGATCTTCCCATGGCATAGCTTCCCAGGATGGCTTCGCTTTAAGCGCAGCATCAATGGCGGCATGCACATGTGTTTTATCACCGGCATGGTAATAGCCCAGCAGATGATTGCGCTCATGTGGCGGGTGCATACTTACCAGTTTGCCACTTCTTACCGCCCTGCCACCAATGTATTGCGGAATATTAGCTTCCTGCTTTTTTAATTCCTGCAAAGCTTTTTGCAAAGCGTCTCGTTCTTCGCTGCCGGGGGCATAGCTTTTCACCGGCTCGTTTTGTGGCATGGGATAATGGAAGGTTCCTAAACTCATACAATAGATTTTAGATTATAAAATGTCCGTTTTCAAAAATGTCGATGCTGCAAGTTTAATATTTCAGATAATTGTCAACTTTTTGCGCAATTATTTTTTTTATGTCTGACCATTTTTTTCCGTTAAGTGAAACAGGATCTTCATCTTGCTCAACATCATCTGTGTAGACCAATGCTTTAGGAATAGAGATAATCAAAATGTTCGCGGGATATTTTTTCAGGTAGAATCCAATTATGTCCTCCAAACTGAAACGCTGCAATAGTTCGGCTATATCCCAATGATCTTTTTTCTTCGGCCTTTGTAACATGGCAAATATTTTCATAGCTGCTATATCTTCTAATGAAAACATTCGGATTCCATCAACTTTAGTTACAGGATTAAGCAAAGGATGAAATTCTTGCCGCACAAAATCTACCTTAATATCGTTTATAAAACAAAACAACCCAATCTTATTTGCCGTATTACCAATTTGAATGTTCGGAAAATGCTCCTTCAATGTTTGAGCCAATATGATATTGTCAAATGGCTTTGGCGAAAACAAATCAATATCAACAGATTTCCGGTGGCCAAGATGCAAGGCCAACGCTGTGCCTCCCACCAATGCAAATTCTGATAAAGCCGGTATTTCCAACAGTTCCTTTAATAACGAAAAGGTTCCTGCCTCCACTGATTGAGTTTGTAACATCTGAATTCGTCAATTGGTAAATTGTAAATAGCCACTGCTAAATGCAATGCCATAGGATCAAGCCATCTTGCATCTAATAATTCCTCTTTAATAGTTTCATCACCATAAAATTTTCTTATCTCTCTTAGGTCTTCCACCTCCCCTCTATCAAACACTCTGGTAATCACAAACCTTTTCGATACCTCATAGTCAATAGTTTCCGGACGAACGTCCCAAAAAATTCTCTTATTGATTTGCGGCTTGGTCATGGTTCAAACTTAATGATTTCATTCAAGGTCAATGTGACACAGGTTCCATTTGTCTACTCCGCCGTCTCGGCCTCCTTTTCTCCCATCAAATATGCTTTGATAAAACCATCGAGCTCGCCATCCATCACCGGCTGTATATTACCAACCTCGTAATCCGTACGATGGTCTTTTATCATTTTATAGGGATGAAACACATAGCTGCGTATCTGACTACCCCATTCTATTTTTTTCTTGCTGGCATTGGTGGCGTTTTTCAACTCTTCCCGTTTGCGCAATTCTTCTTCGTACAGGCGGCTGCGTAACATTTGCATTGCCTTTTCGCGGTTGCCCAGTTGCGTGCGTTCTGTTTGGCATATTACCACCATGCCGGTAGGAATATGCGTTAGCTGCACCTTGGTTTCTACTTTGTTTACGTTTTGACCTCCGGCACCGCCGCTGCGGCTCGTTTCCATTTTTACATCGGCATCTTTAATATCTATCTCAATGGTATCATCTACCAACGGATACACATATACCGATGCAAAACTGGTATGCCTGCGGGCATTGCTATCAAATGGCGAAATGCGCACCAGCCTATGCACACCGCTTTCACCCTTCAGAAATCCATAGGCAAATGGTCCATCAAACTGAAAAGCCGCACTCTTGATACCGGCACCATCACCGTCGGTCCAGTCCAGTTCTGTTACTTTCCAATCCTGCCGGTCGCCATACATTTTGTACATGCGGGCCAGCATTTGCGCCCAGTCCTGACTTTCGGTACCACCGGCGCCGCTGTTTATTTCCACCACAGCGCTCATTTCATCTTCCGGCTGGTTGAGGGTACATTTAAACTCTGCCTCCTCAATTTTTTGCAATGCCATTTCGTAGGCTTCACGTACGTTCTCCTCGGTTTCGTCGCCGCCTTTCCAAAACTCAAAAAGCACTTCAAAATCGTCCACGGCAGTATTGACTGCTGTGTACAAATCAGTCCAGTACTCGCTGTTTTTAATGTCCTTTATAATGGCAGTGGCGCGCTTATTATCATCCCAAAAGCCGGGTGACAAGCTTAGCTGACGGTCGCTTTCTATTTTTAGCAGTCGGTTCTCAACGTCAAAGAAACCTCCTCAGGGCACTAACACGGCCCTTCATATCCTTTAAATGTTCTACAGTCATGCCGCAAAAATAGGGGCATTGGCCCGCAGCATATGTTTATATAAGGCTAAGACCGCCACGGTGAGAGCCCAATGCATCTCCGGTATTGTTTTTTTGGCCGGGCCGGGTGCATGGCCAGGCAGCAGTGGCGTCGCATTTCTTTCATCAGCAGTGCACTGCCCTGCATTTACTGTTACACAAATTATGAGGTGTTGCTAACCATAAACATTCCAGCGGTTTGCTATTATTGCGTAAATACTGTCTTATGCGTTTGGGATTTGTTTCAGTACTTATTGTAGTAGCAGCATCGGCCTCTGCACAATTACAAACCGACAGCGTATCCAGCTATTGCTGTCAGCCAGTGGTACAATTTCAGCAACTATGCGCAGCACCACAAAGCGGCATCATTTGGGTGCATATTCACGAAAATGAAACCACTGTATTGCCGGTAGCCCGGCAGGTATTGGATAGTTTGAAGCAGGGCTGCATAGTAACCTGGCACCATAGTGGCAACAGGAATGTAAGTTTTCAACTGGGTGATAGCGTATATAGTGTGGACCCCAACCGGATATTTA
Source organism: Chitinophagaceae bacterium (assembly GCA_024643625.1). GTDB lineage: Bacteria > Bacteroidota > Bacteroidia > Chitinophagales > Chitinophagaceae > Phnomibacter. The sequence continues at coordinate 11,879 of JAHEMO010000086.1, forward strand.
CCCCCGAAGGTGTGCGAGCTACGCTCGAAGCACAAAGCCGCTACGACAGTGCTGCTGCAGATTATGTTATCAATCTTGGCAAGCAATTCACCCGCAGCTATATCAACCACCAAAAACTGGTACTGGCCATGCACAACAATAGCGATGGCGGCGGACTGCATATTGGTTCTTATGCCAAAGGCGGCATATACGAAAACGATGCAGCCGATGTGTTCATCAATGCAAAGGAAGATAAGGATGATTTTTTCTATGTGACCGACAGCCGATTTTTCGACTACCTGAAAATGCGCGGCTTTAATGTGATGTTGCAAAACAACGACGCCGTTACTAACGACGGCAGCCTGAGTGTATACTGCGGCTACCTGGGCATTCCGTACTTAAATATTGAAGCCCAACTAGGGCACCACGAGGAGCAAAAGCGCATGATGTTGGCTGTGGTGGACATGATAACCGCACTGGAACTGCAATAAATGGCGAAGCCACCCCGCAGTTAACGAAGTGGCTCCATAAAGGCTACCGGTGCTATAAGCCGGATTCTGTTTTTGCCCGAAAGCAATTGGCTACCATTTATCTGCGACAATCATTGCTGGTTGCCTGTATCTGCCTACCCTGTAATGCGGCATTACTGCCTCGGACGGACCGCCCTCAAGCACTACTTTACATGGCATTTCAGCACCCCGGGTTTACCCGCCGCGAGCCTCTCAACCCGCAGCCGTGAGCTTTTACCTCAC
>JAHEMO010000332.1 GCA_024643625.1 Chitinophagaceae bacterium
CCCTCCACTATTATTTCTGTCGTGAAGCCATCAAAACCCCCATTTTTGCAATCTCCACTTATTTGGTGAACATTAAACAGGAGCCGCTGAGGTTGCTGTAGTTTATCGGGTAAAATGGATGCAGCCATCATTAAGCAACTGCCTTCAACAGCATACATGGAAAAATATTATTTAAGCTACCTCGACGAACTGGAAGCCGAAGCCATTTACGTAATGCGTGAAGTGGTGGCGCAGTTTCAGCATCCTGCCATTTTATTTTCGGGGGGTAAAGACAGCATTGTGCTTACCCATTTGGCACGCAAGGCTTTTTACCCGGCCCGCATTCCTTTTCCGCTGGTGCATATTGATACCGGGCACAATTTTCCGGAAACTATTGCCTTCCGGGATGAGTTGGTGGACGCACTTGGCGTTCGGCTGATTATTGGTTCGGTGCAGGAAAGTATTGATACCGGCCGGGTGCGGGAAGAAACCGGCATTCATGCCAGCCGCAATGCGCTGCAAACCATTACCCTGCTCGATACGCTGGAAACTTTCAAGATAGACGCTGCCATGGGTGGCGGCCGCCGCGATGAAGAAAAAGCCCGGGCCAAAGAACGATTCTTTTCCCACCGCGATGAATTTGGCCAATGGGATCCCAAGAACCAACGGCCTGAGTTATGGAATCTGTTCAATGGCCATAAACAAATAGGCGAGCATTTCCGCGTGTTTCCCATCAGCAACTGGACGGAAATGGATGTTTGGCATTATATCAAAAGAGAAAATATTGCCCTGCCTAATCTGTACTTCAGTCACCAACGCGAGTGCGTGGTGCGCCATGGTGTGATACTGGCCGTGGGGCCATACCTGCCCATGCGTGCGGGCGAAACCACAGACATACTCACGGTGCGCTACCGTACCTGTGGCGATATGCCAATAACCGGCGCTGTAGAAAGCACCGCCGAAACGCTCGACGAAATAATAGCTGAGGTAGCTACTACACGCACCACCGAACGGGGCACCCGTGCAGACGATAAACGCAGCGAAACAGCCATGGAAGACCGTAAAAAAAGCGGCTATTTCTAAATCTCATTACAAACGCATTATGGATATACAGGAAAATGAACTGCTGCGCTTTACCACCGCGGGTAGTGTGGATGATGGTAAAAGCACTTTGATAGGCAGACTGCTTTACGACAGCAAATCAATATTTGAAGATCAGTTGGAAGCGGTACGCACCAGCAGCGAAAAAAAGGGCTACGACTATATTGACTTATCGCTGCTAACGGATGGCCTGCGCAGCGAGCGCGAACAAGGCATTACCATCGATGTGGCGTATCGCTACTTTACCACGCCCAAAAGAAAATTTATTATTGCTGATACACCCGGGCATATACAATATACCCGCAACATGGTAACGGGTGCCAGCACAGCTAATCTTGCCATCATATTAATTGATGCCCGTAAAGGATTGGTAGAGCAAACGTTCAGGCATGCTTACCTGGCCAGTCTGCTCAAAATTCCGCATCTGGTAGTATGCATCAACAAAATGGATCTGGTAGATTTTGAAGAAGAGGTTTATTACCGCATTGTGGCCGATTTTGAAGCCTTTTCTTCCAAACTCGATATACGCGATATTCATTATGTACCCATCAGTGCCTTGTACGGCGATAATGTGGTAGACCGCAGCCATCGTACCCCCTGGTATGATGGCGGAACCCTGCTGCATTTGCTGGAAACAGTGCATATTGGCAGCGACCATAACCATGTTGATTTTCGTTTTCCGGTGCAATGGGTTATCAGGCCGCAAACGCACAGCCATCCCGATTATCGCGGGTATGCCGGCAGGGTAGCCAGTGGCGTAATACGTGTTGGCGATAGCATCATGGTATTGCCTTCGGGGCAGAAGAGCAAGGTTAAATCCATTGTGCTTGGCGATACTGAACTAACGGAAGCTTTTGCCCCCATGAGCGTAACCATCACGCTGGAAGATGATATTGATATTAGCCGTGGCGATATGCTGGTACAGCAGCAACACCTGCCGGTGCAATCTCAGGACATCCATGTCATGTTGTGCTGGATGCATCAACGAAAAGCAGGAGCACGCAGCCGGTATATTCTAAAGCATACCAGTGCGGAAACCAAAGCGGTGGTAAAGGAGATAAATTATGTTGTAGATATCAATACGATGGAGCAGCAGCAAGGCGATGCCGCTACCCAATTAGGTATGAATGATATTGCTTCAGTACAATTGCGCACGGCCAATCCATTGTTTTTCGATGCATACGGCAACTGCCGTCAAACCGGTTCCGTTATACTGGTTGATGAAGCAAGTTTTGAAACCGTTGCAGCCGGTATGATTATCTAACGCATAGTTTTTCTACAAGGTGAATGTTTCATGCTGTTCCGGTATCTCCACATGTTGATAGCCTTTGCGGCGCAGACGGTTGGCAAATTCCTGTTGTACTTCATACTCGCCATGCACCAGGAATAATCGTTTAATGGCATCCTGATTCTGGCATTGCAGCCATTGCAGCATATCATCATAATCGCCGTGGGCACTCATGCTGCGCATGGTTCCAATTTCAGCATGCACTTCGTGGGGTACACCAAATATGGATACTTCTTTAGGATGTTGCATCAGCCGTCCACCAAGACTTCTGGGTTCTGCATAGCCAACCATTAAAATGGTGTTGCGGCTATTTTCAATGTTATTGCTGATATGATGTTTTACACGGCCGGCCTCTGCCATACCGCTTGCGCTAATGATAACACAGGGTTCGCGCCGAAAATTGAGTGCCTTACTTTCATCAACCGTTTTTATGAAGCGCATACCCTTGAACATGAAGGGGTCGCTATCTTTTTGCATAATGGCTTTTACCCGATCGTTGTAATTATTGGGATGACTTTTTACCACCATCGTGGCTTCACGACTCAGTGGACTATCTACAAAATAATCAAGTGGCGGCAGTCTTCTTTCCAGTTCCAGTTGGTTCAAAAAGAAAAGGAGTTCCTGCGTGCGCCCAACACTGAATGCAGGGATAATAAGTTTGCCCTTTTTTTTGAGGCAGGTATGCTCAATCCAATGTAACAATTTATCAACTGATGAATCTGCAGGCTCGTGCAAACTGTTGCCATAGGTACTTTCCATAATAATATAGTCTGCCTGCGGAAACTCTTCCGGACTGCGCAATATGGCATCGCGATACCGGCCTATATCTGCACTAAAAGTTATGGCGGTGGTTTTGCCATTTTCTGTAACGCGTAAGTGCACACAGGTGCTGCCAATAATATGGCCGGCATCAGTAAACATACATTCTACATCATCTACCACGGTAAACCATTCGTGGTAAGGCCTTGGTAGCAAAAGAGCAGAGGCGG
>JAHEMO010000087.1 GCA_024643625.1 Chitinophagaceae bacterium
CATAATAAGCCCAGGCGACAAGGCGGACAGGGATAAGACTTGCATGTTTAATGCCTGCCTAACGAATTGCGGGTGCAAGGGGTTGGCGAAGTTTAAGTGTTCAGAAGTTTAGGCATATCCTTTGCAGCAATATTTAACCACGAGGATCACAAAGAAGGCACAAGGTTCGCAAAGGATAATGGCGCCGAGTAACTCTTGTATCTATCTCTGAGAACCTCTGCGACACAAAAAATCCCAGACAATATCTGAACCACTAAAACGCAAAGCAGCAAAATTTCGCAAAGAATAATTGCTCCGTGGAACTCTTGTTTTTTTCTCTGTGTCCCAATGCGACACAAAAAATACACAACAGCTGATCCAGTAAAACGTACAGCAGGAAAGCTTCGCAAAGGAAAATGCCGATGCGGAATGCTGAAATTTTTCAATAAGGGCATAACAATACCGCACCAATAAAATCGTCAGGCGCTCATCATCGTCGTACCCGCTGCTGGTATTGCCGGATATTGGGTGGCGCTGCCGATTCGCCTTTGTCGAAAAACTTAACCAGCAACATACCCGCAATAAATCCACCAATATGCGCAGCATAAGCCACACCATCGCTGCTGCCACCCAGCATACCAAGTCCGCTTACCACCTGCAAGGCAATCCACAAACCAAGGGCTATCAGCACATTCACCTGCACTACATACCAGCCCAATAGCGCATTTACCTTACGCCTTGGAAATAGAATGATATTACCGCCCAGCACTCCCGAAATAGCACCACTGGCGCCCAAACTTGGGATAAGTGATGTACCCGGTAACAGTGCCGATGAAAACACATGCGCCAGCGAGGCCAATACCCCGCAAATCAGGTAAAAAGCCAGATAGCGGCCATGCCCCATACGGTTTTCCAGGTTATCGCCGAAGATGTATAGGTAGAGCATATTGCCGAGTAAATGGCCCCATCCGCCATGCATAAACATACTGGTAAACAACGTGAAGTATACGCTGCCCGGTGTAGCTTGCAAACCCGGCATTTCAAATTGCTGGCCGGTATTGGGGTCTGTGAAAAGCTGCGCCTGCGTAACAATATCCTGCCCCGTAAGGATTTCGGCGGGCACCGTGCTCCAGGCATAGGTAAAAAACAAATTAGCACCACCCTGTTGCAGCACTACAAATACCAGCACATTGGCAACAATGAGCGCAATGTTTACCACTGGTTTTAAATGGTTGGAACTGTTATCATCACTAATGGGCATCAACATAGCGGCAGCAGATTTTTTTGAAAGATAGGAAAGCTTCCCCTAAAAATGCCGGCACTGCACATTTTCCCATATTGTCATATACGGCCGGAATTATTGCGCATATGCCATGATAATTGGCCCGCCGCCAAACCTAAAAAAGTATGCTGCAATTATGTAAAACTTCCTACATGCCACAATATGCCGGAAGGGTCGTGTATAAAACATTCAGCACCCCAATCTTTGTACACCACAGGATGAATTCTTACCCCCGGAAATTTAGAGGGCAAATCGAGGGACAATAAATTCTCCCAAAAACCTGTAAGGTCTTGCACTTCCAAAAAAACCATGGTATTGTCAACCCAATCTTTTACATAGGCATCCTGCAAATAAAACGACATGCCCTGCATGGTAAAAACAGCCATGCCGCCGCCGAGTTGCTTTTCTTCAAAACCAAGTGCACGATAAAAACGGCATGACGTCTTAAAATCCTTTGCCCCAATAAAGGGACGAATACTTTTAGCCTGATACTGCATAGGATGGTAATAACTGAATATCAAAACTATCACATACGCAACAGAAGCCCGCTTGATTACAATCAAGAAATATACTTACGCCTCACCCTGCTTAAAGTTTCGGGTGTTATGTTGAGGTAAGAGGCAATATGACGTAGCGGAAACTGTTGGAGTATTTCGGGTCGTTCCTGCATCAGATACTTGTACTTTTCTATGGGCGTGGTCAATTGATCCAAAAGTTGCAGCCGCGCCGTGGACCTTTCCATAAGTGTAGACACATACAGAAAAGCAGCGGACTGCGTAATCAAATAGTGAAGCGCATTAAGGTACAATACCCTCATACGGCAAGTTGTAAAAGCCTGAAGAAAAACCTGCGATGGCTGTTGGGTTAGCAATGCCGGCAGCACCATGCACCATGCACCGGCAGTATGTAAATCTTTGATGAGCATAACCTGGTTATCATCATTACGATATTGAATTGCCGCGCCCTCCTGCAAAAAATAAACGGCTTGAACCATGTCACCAGCCTTCACTACATAATCGCCCTGCTCCATGCTTTGCCAAACACTATGAGCTTCGAACAACGCGACATCAGCATTACTGAAACTGCCGGCCTGCCTTAGCATGGCAGTGCAGGCATCTGTGGTTGATATGGCGGATGTTCTTGTCATGCCACTGCAAGATAGTATTGAAACATAAGTTCTGCCGTTACTTGAATTTGCTGCAGAGGCAAAAAAATAGCAGGACCAGCCTGCTATTTTTATATCATGTCATCATACTATTTACAAAAGATCACCGGTTAGGCCGGTATTAATTTTGACCGTGTGAATCAAAACTTCCTGCTTAAACTGTCCAAAGTCTACGGATAATTTGGTTGGTACTTTTACGCCATCAAAAGTCTTATAATCGCCAATAGTTGTAGTAGCGTTCACTTTGCCCATGGGTCCCATATCCTGCTCTCTTATTTCCTGCACTTTTAGTCCCGATGCCACATCATAAAAATATTGCACGGTAGTACCGGATGGCCCTGTTACCGCAATATGATGTGCGTCTTTACCATCAATCTGCTCAATGCCTTTTACTTCCTTTTTGTAGGCAGGATTATTAACTATCATCAATTCATCAAAAAATGCAGCGGCAGCATCCATTTCTTCTTTAGTTGCAGCATCCGCTTCTTCCGCAGCCCCTTGCGATTCCATGGTGTATTTGTCACCCTTTTTGGATTGCTTCATCAGGTTCATGCCATTCATGCTTACCGTGCGGCTAAAGGCAGTGGGTAAAATATTCTTTTGCTCAAACGAAAGTTGCTGACCCATAATGCTTACATCGCCGAGCATAATAACATCTTTTACTTTGGCTATGGCCTCGCGGCCACCATAGGCAGTAATCGCCTTTTCCAAAATAGACTCCGGCGTTGTACCACCAATAACAGCCCTGGTTTCCATTGGTGATGATACCGGATTGCCGTACATATCAAAGTACTTCACTTCACCATATTTTTCAAGACCTGCAGCAGCCTCTTTGGCATTACCTACAATGGTAATTACAACATGTTCATCGGGCAGGTAGCTATTGGCCATTCGTTGTACATCAGTAGCATTTACTTCGGCAAGTTTGCCCAGATAATTTCGGTAATAATCTTTGGGCAAATTATAGCGGGCTGCATTCAGGGCAAAATTGGCCACCGTAGCAGGTTCTTCAAGGCTGCGGGCAAAGCCACCGCTCATATAATTTTTTAGCGCTGTTACTTCACTGTCGCTTGCCGTAGTGTTTTGTATTCTGTTGAATTCATACAAAAACTGTCCCACAGCGCTATCTGTCTTCTCGTTACGCACTGACGCCCCGGCCGTAAACTGCCCCACATATTTGTCGGGAGAAAGGCCGCCACCTGCGCCATAGGTGAAGCCATATTTTTCGCGCAGATTTTGATTGAGCCTGCTGCTAAAACCACCGCCCAGAATTGTAGCCATAACAGAAGCCGGAATAACATCTGTAGCGCCGGGCTTTAATACAACGGGCGCGCCGATACTAATTACGCTTTGCACCGATGTAGGTCGGTGTACAAAAGCAATATAAGTCTTGGCAGGGGCTTTTACTTCCGGATAGCTTTGCTTTGGCACATCGCCTTTGGCCCATGCACCAAAATTTTTTTCTGCGAGTTGTTTGGCTTCTGCTTCATTTATATCGCCGGTAAATACCAGGTAAGCAATATTGGGTCGCCAATATGTGGTGTGGTACTGCCTGATATCGGTTGCCGCAACTTTCTTCACCGTAGCTTCAGTGGTTATTTCGCCGTATGGATGATGCTTGCCATACAGCAATACATTGCGCACATTGCCGGCAATGGCATTTGGATCATCTTTTTGTTGCGCCAAACCACTCAGGGTTTGGGTGCGTACTTTTTCCAGTTCTGCAGCACCAAGGGCTGGCCGTAAGGCTACATCGGCCATAAGTTTCATGAGCGCAGGAAAATTCTTCTTTAGCGAAGAGGCATTAACCGATGTTGCTGAACTGCTGATATTACCGCCGAGGTAGTCAATAGCTTCATCAAGCGCAGCTTTATCCATAGTGGTTGTTCCCCGTCGCATAAGAGAGCCTGCCATTTCAGACATGCCTGACTTATCGCCTTCCACCAAAGGATCGCGATCAATTAAAAGTGTGGCAGTAACCATGGGTAGTTTGGTGTTGCGCACTACATACACTTTGAGCCCGTTGGTCAGGGTAAAACTGGCCGGATCAGGAATATTAATAGTGGGTGCAGGGCCAGGCTTAGGTGCCTTTGTGCGATCTATATCCTGCGCCTGCAGTACTGATGCCAGCAAGAGTGCAGTGGTGAGTATGATGGTATTTTTCATAGTTATTTTTATTAGAAAAGAGGTAGTTTAAAGTTGGAAAGCAGCCTGCCTGCTGCACATTCGGGTTGAAGAAGCGCTGAAGTTTACAAGCTTTGATTTTCCTTTGTGGAGTTTGAATCAATCCTAAATCCCAAATCATAAATCCGTAATTATAAATCATCAAGGATTAGCCTGCCCCTTAGGCACGTAATACAGCACTACCCTGTTATCCTTCACCAGATATTTACGTGCTACATCGCGCAAGTCTTCACGGGTTACTTTGCGATAGCGCTCTATTTCGGTATTGATAAGATTGGCATCGCCAAAATAAACTTCATAATTCGCCAAACTTTCAGCAATACCGGCTACGCTGCTGTTTTGTCGCACAAAATTTGTTTCAATCTGATTGCGCACTTTTTCAAACTCACGTTCATCCACCAAATTCTCTTTTACGCCATTTATAACTTCGTCAATGCTTTTCTCTACGGCTTCGGGTTGCTTGCCCATATTGGCAATAGCAAAATTAATGAAGAGGCCCGCCTGCTCTAAAAAGAAAGGAATGGCACCGGCAAAAACTGCCTCTTGCTTTTCATCCACCAATGCCTTTGTCATGCGGCTGCTTTCGCCACCACTCAGCAATGTGCTAAGTACATTAAAGGCATAATATTCCGGCGTTCCCTGTGCCGGTGCACGATAGGCTTGTATGACGGCCGGCAATTGAATATTGTCTTCAATTACGCCGCGGACTTCACCGGCTAACGGCGGCTCTTTGACGCCGGGCTGCACCACCGGTGCTCCTTTGGGTATGGGTCCAAAATATTGCTCAATCTTCTTTTTGGTAGCCGCAATATCTATATCGCCGGCAATGCTGAGCACCGCATTATTGGGCACATAATATTTTTTGTAAAACGCGACAAATTCCTCAAGACTTGCAGCATCAAGGTGTTCCATACTACCAATGGGTACCCACTGGTAGGGATGTGTAGTAAATGCACGCTTAAAAACATTTTCTACAATGCTGCCATAAGGCTGGTTATCCACGCGTTGGCGCTTTTCTTCTTTCACTACCTGCCGCTGGGTTTCCACTCCCACGGGCAGTATGCTGGCATGCATCAAGCGCTCACTCTCCATCCACAAACCAAGGTCGAGTTGGTTGCTGGGAAGCAGGTCGTAATAATAAGTGCGATCCTGGCTGGTATTGGCGTTGTTTTCGCCACCGGCGTTTGTAATGTACTTGTCAAAATCGCCGCGGGCCATGTTCTTGCTGCCTTCAAAAAGCAAGTGCTCAAAAAAATGCGCAAAGCCTGTGCGGTTTGGATCTTCATTCTTGCTGCCAACATGGTATAAAATGCTTACCGCTACCAACGGTACCGCTTTGTCCTGATGCAGGATGACTTTCAGGCCATTCGGCAGCGTATACTTCTCAAACTGAATGGCACCCGATTGCGCCACTGTGGGAAAGCTTAGCGCTAATATAGCGCCACCCGTAATTACGGTTTTCAACATATAATAATCGTTTTGTAGATGGTGAGGAGGGAAAAATACAAGCGAATTTGTCTTGCTACTCCATTTGTATTGTAGAAGGGCTGAAAATTACGGCAGACGGCAATTTTTTATGAGTTTCTACACATAGCCAGTGGCGGAACGACAGCCGCCTGCATCGCTCCAAAGTTTACCCCGGATGAACCGCCAGCAGGCGGGTTGCATTAATGCAGGCTTACAATTCGCTTAAGCAACCATTGTCCATTATCGTTTTGCCAGATGTTGATGAATTTGGAAAAATGGGTTTCATCCGGTTCCTTTTCCTGATTATTATGAAAACCATGAAACCCAATTTGAATAGCGCCATAGTTTTCAATTTCATACACTTCAATGCTTCCCTGCAATAATTCACGGGTCACTTTGCCACAAATATTTTGCTGCAATGCATCAAGGGTTTGCTGCTTCGAATTAGAAAAGCCTCCTTTATCGTGATAGAACTCTAAATCGGATGACAATAGTGAGTCCATCACCTTCATTTTACAATGATTATAAGCGTCGAAAAAAATACTATCCAACAAAACAATTTGATCATAAAACGACTTTGAGACCGTCATTTCATATTTGGGCAAACCTGCCTGACCAATAGCTAGCAAAGGTTGTGTAGCGAAAAACAGTCCCACGACTGTTTGCTTGGCTATTCGGTTTTTCATATTCATAGCCAGTGAAAATACCTACAATGAAAGCAACTGTCGCAAAATAACATGGAGCCAAATTATTGTCGCAGTATTTTGTCCATCTTGCGACCCTTCGCCAGTTCGTCTACCAGCTTATCCATGTATCTTATTTTTTGCATCAGCGGGTCTTCAATATCTTCTACCCGATAGCCGCAAATAACACCGGTAATTTGTGAAGCATTAGGATGCAGTTGCGGGGCTTCGACAAAAAACGTTGAAAGATCAACATGTGCATCTATTTGCTCTTGCAAGCCCTGCAGGCTATAACCTGTAAGCCAGCAAATCACCTCGTCTAATTCTGCTTTGGTGCGGCCTTTCTTTTCCACCTTAACCACGTAATGCGGATACACACCGGCAAAGGCCATTTTAAAAACACGGGCATTGTCCATAATTAATCATTTTGATATAGTGGGTAATATTATGCCAGGTGAACAGCTGCGTATCGCACCTTAGTTAAAACCAACCCGCCCCTTTACCGATGCAAATAATTTTTTAGCATCGAAACCAATGCCCTGCTTAAACACATACTGCACTTTTCGGATATCGCTGATGTTTGTTGACGGATCGCCATCTACAATAATTAAATCTGCCTGCTTGCCAATAGCAATCGTGCCGACTTGATGTTGCAAGCCCAAAGCAGAAGCGCCATTAAGGGTAGCAATTCTAATGGCTTGCAGCGGCGTAAAGCCATCGGCTTCTACCAACAGCTCAATGGCGCGCCAATTACCAAAACCTGCAATGGTACCGCCGTTACCCGTAGGGTCGGTACCCACCGTGAGTAAGCCACCCATGTCGTAAAACATTTTTTCCATCCTGGCATTGTTGACGAAAACCTTATCATCGTCGCCAATGGAAGGTGAGGACTTTATACCAGCCAATTGCTGCTGGTAGAAGTCGCGGCTATCGGGCGAAAAATAACTCAGCAATTCAGCCGATGGTGCAGGTTGCGCCGCGGTATATCCTTCGAATACCGCTAGTGTCGAGGTGATGATTGTTTTCTTGGCAACTAAATATTGCAGCAGTTGCCTCACGCTTGCATCAGTATCTACATTTACCCCGGCAAGCGCATAGTCTGCATTAGGCGGGCATTCATTCTCCTTTTTAGCTACCTGAAAATCAGTACTTGCCACAAAACCATGTTCCAACTGATCAATGCCCATTTCGGCGGCTTCGCGGTAAGTTACGGCACACAAGTGTCCGGTTATTTTTAACCCTCTTGCATGCACGGCATCAATAGCCGCCTTGAGGGTAGGCTTATTAATAAACATGTAAGCCTTAAAAGAAGTAAATCCCTGATCAGCCCAAAAATTTACAAAAGCCACGGCATCTTCGGGTGTTGCTAAATGTTTCATTTGCGGAAACATTGAGCCCTTGCCTTCGAGATATGGCGCTGTTACCTCCATTTGCGGCCCGGGAATTTTACCAGCATCAATATCCTTTTTTAGATTAAGGTCTGAATACGGTTCCACATTACCCGCCGTGCGGATAGTTGTGGCTCCTGCACCAAGATAGAGCCGCGGAAAAGTGGCCGGTGTTTGCCGTAGATGCGCATAGCGTTGCTCCATGGCGTGGGCGCTGATGTACATGTGTTCGTGCAGCATTACAAAGCCGGGCATAAGCGCTTTCCCATTAAGGTCAATTATGGCAGCTGCTGCTGGAATTGATGCCTTATCGTTATTGCCTACCCAATCAATTTTGCCATTACTGATTATAACGGTTTGGTGGGGCTTTGCCGCATTTCCGGTACCATCAATAAGCAGGGCATCTTTCATTGCAATTACAGGTACATTAAAGGCAATAAAAGATTTGGTTTGTTCACTAAATTTTGATTGTGAAAAACTATGCCATCCGGAAAACATTATGCAGGCCAGCACCATTAAGTATTTTTTCATAATAAGTAAATATAAGTGCTGTTATAACCCAGCATAAAGCATAGCCATAGCGTTAAGACAACAGCATAAAAATGGTAATCATTATTTTGCCGCCAAGCTGATACTTTATGAAATACATTCAACTGCTGTTTTTGCTTTGGATTTTTGGCCAACAGGATTTGCTTGCTCAACCGCCTGGCCGGCAAACCGTATTGCTCGATGATGACTGGAAATTTAGCCTCGGCCATGCCGCCAACCCTGACAAGGACTTTAACTATAGCCAGGCTACCATTTTTACCAAAAGCGGTGGTGCCATGGGCACCGCTATTGATCCAAGGTTTGCCGACAGCAATTGGCGCACCGTGCAGTTGCCACATGATTGGGCCGTTGAACTGCCCTTTGTTAATCACCCCAGTTTTGATGTACAGTCGCATGGCTACAAACCTGTGGGCGGCCATTTTCCTGAATCCAGCATTGGCTGGTACCGCAAACATTTCCGGGTAGCGGCAGCCGATTCGGGGCGGCGCTTTCACCTGCAGTTTGATGGCATTTACCGCAATGCCTCGGTATGGGTAAATGGCTTTTTTGTAAAAACAAATGCCAGCGGCTACCTCGGTTTTAGTACCGATATTACCGATGTGCTGCGGTATGATGCTGATAACGTTATTGCCGTGCGGGTAGATGCCACCCAATACGAAGGCTGGTTTTATGAAGGTGCCGGCATTTACCGCCATGTGTGGCTGCACAGCACCAATACTGCTCGTATCAATGATCCGGAACTGTTCATCCGCTCTGCAGTAAATGGTAGCAAGGCCACGGTGTCCGTTAGTGCCTTGGTACAAAACGATGATTTACGCAGCCGTAACCTTACCATCAATGCCTTGTTGCTCAATCGCGATGGCAGCTTACTGGCGCAAACCGCGGATACCAAACTGAGCATTGTTGCAGGAAGTCAGGCAAGCTTCGCTCAGCAATTGACCCTTACCAATCCGCGGCTTTGGAACCTCGACGATCCCTACCTGTACCGGGTGGTGGTGCAGCTTAAAGAAAATGGCCGCATTATTGACAGTAAAACCTGGAAGCACGGCTTCCGCACTATTGAAGTAAAGCCCGATGGCCTTCGGCTAAATGGCAAGAAAATAAAATTGCTGGGCACCAATAACCATCAGGACCATGCGGGTGTTGGTAGCGCCATACCCGATGCGTTGCAGTATTACCGCATTTACCTGCTAAAAAATATGGGGGTAAATGCCTACCGCACCAGCCACAATGCCCCCACGCCCGAATTGCTGGAAGCCTGCGACAGCCTCGGCATGCTGGTGATGGACGAACAGCGCCTACTGAACAGCGGACCGGAATATATGGCGCAGTTTGAGCAACTCATTAAGCGCGACCGCAACCATACCAGTGTGTTTATGTGGAGCATTGGCAACGAAGAAGGTTGGATACAGCGCAGCAGTCAGGGTAAGCACATAGCCCAAACCCTGCTGCAAAAGCTGGCCCTGCTGGATGATACCCGCACCGCCACCTATGCTGCGGACCTGCCCAACCATTTTACCGGCGTGAACGAAGTGATACCCGTTCGGGGATTTAATTACCGTCAGTTTGCCGTAGCCGATTACCATGCCGACCATCCCAACCAACCCATTATAGGTACCGAAATGGGCAGCACCGTTACCACCCGCGGCGAGTACACCCTCGACAGCGTCCGGGGCTATGTGCCCGATCAGGATATTACCGCACCATGGTGGGCAAGTACGGCCGAAACATGGTGGCAACTTGCCGCCAACAACGATTTTTGGCTGGGCGGATTTATCTGGACCGGATTTGATTACCGCGGCGAGCCGACGCCTTTTACCTGGCCCAATATCAACTCGCATTTTGGCATTATGGACATGTGCGGTTTTCCTAAAAACATTTACTACTACTACCAAAGTTGGTGGACCGATAAAGATGTGCTGCACATAAGCCCGCACTGGAACTGGATGGATAAGCGCGGCCAACCCATTGAAGTGTGGGTGAACAGCAATGCCGACAGCGTGGCACTCTTCCTGAATGGCAAAGCCCTTGGCACCAAAACCATGCCGCGCAACAGCCACCTGAAATGGACAGTAAACTACGAACCGGGCGAACTGAAAGCCGTGGCCTACAAAAAGGGGCGCAGCTTTAGCACCAGCCAAACCACCACCGGCACGCCTGCCGAAGTGGTGATAACCCCATACAAAACCACGCTGCTGGCCGATGGGCGCGATGTAAGCGTTATTAATGTAAAAGCTATTGACCGCGAAGGCCGGTTGGTGCCTACCGCTAACAATATGATTCGCTTTCAGCTAAAAGGCCCCGGCCGCATCATTGGCGTGGGTAATGGCGACCCCAGCAGCCACGAACCCGATAAATGTGCCGACGGCATGTGGCAGCGCAGCCTTTTCAACGGGCAGTGTCAGGTAATAGTGCAAAGCACCGGCCAAACGGGTATGATAAGTTTTGATGCTACCGCCGCCGGCTTATGGAAGGGCAGCACCGATATCAGTACGGTCGCCCCCGGCAGCGCAGACAATAGCAGTCTTGGCAGCCGCTACAACCTGAGCGGCGAAGCGGCCCTTCCCCGGCCCGTACCGAAAATGCTGGGTGCCGATATTTCATTTCTGCCCGAACTGGAAGCCCGCGGTATGCGCTTCAGCGATAAGGGTGAGGAAAAAGATGCCATTGCCATCCTTAGGGATCATGGCTTCAATTATGTGCGCCTGCGCATTTTTAACGACCCTGCCCGCGACAGTGGCTATAGCCCCGGCAAAGGCTTTTGCGACCTCAGCCACACCCTGCAAATGGCAAAAAGGGTAAAGGATGCGGGCTTGGGCCTGCTGCTCGATTTTCATTACAGCGATTATTGGGCCGACCCTGGTAAGCAATACAAACCTGCCGCATGGCGGGATGCATCTTTTACCATATTACAAGACAGCGTGTACCAATTTACACGTCGCGTAATGCAAGCGCTGCAAGCACAAAACACCCTGCCGGATATGGTGCAGGTGGGCAACGAAATAAACCATGGCATCATATGGCCCGATGGCAATGTGCAGCACCCCGATAGCCTGGCCATGCTGCTGAAAGCCGGCACTGCAGGGGTAAAAGCCGTGGCGCCGCAAACCGTCATGATGCTGCATGTGGCGCTTGGCGGGCAAAATCAGGAATCAGTTTGGTTTATTGACAATATGGTGCAGCGTGGTGTGCATTTTGATGTGATAGGCCAAAGCTATTATCCCAAATGGCACGGCACCCTTAGCGATTTAGATGCTAATCTCAACGACCTGATTCGTCGCTACAACAAAGACGTTATTGTGGTAGAATACAGCCACGAAAAAGAAGCCGTGAATCGTATTGCATTTGGCCTGCCCGATGGCAGGGGCAAGGGCACCTGCATATGGGAGCCCCTGAATACCTGGGATGCCATTTTTGAAAAAGATGGTAAAAGCAATGCGAAGCTGGGATTGTATGATTTGATGCGGGGGGAATATTTGAAATAAATGCCGGGAAAATTTAATTCCGCGGCGGATAGGGGCAGGTCGCGACCTGCCCGTGCGCGGGGAATGATGCCTGCCCGTGCGCGGATAGGGGAAATTCCGAAAATTTAATTCCGCGGCGGATAGGGGCAGGTCGCGACCCGCCCGTGCACGGGGAATGATGCCCGCCCGTGCGTGGGAAATAAATGCTGCCAATTGCCGTGCGCTGAAAATAATGCAGCGAATTCCACCCATGGATATTGGAAATTGATTTGGAATTTTCGATATTGATAATCAATTCCCACCCCCATGAAGCAGCGCAAGCGCAATAGAATGCCTGGATTCGATTATAGCCGTAATAAAATCTATTTTGTCACCA
>JAHEMO010000333.1 GCA_024643625.1 Chitinophagaceae bacterium
GGATTTCCAAATTTGTTGGTGACGGTAAAAGTGAGGTTATGGTTGCCCTCCGAAGCATTTATAACCCAGGGTCCAACGGAACCCTCGTCTTTTACCAATGCCGGGAACGCAGTTCCCTGAATGCTGTAAAACCCGATGCTATTGCCATCGAGAAATAGCTGCACCTGCCATCCCGAATGGCAGGGCCCAATGACACAAGGCAAAAAAGTAGAAACCGAAGCCGTAAACAGCAATGTAGTATTGGCGGGCATGGTAAAGGGAATGGCGGTGCCGGCTTTGGGATTGTTGTCCGTTAAGTTTATTTCGTTTCCCCCCGAGATAACGGGTGATGAAGAACCACCTAGTTCATTTAGGTTTTTCCACTGCACACCCGATCCGCTACCATTGCTGGCAAGCACCTGCCCCGGCTGCCCGGTATTGCCTTGTAAGGCCAGCGCACCGTTGGGTTTAAAGGCAAATCGCTCCTGAAAGCCACCATTTAAAAGATCGTAGCCGATGGCCACATCGGCATTGGGGTTATCAGCAAATACCTGCAGACGATTTCCTGCCATGCCAAATCCAGCATCGCCGGTATTGCCTGGGTACAGGGTTATTTTTTTGCCCAATGCCGCTGCAAATGCAAGCGGTGCATTGGGGTTATTATTGCCAATACCCACACGGCCGTTGGTGGTGTTAAGCGTAAGCGCCCATCCTGCTCCTGCATTGCCAAATAATCCCATATTCTGGCTGTTTTGAATGCCTATAAACCCCTGCAGCGAGCTGTTTGTAGGATCGGTAAGCCAAAAGCCCGCACCAAAAGCCGGGTTGATTGGCGTGGTGCCGTTACGCAAAACAACTCTTCCGTTTACCGTCATGTCAATATCGCCGTTATTTATGATGCGTACCCTTTCGGTAAATGCCCCGCTACGGCCATAACCAAATACAATATTGGCAGTTGGGTCGTCGGCATACAATTGCAGATAGGCAGGCTGTACGCCAATGCCATAATGGGCCGCAGCACCATTGCCATACAGCACCAGTTTATTTTCCCAGCTATTGGCAAAGCTTAATGGGCCCGTTGGGGCATTGGTACCTATGCCCACATTTTGGGCTTGTGCATGGGCAGCGATAACCAGCAGGCTGCAGCAAAGTATACATTTCATGGCTACGTTTTACTGGCTAAAGGTCAAGGTTTAGCCTCGCTGATCTATCCCCTTAAAAAGGGAATCTCAGCCTGGTCAGCGAACTGAAACAACTTAATTAATGGGGATAGCCATTATGGACGTCTGAATACTTTTTAGCCCTGTCATGGGCTGGCCACTGGTTTGAAAATACCCGACAGCCTGCACTGTGTAGGTTCCGGCATCTACATCCAGCGCATAGCTGGCATAACTTACCGAGCCAAAAGTTATTAATCCGTTTGGTGCGTTAATGTATATGAGGCTTTCTGCAAGTGTGTTGTTATTGATCTTGATTTCGATATTGGCCGTGCCGCCAATGCATCCCAGGCAATTGCTGCCCACGCCCCTAAAATGTGCCGAGTACAGCAGTCGGGTGCGCCGGCCTACCGTTATGGTTACTTCTGAACCCGGAATGGTTTGCGGATTTGCATTTACCGTAATACCGGTAACGCCTATGGCCGGGTTTACCACAGTTTGCAGCACATTGCCCAGATTGGTCCAGGTAGCTGCAGCGCCGCTTCCGTTTGATACTAAAACCTGCGATGCTGTGCCGGTAATGCCATTGGCAGCAATAGCACCATTGGGTTTTACTGCAAATCGCTCCACAAATACGCCGCCATCATCAAAACCAAGGGCAATATCGGCATTAGGGTTGTCGCTAAAAATTTGTAGTCTGTTGGCCGCCACTCCTATGCCGGCATCGCCCGACGGCCCGGGGTATAAGCTGATTTTCTTGCCAAAACTGTTCCCAAATGATAGTGGTGCATTGGGATTGGCATTGCCGATGCCTACGCGGCTGTTTTGGGTGTTGTAGGTAAGTCCCCAACCGGCCGAACCACCAAAGAAGCCAATGTTCTGGCTGTTTTGCACACCCATAAAACCCATGTTATTGGAATTGTCTGGCAGGGCTAGCCAAATGCCTGCTCCAAACGCCGGATTGATGGGTGTGGTGCCATTTTGCAGCGTAAGCCTGCCTTTTACAACCATGCCTTCGCTGCCGCCGTTAGCAATGCGTACCCGCTCCGTAAATGCTTCGCTGCGGCCCGAACCAAAGGCAATGATGCCTGCAGTGGATGCTGTGTATAATTGTATTTGCTCCTGTTGTACGCCAATACCAATATGGTTGGTAGTGCCATTGCCCGACAATACAATTTTGTTGCCCGTCAACCCATCGGTAAAACTGAGCAGGCCGGTGGGCATGCCGCCGCCGCCAATGCCCACATTGCCATTTTGCAATACCGTAAATGCATTCCGCCGGAGGTTATCATTACTGCCATTACCCACTTCAAAAAGGCTGCCCGCCATGGTGGTATCATTATATACGCCAACCACCGTAGCATAGGCCGCATTGGCCTTGGTAAATGCTCCCGCAGCAATGCTTGCACTGCCAACCGCTCTCGTAGCAATGCCAAAAGCAGCAGAATAGGTTCCGCTTGCTTCCGTAGCAGCGCCCATGGCGGTGGCGGTGGAGCCGCTTGCCCGGGTGCCATCACCAAAAGCTACAGCATTTGTGCCGGCAGCAAGTACATTATTGCCTAATGCCATGGCGTTAAAACCCGTTGCCGAACTATTGGTGCCCATGGCCATGGCGCTTTGCCCCGAAGCAATATTGCCATTACCAAAGGCAGCGGAATATTTGCCAATATTGCTCTTATCCCACTGCGTGCCGCCTACATAGCCTGCGCGGAATGCGCCCTGCGACGCCACCCACATCATACGAAAGCCCGGGCCTTGCACGGGCGGGCCATAGCCAGATAGATCGGCAAGGGTATTGGGGCCCGAAAAAAGAACGCTGCTATCGGACACATGCAGGCGGGCAACAGGTGCATTGGTACCTATGCCCACATTTTGGGCTTGCAGCTGGGCAGCTACAACAAGCAGGCTGCAGCAGAGTGTAAATTTCATGGCGACTTATTATTCGGCCAAATTGGTTAAAAAGTAAGGGGTAAAAACTCCCCTTAAATTGGGAATCTGATGGTTGCATAAAACACCAAACAAGGTACTGGTACCCACTGCTGTGGGTTTCCTTTAATTCATGCTGTATTAATCAGGCAACAGTAAATAGCCAAATGGCCTCCGGACTTCTTCGCTAATCAAAATTGTTATTGGGGTATTATCTGGTAAAGCGCTCTAAACTTCACTGAAGGCTCACCAAAACGGGCGGTTGATTCAAAACT
>JAHEMO010000088.1:0-7221 GCA_024643625.1 Chitinophagaceae bacterium
AACAGTTGGGCGGGGCTTACGCTCGATGAAGAACGCGGGATGTTATTTGCCCCAACGGGTTCAGCGAGTTACGATTTTTATGGCGGACGCCGCAAAGGGGCCAACCTTTTTGCCAATTGTCTGCTGGCTTTGGATGCCGCTACCGGAAAGCGGCTATGGCATTACCAAATGGTACACCATGATGTGTGGGACCGCGACCTGCCGACGGCACCGGTGCTGGCCACTATTACCCGCGACGGCAAGCCGGTGGATGTGGTGGTGCAACCTACCAAGCACGGCCTCGTGTTTGTGCTGGACAGGGTGAGCGGTCAACCCATTTTTCCGGTAGATGAAGTGGCAGTGGACACCACCACCGAGCTGTTGGGCGAACAACTGCAGGCTACCCAACCCATACCTCGTTTGCCGAAGCCCTTTGTGCGGCAAACCATAACGGCCAAGGATGTTAATCCGCACCTGCCATTACCCGTGCAGGATTCGCTGCGGCAGCTGATCAGTCAGGCAAGGCATGGTAAGATGTTTTTACCACCGGGGCTTAGTCCTTCTATTTTGCTGCCGGGCATGGATGGTGGTGCCGAATGGGGTGGGCCAGCGCTTGACCCCGCTACCGGTTGGCTCTATATAAACGCCAACGAGATGGCCTGGTACCTGCAAATGCGTAAAACCGATATGGCAAGGGAGCGCAACGAAACTTTTGGGGGTGCCGGCAAGCGTTTGTATCAGCAGCATTGCAGCACCTGCCATGGTAATAACATGCAAGGCGGGGGCAATTATCCTTCGTTAGTGGATATTGAAAAAAAGATGGACCAGCAGGCCATCACTGCGCTTATACGCACGGGCCGCCGCATGATGCCTGCCCTTGCTCATATATCCGATGCGGATAAAGCAGCTATCGCCGCTTTTATAAGCCACGATAGCAGCCGGGCAAAAAAGCCGTATCAAAGCCGGGTTAGCGGATTAGACAGTATTTGGCAGCTACCCTATGCCATGGTAGGCTACCAAAAGTTGGTTGGACCCAATGGACGTCCGGGTATTGCACCACCCTGGGGCACGCTTACCGCTATAAACCTGCATACCGGCGAACAGGCCTGGCAAAAGCCGCTCGGCCAATACCCCGAACTGGCTGCAAAAGGACTGCCCGATATGGGTACCGAAAACTATGGTGGCCCGGTAGTAACTGCAGGGGGACTATTAATTATTGCTGCAACGGTTGATGGGCATTTGCGCATTTTCAATAAACGCAATGGCGCGCTGCTGGCCCAATACAAATTGCCTTATGCCTCCTTTGCCACGCCATCGGTATATGCCTACAAAGGCCGGCAGTATATTGTGGTAGTATGTGGCGGTGGTAAATTAAATACACCATCGGGGGATGTAGTGGTAGCTTACGCTTTGCCTTCGCTAACACCCTGAAAATAAAAACGGCTTTTGGTGATATACCTAAGCCGTTCAGAAGTTTTTGGTTAAGCCCCCACTGTTACTATTTCAGCACAAACCCTTCCATAAACTTGGTGTTGAAATCGCCGCTGCGGAAGCGCTCGTCCTGCATGAGTTGCAGGTGAAAAGGAATAGTGGTTTTTATGCCTTCAATTACATATTCGCTTAAGGCACGGTACATGGTATCTATGGCTTCTTCGCGGGTGCGGGCTACGGTTATCAGTTTGCCAATCATGCTGTCGTAGTAGGGCGGTATAGTGTAGCCGGCATACACATGGCTATCAACGCGTACGCCGTGGCCCCCGGGCTGATGCAGCACGGTTATTTTGCCAGGGCTTGGTCTAAAGTCGTTGTAGGGGTCTTCGGCATTAATGCGGCACTCAATGGCATGCAGGTCGAGTGGTTCATAATCCCGTCCACTGATACGACTGCCCCCGGCTATTTTTATTTGTTCTTTTATCAGGTCGAAGTTGATGACTTCTTCGGTAACGCAATGCTCTACCTGAATGCGGGTGTTCATTTCCATAAAGTAGAAATTGCGGTATTTATCTACCAGAAATTCTACGGTACCCACGCCTTCGTAGTTGATGGCCGATGCTGCTTTTTTAGCTGCTTCACCCATAGCATAACGCAGTTCAGGGGTCATAAAAGGGCTTGGACTTTCTTCTACTAATTTTTGGTGGCGGCGTTGGATGCTGCAGTCACGTTCGCTCAGGTGGCATACCGTACCAAACTGATCGCCGGCCACCTGTATTTCAATGTGGCGGGGTTCCTCCACAAATTTTTCCATGTACACACCATCGTTTTTAAACGAGGCAAGTGCTTCGGCCTTGGCGGAATTGAAGGCTTTTTCCATATCCTCTTCCTTCCATACCACACGCATGCCTTTACCACCACCGCCGGCTGTAGCTTTTAAGATGATGGGATACCCAATGCCGACTGCAATTTTTTGTGCTTCAGCAAAGCTTTCAAGCAGGCCTTCGCTACCGGGTATGCAGGGTACACCGGCTTTAATCATGGTTTCTTTGGCGGTAATCTTATCGCCCATGGAGCGAATTTGGTCGGGTAGCGGGCCAATAAACTTTAGTCCGTTTTGGGAACATACTTCTGAGAACAAAGCATTTTCCGCCAGAAAGCCATAGCCGGGATGCACGGCATCTGCATTGGTAATTTCAGCCGCAGCTATCAGCCTCGTCATGTTAAGGTAGCTATCGCTGCTTTGCGGCTTGCCTATACACACGGCTTCATCGGCAAAGCGAACATGCAGCGAATCTTTATCAGCTGTGCTGTATACGGCCACCGTTTTAATGCCCATTTCGCGGCAGGTACGAATAATACGAAGCGCAATTTCGCCGCGGTTGGCAATTAGTATTTTGTTGAACATAAGGATAATGTGATAATTAGCTAATAAGGTAATGTGCTAATGGGAAGGTGTAACAATCATTTATGCAACGGAATAAATGCCAGCCATAAACCCATTGAAACAAGGAAAAATCGAAGCGGATTATTTTTTCTGGCCGTCTTAATAATTGAATTTAATATTTTATGTATCTCTTCAAGGCTGCTTAATAATGTGTCGCAATCCGGGTATTTGGTTGATTCCCGACAAAGCAGTAACCAATATTGTGTTTCGTCGGCCTCTTTGGCGGCTATTTTTATCTTATGAATAAAGTCGGCCTTGCTTTCTGCATTTTGTGCTTCAAATGCATTGGCACCAATGGATGTTCCTGCTCTGAATAATTGACGGGCCAATGTGTATCGATGCCGTACTTCAAGACTTTCGCAATAGCTGATAATATTCAATGAAAACTGGAAACTATGGCGAAGAAGCGGATTTTTATCAATGAGTTCGCTTTGCATTCCATTAATATTTCTAACAGTAGAAAATCAGCTGCCGTCATTCATTTTTTTGCTACCAATAGTCATTCTTCCATCATTAGCACATTAGCACATTAGCAAATTAGCACATTGGCTAATTAGTATTAACTCGGGTCTACCAAAAACAGCGGCTGATCGTATTCTACCGGGCTGGCATCTTCCACCAATACTTTCACAATAGTGCCCTTCACTTCACTTTCTATTTCATTAAAAAGTTTCATGGCTTCCACGATGCACACAGTTTTGCCGACGGTCACCTCGTCTCCGGGATTTACAAAAGCGGGTTTGTCCGGCGCGGAGCTGCGGTAAAACGTGCCAATCATCGGGCTCTTTATGGTTACATATTTGTCGCTTGCCGCATCTGCAGCAGGGGCCTTGGCAGCCGGCGGCGCGGCGGCAGCGGCCGGTGCCTGAATAGGAGCCGGCATGTAATGAGCAGGAGCCTGCTGTATGATGGTTTCCGTTTTGTCTTCTTTCTGCTTAATGGTAATCTTGAGGTCGGCTTCCTCAATGCTGATTTCTGAGATGTTGGTCTTGTTGATAATCTTTACAAGATCCTGAATTGTCTTTATATCCATACAGCAATAATTAGGTTAGAAAATAATGTTTTTATTGCCCTGAAAACGGGCGGCTAATGTAGGGACGGCTATGACACCAAAAGCCAAATTGATCCTCTTTTGCTATAAATTGATCCCTTTTGGGGATAAAAACGGGGTTTTTAGGCCAAAAATTGGCAAAAACACGTGAGTAAGGGAATTGATAACCGTTGGCAGTGTGGAATGGCTTTTTCTAAAAGAAAAAATCCACCGGAAATCGTTCCGATGGACATTGCCAGCTTTTTATTGGGTCTTATTCTTTTACGCGTTCTACGTATTCGCCGCTTTTTGTATTTACCCTGATCAACTCTCCTTCGTTTACAAACAGGGGAACATTTACAGTAGCGCCTGTTTCAACCGTGGCGGGTTTCAGCGTGCGTGTGGCGGTATCACCCTTCATGCCGGGCTCGCTATAGGTCACTAGTAATACAATCTTTTCCGGAAGTTCAACACTCAGCGGCAAATCGGTTTCCGTGTTTATGAGCATACTTACTTCCTGGCCGTCCTTCAAAAACTGAGGAGCATCCACCATCGCCTCGGCTACGGTTAGTTGTTCAAAAGTTTCAGCATTCATAAAGCTGTAGCCGGTTTCGTCTTTGTACAGGTATTGAAAACTATGACGCTCCACGCGGATAGGCGTAATGCTGTCGCCGCTGTTCCATGTTTTTTCAATGGTGCGGCTATTGTCTACCCCCTGCAATTTTGCCCACACTTTAGCGGCAGCGCGGGCTGTTTTGTTTTCGCCAAATTCAACAACTTTATATAAGCTGCCGTCTAGTTTTATGATGAGGCCGCGGCTGATGTCGGAAGTGTTTGCCATATACTATTATAATATTTGTTATGCTGGTTAAGGGCGGCAAATATAGTAGCTTACCTCTAAGCGATCAGGTCGCTCCCTCATTTAACATGTCGGTATCAAGTTTTGCAGCAGGCTTTGGGTGCATAATGCAGCATGGTCATAATTTTGGTATCAGGCTAACAAAAAATGAATGATGATAAAGGGAAAATTGACACGCTTGCTTAAAGGAACCACCGCCTTGCTATTAACATGCTTTCTTTTGGCAGGGGCAAAACCGCTAGCTGCCCAAACTACCGGTACTGTTAAGTCCAACGACTCTTTTCCGGTTTTTACCATTCAAACGCTTGAGGGTAAAATGGTCTCTACCGCTTCGTTTCGTAAGCCCGGACGGCATACCATCATCATGTATTTTAGTCCTACCTGCAGCCATTGCCGCGCCCAAACCGAGCAGATTACGGGCAATATCAAATTATTTGACAAAGCCGATTGGCTGATGGTTTCGGCCTATCCCGATTCAGAGATTCAAATCTTTATCAAGGACATGGGGCTGGCGCCATTTAAAAATATTACAGTCGCCCACGATCCGCAGTTTGCGCTCGGCCAGTTTCTGGCGCTGGATGAAATACCGGGCATTTTTGTGTATAGTCCAAACGGTAAGTTGCTGAAGCAAATAAGGAAAGCTACCACTGCTGAAAAAATTGCGGAGGCCATGCGATAGCACAAAAAAATGCCGGCAAGAAGCCGGCAGGTGTGTGGTTTGAGGGGTGTAGGTCTTAATATCCTTTTACTATAAATACGCAGGATTTCATTTTCTTGATTTGCTGCACGCGGTTCATACCTCCGCTATTGCTGCCCGCCGGAATCTTTACTTTACGGAAGGCCGTGTCTTCTTTCAACTGTTCCACAGCGCGGGCTATCTGAATACTTTTCGTGGCAAAAACTACTTCGTTGGCCTGCTTATCGCGGGTACTCAGGATGCCAATTATTTCTCCGTTGCTGTCAAATACCGGACCGCCGCTATTGCCGGGATTGGCACTAATGGCTATCTGCACGCTCAGGGTATCATTCTCGTATCCGCTTGCGGCACTCATATATCCTTTATTATATACAATCTCGCTGCGCGGATAGCCAAGGGTAAAAATCTCCTCGCCTAACTCAATACCCGATCTGCGAAAGCGATAGGGTAATGCGTTGCGTGGTGTCCATTCTGCATCTTCAATTTTGAGGATGGCAATATCGTTTCCTTCATCAGTGTACACTCGTTTGGCAATATATTCCTTGCCTTCTGCGGCTACCACCAGGTTGGTGGCGGCGTTTACGACGTGCAGGTTGGTAACCAGGTATCCTTCCGGATCGATAAGGAATCCCGTACCACCACTTATTTGGGTGCCACTTATTTTAGGGCTGATAATTTCATCGATTTTCTGATTCTGCACATTTTGCCGGTATTCCAGCGCATTTATCTTTTTGCTGAGTTGCTGAAGGGTGTTCTGTTGTTTATTGGCCGGCGACAACAACGATGACAGCAGGCTTATAGAAAGTGCGGTAACGCAAGCAATGGATGCAGCCACTGCTATGGTGCGTTTATATCTGCCCCAAAACCGAATGATGGGTGTCTGGAAGTTTTCTTCCGGCTGTTCATTAATGGCACCGCTTGTTACAAGGTCATGGTGAATGCTATGCAGTTGATGTTTCACCGCTTTTCTACCGGCAAATTTGTCCATCTGCTGCAAAAAAAGCATATGGCTTACCACCATTTGGTCAATGTCGGCATTGCCACGGCGCAGCTGTTCGAGTTCCGCAGTTTCCTGCACCGAAAGCTCCCCAAAATAGAGGCGCTCTGCGGCTTCCAATATCATCATTTCTTCCATCATTCTGCCAGATTATGCTGTGCAAAAAATAGTTTTTTAAGGCGAACCAGACATTTGTACTTCTGGTTTTTGGCATTGTCGGCGTTGGTGTATCCAAATTCGTCGGCAATATCATTCATGTTCTTCCGATCAATATAGAAAGCTTCCAGAAGACTTTTACAAGGCTCTCCCAAATTGCGCATGGCGTTTTCCATTAACGCAAAGTCGCTATCCAGTTTTTCCTTGGCTTCAATTTCTTCCTCCACGGCAATGGTTTCGTCGTGGCTTTCAATATGCGCGGTAAAGCGATGTTCCTGTTGCAGTCTTTTTAACCAAAGACGCCGACAGATGGAATATAAGTAGGTACGTAACTGGCTGGTGAGGGTAAAGCCCGGATCGAGGCTTTTTTCATACAGCACAACCATTCCTTCCTGAAATATATCCCTGGCATCGTCAAAGCTTCCGCTGTTCTTCAAAATGAAAGACTGGATAACCCGATAGTTTTCGCCGTAAATTGTTTCTACAGCAACTCTATCATTGGCAGCCAAACCTTCTAACAATTTCCTTTCGTGCTCGAGGCCGTCAACTTTCACTGATCTAATCTTTAATGCGCAAAAATGCCGATGGTAACCCAAAAACAATCAATTTACCTATAACTAATATG
>JAHEMO010000088.1:7321-12516 GCA_024643625.1 Chitinophagaceae bacterium
CATTTCTATTTTACCGGCTTCTATTTTACCTATTTTGGAACACAATAGGCCGGAGAGGGTACGCTTTGCAGATAAAAACTAATCAACAAAACAAAAGATACCACCCGGCCGCAAAGGCCGGGTTTTTTTTATGACCCCCACGCAGAAAATATCATCTCCCATAGCGGCTATTCAGGGATACGAAGGCTGTTTTCACCAACAGGCAGCCATCGACTTCTTTGGCGATAGCGTGCAAGTGCTACCCTGCGATACTTTCCGGCAGGTAATAGATGCAGCAAATCATAATGCTTCCGTAACAGCCGGTATTATGGCGATTGAAAATTCGATTGCCGGCAGCATTTTGGCTAATTATACGCTATTGCAAAAAAGCAAACTCAAGATAACCGGCGAGGTATATCTTACTATCAATCAGCAACTGCTGGTCAACCCGGGGGTAACGCTTGCGGATATCCGCGAAGTGCATTCTCATCCTATGGCCATACTCCAATGTATGGATTACCTGGAAAAATTTCCGCACTGGAAACTAGTGGAAACTGAAGATACCGCTTTAAGTGCCCGCCATATCCATCAACGGCGCAGCAGGCATCAGGCTGCTATTGCCGGCACGCTTGCTGCACGCATGTATCATCTGGATATTGCCGCCAAAAACGTGCATACCATTCAGCACAACTTTACGCGGTTTTTAATCTTGCAAAAAGAAGCCAATGCCAAAGTGGCGGGGGATGCCAACAAGGCTTCTATACGATTTCAAACCGACCATACGCAGGGAAGCCTGGCCCGCGTACTCAATTTTGTAGCTGAGCATAACATCAACATCAGCAAAATTCAGAGCATGCCGATACCCGGTACCAAATTCCGTTATGCCTTTCATGCCGATATTGAATTTGCCGATGCGGCCCACTATCAAAATTTTATTCAGGGCTTTAAGAAAGTGGCCGACGGCATTGAGGAATATGGTATTTATAAAGGAGGACAAAACAAATGAGCATACACACCGCACATAGATTACAAAACATAAACGAGTACTATTTTTCGCAGAAGCTGCGCGAAATAGAGCAAATGAATGCTGCCGGCAAGCAAGTACTTAATCTCGGTATCGGCAGTCCGGATTTGCCGCCGCATCCTGCTGTTATTCAGGCACTACAAGCAGAGTCTGATTTGAGTAATGTACATGCTTACCAAGGCTATAAGGGCATTCCGGCATTGCGCAATGCTTTTGCCCAATGGTACCAAACCTGGTATACAGTATCGCTGGATGCCGACACAGAAATACTGCCCCTTATTGGTAGTAAGGAAGGTATTATGCATATATGCATGACCTATTTAAACCCCGGAGACAAGGCACTTGTGCCCAACCCCGGCTATCCTACTTACCGCAGTGCAGTGGAACTTGCCGGCGCTGAGCCTCTTCCTTTTGAATTGAGCGAGGCCAACCAATGGCATCCTGATATAGCGGCATTGGAAGCCATGGATTTACAAGGAGTGAAATTAATGTGGCTCAACTATCCTAATATGCCTACCGGCCAATTGCCCGATGCCGATAAACTGCAGGCAGTGGTGGACTTTGCGGCAGCCCGCGGCATCTTAATTTGTCATGATAATCCCTACAGTTTTATCCTCAATAAAAATCCATGGAGTATCCTCTCGCTGCAACATGCAAAGGATAATTGTATTGAGTTAAACTCGCTTAGCAAAAGCCATAATATGGCTGGTTGGCGTGTGGGTATGCTGGCGGGCAATGCCAGTCGCATAGCCGATGTACTACGCTTTAAAAGCAATATGGACAGCGGCATGTTTAAGCCCCTTCAGGTAGCAGCCGTTAAAGCATTACAATTGGATGAGGGTTGGTTTAACGAGTTGAATTTTGCGTATCAAAACCGCCGGAAAAAAGTATATGAATTACTGGATTATTTGCAGTGCCAATACGATCCGCAACAGGCTGGTATGTTTGTGTGGGCCAACATTCCTGATGGTTGGGACAATGGCTTTGCCCTTAGCGATGACATATTACATAAAGCTGCTGTATTCATAACGCCCGGTGGTATTTTCGGCTCTGCAGGCGACAGGTATATAAGAGTGAGTCTTTGCAGCGCAGAAAAAATATTTACCCAGGCAATAGAAAGGATAAAAGCCATATGAAAGTTGGTATAATTGGATTGGGATTAATAGGTGGCTCACTGTCGCTGGTACTGAAGAAAAAGGGACTGGCAGATTGGGTAATGGGAACAGATGCCAGCCCAATGCATATGGATACCGCTATGCAATTAGGTATAGTGGATCAGTTGGTTGATATTAATACTTTGGTTAAAGAGGCAGATCTTGTGGTACTTGCCATACCGGTAAGTGCGGCAAACAAAGTATTGCCTGAAATACTTGACGGTATCAACAGCAGGCAAGTGGTAATAGACATGGGGAGTACAAAGCGTAATTTGTTGCAGCAAATACAAACCCATCCTAACAGAGGAAGATTTGTAGCCACGCATCCTATGTGGGGTACAGAATTTAGCGGTCCACAGGCGGCTAGCGATGCTGCTTTTGCCGGTAAAGCCGGTATTATTTGCAACCGTCACGAAAGCGATGAAGATGCTATACAACTGGTGGAAAATTTGCTGCGCCAGTTGGGTATGCATTTACTTTACATGAATGCCGACGATCACGATATTCACACCGCATACATCAGTCATATCTCACACATCACATCATTTGCCCTGGCAAATACGGTGTTAGAAAAAGAAAGAGAAGAGCAAGCCATTTTCGAACTGGCCAGTGCCGGTTTTGAAAGTACTGTGAGGCTTGCCAAAAGCAATCCGGATACCTGGCTCGATATTTTCAAAGAGAATAAAGAGAATGTATTGGATGTTTTGAACGAACACATCACCCAGTTGCGTAAGTTCAAGAGTTGTTTAGAGAAAGAGAACTGGGATTATTTACATCAACTCATGGCGCATGCCAATGAGATCAAAAGAATTTTAAAGTAATGATGACGTTTCAAAATTTCGGTTTACAACAGGAAATCCTGGATGCGCTTTCGGAGAAAGGCTATCAAACCCCAACGGCTGTGCAGGAAAAATCGATTCCTGTGCTTATGCAGGGGGAGAAAGATTTTATTGGTCTTGCCCAAACAGGTACAGGCAAAACGGCGGCTTTTGGTTTGCCCTTATTGCATCTTGTAAACCTGAACGATAGATCGCCGCAGGCCTTAATTATTTGCCCCACACGCGAACTCTGCCTGCAGATAACACGTGAGATTACTGACTTTGCTGCAAAGCTCAATCATTTTCAGATAGTAGCCGTTTACGGTGGTGCAAGTATTGGCGATCAGATAAAGCAGATACGGCGTGGTGTGCAGGTAGTTGTAGCTACACCCGGCAGGTTAATAGATTTAATTGAGCGCAAAGCCATTAACCTTGGCGCTATAAAATATGTGGTGCTTGACGAAGCCGATGAGATGCTGAACATGGGCTTTCAGGAAGATATTGAATTTGTGCTGCAACAAACACCAAACAGAGATTCTATTTGGCTTTTTAGCGCCACTATGCCGCCACCCATACGCAAGGTGAGTAAGCAGTATATGGAAAAGCCGTTTGAGGTAACTATTGGTAAGGTAAACACTACCAATGTCAATATTGATCATCAGTTTTGTTTTACCACGGCGCCGCATCGCTACGAAACGCTGAAGCGCATTATTGATTTCAATCCCGGCATGTACGGCCTGATATTTACCCGTACCAAAGCCGATGCACAATCAATAACTGAAAACCTGGTGCGCGAAGGGTATGATGTAGATGCTTTGCATGGCGACCTTAGCCAGCCGCAGCGCGATAAAGTGATGAGTGCTTTCAGAAGCAAAGCATTGCAGGTATTGGTAGCTACCGATGTGGCAGCCCGCGGTATTGATGTTACCGGTATTACACATGTTATTAATTATGAATTGCCCGACGATCCGGAAATATACACCCACCGCAGCGGCCGCACCGGTCGTGCAGGTGCAACGGGCATTTGCATCAGCATAGTTACTTCTCGGGAAACCCGCAGGCAGCGTGATGTAGAACAGGTGAATCAAATACGTATGCATCGGTTTGAAATTCCATCCGGGAAAGATGTATGCCGTAAGCAGTTTTATTATTTCATTGATAAACTACACGATGCTGATATAAGCCACGGCGATTATGAAACGTATTTACCGGTATTGCAGGAGCGCTTTGCCGATATGAGCAAAGAAGAATTGGTACAAAGAGTTGCTGCACTTGAGTTTGATAGGTTTCTGAAATACTACGAAAATGCCGAAGATTTAAATCCCCGCAAGGAAGACAGAGGCATCAGGAAGGATATTCGTGGTATCAAAAGACCGGAAGGCGTTTCCGGCAGCGGCGATTATGTGCGCTTGTTTGTTAACCTCGGTACCAAGGACGGTTTTTATAAAGCTAGCTTCTTGCAGTATATTCTCGATAAGAGCGATTTGAGTAAAGCTGTGTTGGGAAAAATAGACATGAAAGACCTGAAAAGTATAATTGAGATTGATAAAGGTGCAGCGAAACAAATGTTGCAATCGCTGGATGGCAAACTTTACAAAGGCAGAAAAATCAGAATGAATCCTGCGTAATGAAAATTTATTTCAACTAAAAATAATCAACCATGAATACCGCCACTATTACTGCTGCTGATATAATAAAGCAGAAGCAAAACAAAGAACCCATCATCATTAGCGGGCCTTGCAGCGCCGAAACCGAAGAACAATTGGTACAGACGGCGCAAAGATTGGCTGCTACAGGAAAAATTGATTTTCTGCGTGCCGGCATTTGGAAGCCTCGCACACGGCCCGGAAGTTTTGAAGGCGTAGGTACCAAGGGACTGCCATGGTTGCAAAAAGCAAAGCAACTAACAGGGCTTCCAGTAACGGTGGAGGTGGCTACCGGTAAACAGGTGGAAGATGCACTGCATTTTGATATCGATATGTTATGGATTGGCGCCCGTACGACAGTGAATCCATTTAGCGTGCAGGATGTGGCCGATGCGTTGAAGGGTGTCAATATTCCCGTGCTGATTAAGAATCCAATTAATGCTGATCTGGAATTGTGGACAGGTGCTGTGGAGCGTGTGGCAAAATCAGGGATTGATACCATCGGTCTTATTCATCGCGGCTTTAGTAACTATGGCAATACGGAATACCGCAATGCCCCCATGTGGCATTTGGC
>JAHEMO010000334.1 GCA_024643625.1 Chitinophagaceae bacterium
CCGTTGGGCAAGCAACATGCGCCGAGGGGTGGCAGGTTGTATTGTACCGTCAGCACGGGTCGGTTTTCCGGACTGCTGTTCTGCAAACTTGAAAACCGTTTCAAAATATCGGTGCTGTTTTCGTTGGTACATTTTACCACCCAGCCAAAATTGCCTGCGGGTTCACTTACCCAATGCTGCACATCCTCCGTTAGTTGCGCGCTGCTCCATGCAAAAATGCCAGTGCTGCTCACTTCTCTGGAAGCGCTGGGCAAAGCGGAGAAATCTGCTCCGGGATTGGTCCACAGGCTTGAGGGGAAGAAAGTATGCACCCAGGTAGCATCACCGGCAAGGGCTGTGGCGCCATTGGTTTCCTGTCCTGTGGCAGCAGAATTGCCTTCGCCCCAGTTTTGTAAAGCTTTATGCAGATTTACTATATCGCTACCATTATTGTTATTACAGTAAAGTTTGAGCTGTACACTGGTAATAACAGCGTGGGTGGGAATACTGCTCAGGTCAAAGGCCAAAACACCACGCCGGATACCGTTGTTGCTCCGGCCGGCAAAAAAATGACTGCCTTTACCATTACTCAGTGTGCCGTTAGCGCTTTCGTACAGGGTATTGTCTTTTAGTGCCTGAAGGTTTTTAGTTTGATCGCAGGTGATACTTTCACATAAAGTGCCAACCCCTTTGTACACGCCACCCTGCGCCTCACAATCGCCCTGCCCCGATGTGATACAACTGCCGTCAGGAAGGCAGCATGCGCCTGACCCAGCTGCCAAAACCGTAATGGTACTGCGCATATTGCTGGCATGCGGTATGCAGTAATATTCAAAAACGCCCGGGGTGGTAAAAATCCGTTCGAAAAAGGTATTGGATGCATTGATTACGACATTCCACTGCTCAGGACTGCCCTCAACGGCTGTGGTGGTATGATCGCCCTGCAGCCATTGCCAGCGAATAGTATCACCGGCATTGATGATGGCTGCAGTAACGGGCTTTTTTTCGGCGGGATCGTAAATGCTAAACTGTGTGTTGTAGACATACACTACCAGCTTTTTTTGAGCAAAAAGTGCAGATGCCAGACAGGCGAAAGCCAACGCTAAAATCACACGCATTTTCACAGGAAAGAAGAGGGCTTTTATGCCATGCATAAAGTTACCAAACGGGCAAGGCGGAGTATATGACCTGCATCAGGGTACTGAAGAAGTTCTGGCGCAGGGCAAATTTTGCTGTATCGCAAACAGCAATGTTGATTCGCACGGCGTAGGGTATCCCCCAATATAATTTTCTTAAAAGCCAACAATTTTAACGGCCCGAATGTCGTTCACCTTCATATTTGCAAACTATGTCGCAAAAATTATCCCGCTACCTGGCCGCCGCGCTGTTTATTCTTTTTGTTGCTTCCGGCTGTGCCCGCGCTATTAGCGTGAACGATGCTGCCAACGGCAAAAAGGCAAAATGTGGCCGCGCCTATATCGGTCGTAATTAAATAAACTGTTCATCAGGTTTTTCGCCCCGGCCATGTCGGGGCGTTGTTGTTTGAGCCATACAGGAGGTTTTGCGTACCGGCGGAAGCTTAGCCCTATTCAGTTTTGCAGACCATGATAGCCGAATGCACGGCAACCCGGACAACAATACCTTCATTTTTGTGTTTAACGTTTTCGTTGATTATTTACACAAATCTATCACTCACTTTTGCGCTCTCACAATTTCACTATGTTTCGTACACTCAGCTTTATTGCCTTACTCCTCAGCTTTTCGGGGCTGCATGCCCAAATTACCGGCACACTCGCCGGCTATGTTCGCGAAGCAGGTACACAACGCCCCCTGGGCAGCGTAACCGTTTCCATTCCCGCGCTCAGCCTGGCCACCACTACCGATAGCAGTGGATTTTTTCGCCTGCGCGATGTACCCACCCAATCGGTTACCCTCGAAGTAAGTTTTGTAGGCTACCGCACCGCCTATGCCTACGATGTGATGGTTACGAGCGGCAATACCGCACAGGTGAGTTTTGAACTGGAGCCTGCCCCGGAACAATTGGAAACGGTGGTAGTGAAACGCAGCCGCAATTTTGTGAAGCCCCTGGCCTCCGTAAACAGCATACAAAGTCTGGGATACAATGAAATAGCCAAGTACCCCGGTGCCAATTTTGATATTGCCAAAGTGGTGCAGAGCCTGCCCGGCGTAAGCGGTTCCGTAGGTTTCCGCAACGATATCATCATCCGCGGTGGCGCCCCCAATGAAAATGTGTATTACCTCGATGGTATAGAAATACCCACCATTAACCACTTTGCTACGCAGGGCGCTGCCGGTGGCCCCGTGGGCATGCTCAATGTGGCATTTGTAGATCAGGTTACCCTGCATACCGGCGCTTTTCCGGCGCAATACGATAATCCGCTGAGCGGCGCCCTCATCTTCCGGCAGCGTACGGGCAACCCTGATAAGTTTGAAGGCAATTTCAGGCTCAGCGCCAGCGAAGCAGCCCTTACATTAGAGGGACCGCTGGGTAAAAAAGGCGGCAAAACAACTTTTCTTGTTTCGGCAAGGCGCAGCTACCTGCAGTTTTTATTCAAACTGATTGAACTGCCTTTTTTGCCCGACTACTGGGATCATCAAATGAAAATTGTACATAAGCCCGATAATAAAAACGAAATAGGCCTGATAGGGCTGGGTTCCATTGATAATTTTACCCTTAATCGGCCCGATAGCCCTACGCTTGAGCAGGAAGCCATATTGGATGGACTGCCGCTGAATAGTCAGTACACCAATACCACGGGTATTTATTGGAAACGCATCATCAACAAAGGTTTCTGGCAACTCAGCCTCAGCAACAATATCTTAATAAACCGTGCCGACCAGTACGAAGACAATGAAAACCCAAAAGAAGAGGAACGCATTTTGGGATACGAAAGCAAAGAAGCGGAAACCCGCCTGCGTTATGAGTACAACAAAGTATGGAATAACTGGAACATGAGTTTTGGTGCCAACCTGATAAATACCCGCTACGAAAACAGCACTTTTCAGCGAAGGGAAGGCTATACGGCTGACTATGCCACCGATTTTACCATGTATCGCTATGGCGCCTTTGCGCAGGTGAGTCGCCGCCTGGCCGCCGACCGGCTAAAAATGACTTTGGGACTGCGTACTGATGGTAATACCTATACTGATGACGGCAATAACCTCGGTAAGACCCTTTCGCCGAGACTGGCGCTCAGCTATACCCTAGCAAGAGGACTGAGCATTAATACCAGTATTGGTCGTTATTACAAAATAGCGCCCTATACCATTTTGGGTTATGAGGAAAATGGCGTTGCCATCAATAAAGACATGCCTTACATACAAAG
>JAHEMO010000089.1 GCA_024643625.1 Chitinophagaceae bacterium
GCGGCACCTATGGCGGCACCAAGCGGTATGCCCAATATTCCAAATCCCGCCGCACCCTCTGCTGAAGAATATCCAAATAAATATGCTTCAGGGTCGGCGACCCCTGTTGCAGTGCCCCATATGGCGCCAACAGTCAGTCCGGTAAGCGCACCAACCAGCACATTGTGGCCCTCCGAGCGTTTGGTTTTTATCATACCAATTTTTTGATATGCAATATCAACTACCCCATTAGGTTTGTCAAGCTGTAGTGATGAATCTGCGATGTCGTGCAGGCGTCCCTTATGTATCTTTTTTCCGGATAAATCGTAAACCCTAACAAAAGGCTTTTTTTGTGCGAACAAAGCGCTACTTAGTGCAATCATGCACAGGAGTAAAATGGCTTTCATAAATAAATCGTTTAAGGTGAGTAATGAGTTGACTACTTCAATTTCATAGCCGGGCCATCGGCATTATTCGATATAAACCTGCGCAGCGCGGCTATTATGTTGCATGAGCTTTTCTACAATTTGCTCAGTGCGGATTTCATCTACCCCCTCACCCTGGTAATAAAAGCGGATAGTTTTGGCAGGCAGCCGATGGAACTCCTCGGGTACCGTTTGAAACAACTTATCCCAAAAAGTGCATAGGATGCCAAAGCACATATGAGTGTATTTAAGATGATGCCATATATGCTGCTTTACTAAAGTGGGAAAGAGTTGAACCGCATAGGTTTGGTGCAAGGCATAATGCATGATAGCGTAGGCTCCGGCTCCGCTTAACCAGCCTAACAGATAAGATACCCAGCCGCTACCAAAAGCAAATATGGATAGCACACCCAGTATTGCCACAATAACGGCCAAATACCGCACCGGCTTTTTTACGGCAATCTCTGATGGATGCGTATGGTGGTGGTGATGTTTATACCGATCAGTCACTTTGCCGTTACCGTAGGATTCACGATCATGAAAAGCCCAGCGGTGCATGATATATTCTGTTAAGGTCCAGGCAGCAAAGCCTTTACCCAGAAGGAGGCTCCGGATCATGATACCATATACGCCATCGTAAAATACAAATGCCTCAAATGGCAATACTGCGGCAATAGAAATCAGCAATACAACTTTTGTTCTGGAAATGGTCAAACCGTTGGTAGTTTCTAATTGATGAGCTTTCATAGTGATCAGTTATAGGGATTACAGAAATATTGGTTGCGTCAGTCAATAACTGTTTGTGGCTTATAAGAGCCGGGTAGCCTTTGCAGGCATTATCTATTTTGCTTTGGTAATATTTTCCATTCTTTTGAATGTCACCTTTCCCAATGCCGTATAGCCATCCAGCCTCATAAGCCTGCCGCCACTGTAGGTATAAGTTGTATGCTTACCATCGGGTGTAAAAAGTTCGTAAACACCAGGGGCAATATTTTTCAGTGGCAGTACAGCTGCATTAGCTTCAGAATAGACTTTATCTAGCCCCACAGGTTCTTCAAAATAGAGGCGGTTTGCAGTAAACCGGATACTGCCCCGCAATTCCTTTTGCAAACGCTTGTCCCGCCAAACTTTATAGCCACCGGGTATAGCGTTGGTTTCAATTATTTTATCGAAACCACCTGTTGCAGATTGCGCATATCTTGTAGATGTTAGTACGCCATCGGCATTGAACACGAGGGTGCACAGCACACTTACATGTATGGTGAGGAGCAGACTCGTTTTCACATCAGCCTGAACGGCATATATATGATCCCCTTTAGCCATTGAATAGTTGGCCGAAAGATTGCCAACCTGCTTATCGCCATTGTATACATTAAAAAGATGTTGCTCAGGTTGCCCATGGACGGCCAATCCAATACCCGCAATACAAATGGCTATTTGGCAAACCGCCTTTGATGTAGATGAAAGTGACATGATGATGAGGGTTTGTTGGTGAGAAATACAACAACAAATTCCAACAATTGCATAGCTGTAGCAAGATGCATCTTACAGTCTGCCGTTTTCAGTCCACCAGCATCTCAAAACCGCCGCATACTGGAAAACGTATTCGAACAAACCAATTATAAACCCAAAACAGCAAATGGTAAACCGATACCCTAATTCGTCACTCCCGAAAAATAGCTTTGTATCAAACTATTCAAAATCTCAGGTATCCGGGTAAATGTTTTTCACAGCCTAAAACCACAGTTGGAATATTCGTAAGATACCTTTGATCAAACCCCTATCACCTATGCCAAACACCCCATCCTCCCAACCACGCTAACAGCATATTGCCGCCCTGATTCAAACAGTAGCGCCCATATTGCTCTTTCCTCTTCGCCCCCAACGCTACTATCTGGCAGCCAACATCACACTGCAAGCCAACAACCTGATACAAAGCCTTAAGACGTTTAATCAACTATCATGAAAGCCATCATAATCGACGATGAACTATTGGCTCTTGAAGCCCTAAAAAACGACCTGCAGCGCTATTGCCCAAACGTAAGTGTAATGGCTGCCGTACGCGATTCAAAAGAAGGCCTGATGGCCATTCGGAAATTAAAACCCGATATCGTCTTTCTGGATGTGGCTATGCCCTGGATGAATGGCTTCGAAATGCTTGAGTTACTTCCCGCAATTGATTTCTCGCTGATTATCATTTCAGCGCATGAAGAATATGCCGCCCGTGCATTCAGGGCCTGCGCCATAGATTACCTCCTTAAACCCATAGTAATTAGCGAGCTGATGGAAGCAGTGGCAAAAGTAGAAACCCACAATGGCCACAAATCTCAGGATGATCGTATTGTAACGCTCTTACAAGCCTTTAATAAGCGTGAGAACAGAAAAATTACTATTCCGGTCAAGGAAGGGTATGAGTTTCTGGAACCTGATAACATGGTTTGCCTTAAAGCAGATGGAGCTTACACCAACATTATGCTATTGGAAGGCAGAAATTTATTGGTGAGCAAAAGCATAGGCGAACTTATGGAGTTATTACCCCAAGAAGACTTTACACGCATCCACCATTCTACAGTAGTCAACCAACGCTATATCACCCACTTTATACGCGCCGATGGCGGCTATGTACAATTAGTAAATGGGGAAAGACTAATGGTTAGCAAGTCGAGAAGAGACCATATTCTACACCAGTTGGGGCTTAAATAAGGCGGCGGTCTGTCGCCGCTACTTTTACCGCTGATTCGTTGCTCCGTTAATATCTTTCATAGGATTTCCAAATCGCTTTGAAGCCATCCGAAGTTGCCACGAAACAGGGAGTGCAGAACCTAATCGTTGCATCATTTTGGCAAAACGGCCGGGAATAATTACCGGTCGCTTTTTGAAAGCTTCCGTCATAATAATAGAAGCGGTTTCATCAGTTTCCAAAAACGATAGTCTGGTAAGCCGGTCACCATTATCGTAGCGAAAACGATGCATATCGTTCGACAATATTCCAGCGGGGCATGCTACAGAAACATGAATGCCCAACGGCTTCAGTTCGCAGTACAAACTCAATGACAGGTTATACCAAAATGCCTTTGATGCAGCATACAAGGATTTGTACGGTACACTGTAATAGGCAGCCAAACTCGATACATTAATAATATGGCCACCGCCATGCAACTGCATCATGCGGGCAACCATTACCGTAAGTGCTGTGGCAAAAGAAATATTGAGCTGAATAAGTCTTTGAATTTTATCTGCACCAAGCGTTACAAAAGTTTGATTAATACCAATAGCGGCGTTATTTACAAGCAGGCCAACCGGCATGTCTATTTCCAATAAGGCTTGCTCAATTTTTGAAGCAATATCAGCCGCAGTAAGGTCCGCTTCCATGTAATGGGCCGGCACTTTGTATTCATTTGAAAGCTGTGCACTATAGTCAGGCAATTGCAGATTCGGAAGATCAATCAGAAAAAGCGCATAACCACGTCCGGCTGCTTCTTTAGCCATGGCCTTGCCCAACCCAACGGCACCTCCGGTGATTACAGCAATTTTGTGGCCTGACATTAGAAGGATTTTGGTTTTATACTAAACTACTCAGATTTCAGTAATAAACAATAACGAAAATCACTATCAGTAGCCCAAAAATGAAATGGTTTCAGCCATTGCTTTCGCAAGTGGTGTAACTGAATAATTTAAATGATCCTGAGCCTTTGCTATGCTCATCCTGCGCGAATTGATAAGGCGGTTAACATCGCCGGTTGCAATGCGTGGTGCCTTTCCCTGCATTTTGGATAGTATCATTTCAGACTTGGCAAAAGCGTACATGCCCCAACGCGGCAAACAAATTCTTCTGGTTCTTTTGCCTGTTAGCTTTTCAGCTTCATCTAAAAACTGATGATAGCTGATATTTTCGCCACCGAGAATATAGCGCTGATCAGTATGGCCTTTGGCCATAGCCTGTATATGGCCATTAACAATATCAGTAATATAGCCGTAGTTCCCTATAGCATGACCATCGCCCGGCAGCAATACAAAAGATTTTGAAAGGTAGTCCTTGATCATTTTTGTATTGGCATTGGAAAAGCGCATTTGCGACGGACCAAATATGCGGGTTACATTTACTATTACCGCATCAAGTCCTTGTTGCACAAATTGATGAACCTGTTGCTCACCAAGGTATTTTGACTGATCATAACTGTTGTCAAAATTTGAATCCATAATATCGTCTTCGGTTAATAGCTGCCCCTTATTGGGACCAATGACACCGCCTGTACTGGTGTAGCAAACCCGCCTGATGCCAAGTTCCTGCGCTGCGCGTAACACATGAGTAGTTCCTTCCACATTTGTTTTGAAATGCTCTTGCGGATCAAGGGTATGCAATTTAGCTACAGCTGCTACATGGTACACTTCTTCACATCCAGCCATCGCTTTCAACAGGCTATCTTTCTGTAGTAAATCACCCAGTGCCCATGTTACATTATCATGCTGCAAATGCTCAGGTACATGGCGGTTAAACGCAATAACTTCATGGCCGCTATCTGCTAAAGTGCGTGCAAGTTCCCAGCCTATAACGCCGGCAGCTCCGGTAACCATTATCTTTTTCATGTAATTCTTTTTTTGATGATGTATAAAAGGTTTAGCGTCTACTTTCTCAAATCTTTTTAGGCGTAAGCCGTATAAACTGTGTTGTTATTACCAACGACATATGTCCCAAAAATGCAGGCCACATACTGCCGCACTGCCATACCGAAACAGCCAATAATATACCGTAAGGTATAGCAGCTATCGTTTCTGCTTTACCATGTGGAATATGAACAAGTGCATAGTATCCCACGTTCAGCACCATAAGCCACTTCACCGGGATATCCTCGCTTTGCATCAACAATCCCCTGAAATAAAATTCATAGAGCAAAAGGTAAACAATCCAAACCAGTAGATTTTTGCCAAAATCAACCCTGTCAAATTGCCGCAACTGCCATGCCGTACTACCCGGTTTTGCATGTACATGAATATAGCTACCAGCTGCAGCACTAACTACTATTAACGCTAATGACCATAAGCCAACCTCCATGTTCCAACGCAAAGCATCTGCCACGGCACTTAGATTAATTATTTCTGCAATAGCAAGCACTGCAATTCCAACTGATAAAATAAGAATGCCAGACAAGCGCTCCCAATGGCGCAGTCTAACAACAGTTGCATCACTCATTGGTCTTGTATGTATCCAATAACCGGCAAGACTATTGATAACCAACGGAAGAGCTATCAAGATCCATTGTAACATACTGGGTGTAACTTAGGTTGCCTGCGTTTAAGCATTAAAGCAAAAAGATACTAGAGAATTGGAGGCTTCCAAACTTAATTGGCTGCTATCCCAAAAAAACTTGTTGTGCAATCACCGGCTGCCCGTAAAAAATAGCCGCATGTTGCTCAAAACCAACAATGCTATCAGTGGTAAAAAACTGCACATCGCCACGGGTAGTCAGGCGTTGCTTCATTTCTGCATGGCGAAGCAAATAGTCTGCCAGACTGTTTGCCACTATTGGTCCCTGTGCCACATATTGCATGCCTGCAGGCCCCAGCGATTGTAGCAACGGCAACAACAATGGGTAATGTGTGCAGGCCAGCAGCACCGTATCAATAGTATTGTTTTGCGCAAACAAAGCATCCAGGTAATACCGCACAAAAAAATCGGCACCTGCGCTGCTATGCATGCCCGTTTCAATAAGCGGCACCAACATGGGGCATGATTGCTGAAAGACTTGCAACTGTGGCCAGAATTTTTGCAACTCGATTACATAAGAGCCCGACTGCACTGTACCTTCTGTTCCCATAATACCAACCTTACCGGTTTTGGTAAGCGTACCCAGCATTTCGGTTGTGGGTCGTATTACACCCAGCACACGCCGCGAAGGATCATCCGAAACAGGAAGGTCTTGCTGCTGAATAGTGCGCAATGCTTTGGCACTTGCGGTATTGCAGGCCAGCACAACCAGCGGACAACCCTGCCCAAACAACCACTGCACTGCCTGCCAGGTAAACTGATGAATAGTATCGAATCCGCGATTGCCATACGGCGCACGGGCATTATCGCCTAAATAGATATAATCGTATTGCGGCATCAGGTCCCTTATTTGCCGGAAAACCGTAAGCCCGCCGTATCCCGAATCGAAAATACCTATTGCTCCTTTACCGGACGATACCTGCCTCATTTATGCGGCTTGATAGTTTGAAGCAAAATAATGTCCCGTGGTATACCATCTCACCAAAAAATAAAGTGCAAGACCAAAGGGACCCAGCATAAAAGTGCATAACAGGCAAGGCAACAATAAAATGAAACGCACCCCATGACGCTGACCGTTTACTGCCACGAATACGCCGGTCATTAAATCAAAAGCCAGATAATGAATCCAGCCCACCAGTGCAGCACCCGGAACGGACATTAGCGATACTACGCCCTCCAGCGTGGTAAAGCTTTTCCAATCACCCGGTTGCAGGGTTTTAAAAATTAGTGTGCTGTACAATACACACAAGGCAGCTACTATTATCCATACCAACAAATTAGTAATACCCGGCCTCTTGTAAAATAGCAATAATAACAGCCAACCAAAACCGGCCATTCCATTGGCCAGCTTAAAAATCAATTCTTCATTTTCCATAATGCATGCATTAACCGGTACATTTCTATTGGCGCCTGGCCAAAGGGAGTATTTCGAGTCAAAGTACTGAACTTCGGCTTTATGATTCACTTTTTAGCATCCTCCAAATTTATTTTACCAGCAGCAATGCTGTTGCTTGCTGCACCAACCCTGCAGGCGCAGGAAGTTTTGCTTAGCCACTACAACAACAATTTGCAAAAACTTGTAGATGCTGCTCAGGCCAAAAATGCTGTGGCAGTAGTGGATAAAAATGTTACGATTACAAAAACCGTAACGATACATGGCAACATAACCCTTACCGGGAAAAATGGCGCAATACTGCACAATGCAGTTACCGATAATTCCAACACCATGCTATGGCTCGGTAATGGCAGCCATAACATCAGTAACATCACCATTACACAGCATGCCAATGGCAAAGCGTTTCAGACTACCGTGGAAAGCGGGGCATTGTGGACCAACAATTTTGATGCAGTAAATATCCAAAATGGGCGTGCAGCGTATGAAAGCAGCCGGGGCGGTACAGCAAACAATTGGTGCATTACCACCTGGACCAATAGCAACATAAGGGTAGCGGCAATTGCTATTAGTGTGTTTTCACAAGATGGCCCTTTTAAAGCGCTGCATTTGCGCCATATGAA
Organism: Chitinophagaceae bacterium; assembly: GCA_024643625.1. GTDB lineage: Bacteria > Bacteroidota > Bacteroidia > Chitinophagales > Chitinophagaceae > Phnomibacter. Next base: position 7,687 of record JAHEMO010000089.1, read on the forward strand.
TATCGCCAATGGCAAGGCATATGGCAACCATCGCATTGAGGGCAACAATAATCCTGATTATGTATCGCATACTTTGTATTGCCATCCCAATGTTTCGCTTGACTTTGATAGTGTTATCCTTGATGCCGGCACACTCACTATGCATCATTTTAGCAGTGGCGGGGTACCCGGAGAAAATAAATATGTAAAGCTGCATAAAGTAACCGCAGTTCATGGTTCATTCGAAATGGTAACACCGGAAAAGGGTGCCATTATCATTACCGAATCAGATCTCGGGCCTTATACCATTTTGGGTGTAAAACATCCCCTGGTAGAAGCGAGCCACACCAATTTTAAAAATATGGGCAACGGCATTATGCTGCGGGGAAAGCTTACCAACTGTACCGGTGGTGCCTGGACATCGCCCGACGGGCCGCTTGAAATAATTGACAGCAAACTGGACGAACTGAGCTTTCGTGCAGGTGGCAGTGCTACAGTACGGCGCAGCACAGTAGCCTACGTACTTGCCGGTGACAGAGACCATCCCTTTGAAGGAAAATTTTATGATTGCAGCATTGGCGTATTGCAGGCCAGCAAAGCCATTGGAAAATTTTATGTGGATGGAAAATCTACCATTAGCAAAACCGATCTGCCGCAACAAGTGTTGCAAAAAATGAAGCCCTGATTACGGTACTATAAACCGATAACCCACGCCCTTTATCGTCAATATTTCAAGGGCAGCATCGGCTTTCAGATAACCCCGCAGCTTAGTAATATACACGTCCATATTGCGGCTGTTGAAAAAGCTGTCGTTGCCCCAAATAGCCATTAATAAATCGCTGCGCGGGATTATACTTCCCCTGTGCTGGTATAAATATTTTAGCAATTCTGCCTCCCTGTAGCTAAGCTTCTTTTCCTCGGTTTCATGAGATAGCACCTGGCGGGGCAAATTAAACTTATACGTGCCTAACAGTATGTCGTCACCGGTATCGGCAGCGGGCGTCAGCGTATTGCTATGGGTAAGGCGAAGCAGATTATCAATACGTACCATCAGTTCTTCCATACTGAACGGTTTCTTCAGGTAGTCGTTCCCGCCTTTTTTAAACCCTGCCAATACATCGTCTGTCTGGCTTTTGGCGGTAAGAAAAAGTATGGGCACCTGTTTGTTTTGTCTTCGTATTTCCTCGGCAAGTTGTAAACCGTCTTTATGTGGGAGCATGATATCAAGCACACATATATCGGGCGATACTTCTGTGAAGCGCTGCATCACTTTGGCACCGTCCGACTCCATCACTACATGATATCCTTTAGCCTCCAGCGTATCCTTTACAATTTTACCCAAAAACAATTCGTCTTCTACGTACAATATTTTTGCCATAATGGAATGATGGAATTGAAGTGGTAAATTAGCCAAACTATGCCAAAGGCAAAGCAAGTACAAAACTTGCACCGCCACCTGCCGTTTCTTCTACATGAATCTGTCCGTGCATGGCAGCTATGGCTTCGTACACATAACTAAGGCCAAGGCCATAGCCTTTCACATCGTGGGTATCACCATTTTGTACCCGATAGAATTTTTCAAAAACTCTTTTCCGCTCTTCGCTGGCTATACCTATACCGTTGTCGGCAATGGTGCATAACAGCATACCGGCATTTGTGGTGAAATGAATATCTATATGCAGTGGCATTTTTTCACTGCGATATTTAATGGCATTATCCAATAAATTGAATAAGATGCTTATCAGGTGTTGTTCATCCGCCATCACTACATGTGTGGCAGCGTTAGCATGCCAGCTGATATCACCGCCAACTTTCTCTAATTGTAATTGAAGGCTTCCTGCCACCTGTTTGGCTATATGCAGCATATCAACTTTGCTGATTTGCACCTGCATTTTATCAGCATCAAACATGCTTAGGTTAAGTACTTTATCTACCAGCAGGTTAAGTCTTCGCAACTCCTGCTGGGAGATACTGAGGTATTCCTTTGTACGTTCCGGATTTTGCAATGCATTAAAATTCTGCATGGCTTCCAATGCCACACCAACGGTGGCAATCGGTGTCTTTAGTTCATGCGTGATATTGCTTATGAGGTCATTTTTGGCTTTTACCAAACGAGCCTGCACCAGCATATTGCGATAGTTATAAAACAACGCCAAACCCACCAATGCAATCATCATCAATGAAAAAAGAATCTGCCACTTCATTTTGGCCAGTAGCAGGGCATAGGGCATAGGAAATGATGCCACCAACCGTTCGTTGTTATTGCCGTTTCTAAAAAATCCGGGCTGCCTTTCTGTGTTTAGACTGTCAGCGTTATTGTTTGTACTAAAACTGATACTGCTGCCCGACGCGTTGGTGATATTGACATCCTTTGCCCTGATAATTACAGTCGTTGTCTGCTGTGCATTGGTATCGGATGACTGATGCCGCGAGGCACTGGAGTCCATATTGCGCCGGGGCAATCTAACGCGCATAAGTTCAAAGTTTGCGGGCAATGAAGCTTGCTCCAACGCAGCTTTTAGCGCCAGCCGAACAGTATCAAGATGCAGGGTGTCCCATGGCGCAACAAATACCGATACCTGAATCCCATCGCCCATCAGGCTGTCCACATAATCATCGCCTTCATTAAAGCGCATGCGCATAAAATTGGCAGGAGGGTTAATGGTGACCGATGCAGTAGTGTCGCCGGGCCGGGTGCTCTTGCTGCTATCAAACAATGGCCTGCCCATTACCATGGTAGATTCGCCGCTCCTCGGCATGCGCATGTTGCTGCCTACCCGGCTGCGGTACGCGCTATCTGTCCAGAAGCGGGCAAATTGGGTTTGCATGTAAGTTTCCCTAAGCACCAACTCCAGTTCGCGCCGGTGCCGCCGCTTTTCATCAGTAAATGTTTGCGCCAGCCACCAGGCTACAAAACCCAGCAGTACCACTATAGCGGCCAGTGATAGCAATTTGGCTGTTATTGGTCCGGATGAATGCGATTTTTTCATGACTTCGGCGGTAAAAGTAGCCAGTGCAAGAACAGGGATGCCTTTGCCATTAACCTTATTTAACCCAAATAAAAGCCGGCTTAACAGTGTCTAAGCCCCTCAGCTTATAGTTTTGTTGTCTCAAAAGGATACGCCTTTATTACTGCAAAAATCATTTGAGCTATGAAATACCTCTTGTTTAGTTTGTCTATACTATTTGCCGTTGCCGCAAATGCGCAAAATTCGGATGGCAAGATTACCTACGAACGTACCATTAACATGCATAAGAGGTTGCCACCTGAAGCCGAGCAATTTAAGGCTATGGTACCCGAATTTCAAACCAATAAAATGGTATTGATTTTCAATGATCATCAGTCGTTGTACAAGGCAATTCCGCAGGAGGAAAACCAGATGCCGGAAGCTACAGCACCCGGCGGCGAGCGCCGCATGTCATTTAGATTTGGTGGTGCTGACAACAGCGAAACATTTCGCGATTACAACACCCAGCAGATTATTGAAAGCCGTGAGCTTGGACCCAAAATGTATTTGATTGAAGACACCCTCCAGGAACTGAAATGGAAACTGGATGGTGATACCATGACCATAAACGGCTACCTGTGCTATAAAGCCACTACCACCTTTAATCCTGCGGCTGCTTTTGGCATGCGTCAGGGGGGCGGACAACAAACAGGCGGACAGCAGGCCGGCGGAGATGCTAATCGCAGACCAAATACTGACAGCAGCAGATCAAATGGCTTTAGAACTGCCATGATGCAACCTCAAAAAGTTGAAGCCTGGTTTACCGATGCAATAGCTACAAGTGCGGGGCCGGATACATTTTATGGTTTGCCCGGGCTTATTTTAAAATTGGTGGTTGATGATGGCACTATTGTTTACAAAACCCTGTCCATAGATCCATTAGCCAATACAGAAACCGTAAGTGTGCCAACCAAGGGTAAAAAAATTACCCGCGAAGAGTACCGCAAAATGATGCAACAACAATTTTCCGGGCCCGGAGGCCCACCAAGGTCCGGTAGTAGCCAACGCGTAATCGTAACGCAATAAGATTGGCCTGATCAAACTCAGATAGTAAAAACCCGGTTAGCGCCGGGTTTTCTTTTTTGTAAAAGCACCATGCAAAAAAATTGGCGGAACCGCGGATATAAGAGATATTGGCAGCAATGTAGCTCTCCCTCTGGAAAGCAGTTATGCTACAGCCATTGCCAATATGCCAAATTCATCCATTTCCTCAAGAAGTTTTCTGCTGCCTTTTGCTTTAGTTACGAGTCTGTTTTTCTTCTGGGGTTTTGTGCACAATCTCGATCCCATACTTATTCCTCATTTGCGCAAGACATTCAGGCTTAACGATCTGCAATCTTCCCTTGTAGACTCAGCCGTTTTTATTGCCTACTTCGCTCTTGCATTGCCGGCAGGCTATGTTATGCGGCGCTACGGATACCGCGCCGGCATAATAGCCGGTTTGCTGCTATTTGCAGCAGGTTGCTTTTTGTTTCTACCGGCTGCCAATACGCGGCAGTATGGCTTCTTTTTAGGCGCATTATTTGTAATTGCCAGCGGTCTCACTTTTCTGGAGACGGCTGCCAATCCTTACGCCTCATTGCTTGGCCCCGATGAAACCAGTTCGCAGCGCTTAAACTTTGCCCAATCATTCAATGGACTCGCGGTGGTGCTGGCGCCTTTGCTTGGCGGTCGCTTTATATTGAGTGGTGAAAATATTTCAGAACAGACCTTTAACGCCATGTCGCTACAGGCACAACAGCAATACCTGCAGCATGAGGC
>JAHEMO010000335.1 GCA_024643625.1 Chitinophagaceae bacterium
TACTGATGAGGAACAGGCTGAACCCGGAGGTTTGAAATTTCATTTCCCACCAGCCCATGCTGCTGTTGTAGGTCACTGCCGGGGCTATTTCGGTTGGGCTGCCACCGGTAGGCAATCCCGTCATCGGATCAAAATTTCCCTCATCAAATTTGATAATTCTGATATTGGCAGCATTGCCTTCAGGATCGGGGCCACTGTTGGGTAACTCAAGGCCATTGTTGGGCGCACCGTTGAAGGCTACAAATTCTGATGTGTAAGCATACAAGGTAACTTCAGCAGTGCCTGTACCGCCATTGGTTGGGTGAAGCATGACGCGACGGGCAACAAATGGTCTTCCGTTATAATTCAGATACGGCAGATCTACAAACGCTTTTGCGTTAAGCGGAGATGCGGTAGAATTTGCCACTGTTGCAATTAAGCGGCAGCCGGGGTTTGTAGCAATAACAGTATTAGTAGCAAGGTCTTGTGTTTTGGATTCATCGTCGTTGGCTAATGCAGATGGGCTACCTATGGCAACAAACCCCGTAGTGGCCGGTGCAAGTGTACATGGGGGATTGCCGGTGTATCGGTAATCGAAACGATAAAAAACCGCTGCCAGATTTGTAGGCATGGCCAGTGAGGTAGTGGCACCTGCGGCAATATTCACATCGGAAAATGTTGGTCCTACCTGATAGCTTACAGCTACGGTTTCAGCGCCGTTATTGGTAAGTGCAATGCTTGCCATATCGCCCGCACAAACATTGGTAGGTACGGCAACATCCACATCAAAAGGAGGAAGAACCGTAATATCGGCAGATGCCGTATTGGTTAGTCGCAAAGGTGCACTCGGTCTGCAGTTGGCGGTGGTGAGCACAGCAGTTATCGCCGTATTGATGGTATAGGTACCGGGTGCAGAAGTTTGCACCATGGTCTCAATTACTATCTCACCATTTTTGGCGGTATCTATCGGGCCAATATTGGCGGGTGTAAAACTGATGGTTTGTCCGTTTGGCGCAACTCCGGTAAAAGCAACGGTAACGGGCGAGCCTGTTAAGACACCCTTTATGGTAACCCTGGCTTCAAAATTTTGCAGACAGGAAGTATTACCCGCTCCAAGATTACCACTCAACAGCAATTCTATATTGGGATCAATGTGAACGGTTCCGCCTGCCTGGTTTAGTTCGGCAAACGTGACGCAAACATTACCTCCACCGGTACACGCGGCATATTTTACCGTGCCAATATATAGCGCTGTGTTATTAGAACAGGGATTTAAGCCTGTAATTGCCTGAAATCCGGGAGGAAAAGTAATGTATGAGTTTGCCGGAATAGTTAATGCAACCTTACCGTTTAATGTAATTAGACCGGCCGGTGGATACAGGTGTATCGCGCCAATATTTAATTCGCTGTCGCCTCCGTTAATATAGAGTAATCCATAACCATCAAGCCTGGCAATGGGAAAGAGATTTTTAACATAGGAACACACTACATAATACAAAGCCTGAATAGTGACTTTAGGACAAGGAGCCAACGCACCGGGATAATTGCCAAATGCGGGTGTTACCCAACTGGTGCCGTTGTATACCTCCCAGGTTGTATTGGCCGTCCACTCGCCAACAGCAGCAGAACGGAATTCGCCAACCTCCTGGCTAATGCCGGCAAAAGACGACAGCACCAGGCTGACGAATAGGATGGCTTTTCTAAAACTAAAAACACCGGACTTCATTTTTTCCGGCTGATGGTGTAAAGATTTGTGCATAGTGAAATGTTTAACTGGCCGCGAATGTAAAATCAAAACACATTCCAACATTTTTCAACCATTTTGCCATAACTAAACCTGATAAGTATTCATCCGCATTTACCATGTTGCGGCTCTGCCATGCACCAGCGGCAAGGCGTGTACCGTCACCCTGAAAGTAAGCAGGCGGGCTGATAGGCTTTCAATTCATGTGAGATGGCTGTAATCTGCTGCAGGTAAAGCTTCTGCCGGGTTGCAAGGCCGGCCAATCAGTAAGCAGTTTTTCACCAAAGGCAAAATCAGCATTACAGGAAAGCCATATAATTATGGCGAAGCGGAGCTTTGCTGCTTAGCATGATTGCCTTGAAACTTTTTCATAACACCCTTGCATGTATTCGTACAGGTTCTTGCAACACTTGTCCCCGATACCATATGTTTCGCATAATACAGGCAAGCCATGGCTATACTGTTTTCTCCGATAGCTTGTCCTTAATTGCAACTGTTTTGTACCAGGCTTTCTGCTATGGTATACTTCGCCAAAACACTAATTTTATGCCCCGGGTCAATAGCATGCAGTTTGTTGCCGTTACAAAACGGAACTGTGGCCCTGGTGATTTTATCGGCTGCATCGCCGCGTTATTTTTTTGAAACCACTTCTGCAATGATTACACCAAAATCACCTCCATCGTCCAGCTGTTTTTGCGCAGGCAGATAGGTACGGGATACTGCACCATCGAAGTACAAAGCATTTTTGCAGCCGGCGTCCTGAAAGTATTGGGCAAATGCATAAAAGGTGATATCGTTTTTTGACATGGCAAACAAAATACGCCCATCGGGTAGTATGCCCACGCCATTGCGGGTATTGGCGTGCTTTGAATTTTTGGCAAATCCTGCATGCATTTTTCCGTTGATCAACAGCATCGGCCCCGATTGGGTAGCATATTTTATGTTGGCCTTCATGGCAAACTGCTCGGTGGTTACTATCTGCGCTTTATTATCGGTGGTGATGTAAAAAACGCCATTGGGCTTCCAGCCAAAATTGCCGCCACCTTTGGCATGGCTAAGTTTCTTTTTGGTTTTGCCATTTTCTACATAAAGACCCACGGGCGAATTATCATGCTGGTACATACCACCGTTTGTGGCAAAAGCCAGTTTTTTTCCCCGGCTGTTCAGCCAGTCGTTCAGCCTGCTGAAACTTTTGAAAGCTTTGCCATTGTCGTCCCGGTTAAAAAACTGCAGCTGCTGTTTTTTCGGGTTTACACAATAGGCTACAATCTCCTTGTTGCTGGCCGGGCATTGGCTATAGCCAAACAGTACAGGCAGCAGCAATAAAAAACTCATCAGCCAGCGAAGCGTTAATGGCCCTGGTATCCCCTTTGCATTGATGAGGCTTTTTGCGGCACGCATAGGCAAAGCTGAGACAGGAACAACTGGCGTTGCTGTTTGATGATTTGCATGAGTATGCAGTGTCATAACATCGGTTATGCCGCGGGTAACAGGCGACGTAAAATATTGGATACAGTATGTCATTAATACAATATGATTAAGCGGTGCGGCAAGATATAATGTTTTGTTTGTGCAATGCCC
>JAHEMO010000336.1 GCA_024643625.1 Chitinophagaceae bacterium
GTTTTAGGCTCAAATGAAGGGGATTCTGAAGCAACAAGCTTCTTTAAAAAGATAACCATGTCTTTTTGGCTATCCTTGAGATATGTTTCGATATGTTTAGCGGTTGAACTTTGCATGCTAAACTATGGTTAAGTCACTAACGCTGAAAATCCTTGGGATAAGGATAGCTCATTGTTTTTTTTATGCTGGCAAATCTCCCTTGTGCTATATAGGCAAGTAAGGGGTTTTCATAGATCTGGGTTTGCTGGCCTTCATCGGATACAATCTTATAATCCCTATGCACCATGGCCGCTTTGATCTTACCCGTAATAATGCTGTAATCATCAAAGCCATCGATCACCAAATGCAAATTGCAGTCGAGCATAACATATGAATCAGCTATAAATATGTTTGCTCCCTCCTCGGTGGAAACCGTTGGAATATGGGTGGTTATATCTTTAGAGAAATTGTCTACCGCACATCTTGGCATGGCAGCTAAAGACGACAACAGTATCTGATCGGGTTTTACGAAGCTTACCGTAAACCTTTTTTCTTTTTGAATATTGCGATAAGTAGCATGGCGTGGCGTACAAACAAAACCAAAATAATCCGTAAAACCGATGGGGGTCACCATGTGCTTTGGGGCAAGATCAAAGCCATCTTCTTCTTTAGTACCGATCACCACCAGGGGAGCAACGGTATAAAAATGTTCCCAAATAGACTCTTTGACATTTAAAGCAATGAAGTCTTTAAAATTGTTTTTTACTTCCATAACCCAACTCCATTTATTCTAAGACCCAATAAAGTAAAGTTAGCCAAAAAGCAATCCAAAAGCAAGTTTTAAGGGACAAAACATCGGCGAGATTTGAAACATTTTAAGCAAAAAAAATGCGAACCCGTGGTTCGCATTTTTTACCTGTAAATTATAAAAAGATCAGTCTATTCTTTAAGATCAGCAGCCTTTTCTTTCTTTGAAATTTCAGTAGCAGCTTCTTTGTCTACAAAAGTCCCTGCGGCTTCAACAGTCACCGCTTTTTCGTCTGCCAAAACAAGTGCCTCAGCGCTTTCAGCCACAACAACCAGCTCAGTCTTATTGATGGCATCCATGTTATGGGCAGTTACCTCATCTACATCCAGAGCAATACTTGGTGCAATAACCAGTGCCACAACCGACATTAATTTCAATAATATGTTCAATGACGGACCAGAAGTATCTTTAAAAGGATCGCCTACTGTATCACCAACAACTGCAGCTTTATGTGCCTCAGTTCCTTTTCTGCCCTGTTCTTCAATCATTTTTTTAGCGTTATCCCAGGCACCTCCGGCATTAGATTGAAAGATCGCCATCAGTACACCCGAAGTGGTAACTCCTGCAAGTAAGCCTCCCAGCATATTGGCACCACCAACAAATCCAACCAATACCGGAACGGCAAGGGCCAATAAGCCCGGTAACACCATTTCCTTAATCGAAGCGTTGGTCGAAATTTCAACACATTTTTCATATTCTGCATAGCCATCGGCAGCATCAAAGATCTTTCTGTCTTCAACGGTTGCTTTTGACATGTCTGAATTGTATTTTCTCATGACTTCCAAAGCAGCGTGTAATTGAGGAATATCTCTAAATTGCCTTCTAACCTCTTCTATCATCGCCATAGCAGCTCTACCCACCGCATTCATTGATAAGGCAGAGAATACAAAAGGAAGCATCCCTCCTACTAACAAACCTGCCATGATCTTAGGTTGAGAAACGTCAATAGACACAACATTTGCCGTTTTCATAAACGCTGCAAACAAGGCTAAAGCCGTTAGAGCGGCTGATGCGATGGCAAATCCTTTTCCAATGGCAGCAGTAGTGTTTCCTACGGCGTCTAATTTATCGGTACGCTCGCGTACCTCTTTAGGCAATTCAGACATTTCTGCAATACCCCCGGCATTATCTGATATGGGCCCGTAGGCATCAACAGCCAACTGAATACCCGTATTCGCAAGCATCCCAACGGCAGCAATGGCAATACCATATAATCCGGCAAAATAATGTGATATAATGATCGCCGCGGCGATCAAAAGGATAGGAATAGCGGTTGACATCATTCCCACACCTAAACCGGCAATGATATTGGTAGCTGATCCAGTTTCTGATTGCTTAACAATTGAAAGTACCGGTTTGGAACCCGTACCCGTATAATATTCTGTAACCTTCCCTACAAAGAAACCTGAGATCAATCCGGCAAGGGTGGCAAAAAACACACCCATAGAACCAAAAGGCAGGCCTTCGACCTCTTCAGGTATCATGGCTGTAATGATGAAATAAGAAGCAACGATCATTAAAAACCCTGATCCGAATTCTCCTAAATTCAATGCTTTATGAGGGCTTCCCCCTTCTTTAACCTTAACGAAAAGCGTTCCAATAATTGACATGATGATCCCTACTGCGGCCAGTGTCAAAGGCAAATATACCGCCCCGAGTCCGTTATATCCGTCTGTAACGATCAAAGCGCCCAATACCATGGTACCGATAATTGATCCCACGTAAGATTCAAAAAGGTCGGCTCCCATTCCGGCAACGTCACCAACGTTATCGCCAACGTTATCAGCAATGGTTGCAGGGTTTAACGGATGGTCTTCTGGGATACCAGCTTCAACTTTTCCTACCAGGTCAGCACCAACATCAGCAGCCTTGGTATAGATTCCTCCCCCAACTCTTGCAAACAAGGCAATAGAAGAAGCTCCCAAAGAAAATCCTGAAAGAACATTCAGCACCATGGGAATATTTTCTTCTCCGGGCCACATGACCTGATAAATCATGAACAAACTGCTCAATCCTAAGACTCCCAGGCCTACAACCCCAAGCCCCATAACGGCTCCTCCGGCGAATGCCACTTCAAGGGCCTTGCCTAAAGAAGTTCTGGCGGCTTGCGTGGTTCTGACGTTTGCCTTGGTGGCAACCTTCATCCCAATAAAACCTGCCAGGGCCGAACAGATGGCTCCAACCACAAATGAAAAGGCCACCATACCGTTTGATCCGGCTTCATAGGTCCCTTTAAAATAAAGCAATATGGCAACGGCAACTACAAAGATGGCAAGAATCTTATATTCCGCTTTTAAGAATGACATTGCCCCATCAGCAATGTGCTTTGCAATTTTAGCCATTTTTTCATCCCCCACTTCCTGTTTAGATACCCAAGCATTTTTAATGAATACAAATGCCAGAGCAATCACGCCAAATAATGGCAAATAACTAACGATTAATTCCATTTTTACTATTCTTTTTGTTAAGTGATTTAATTTTTGAGGTGCTAAAAGTAAACAATCTTGGC
>JAHEMO010000337.1 GCA_024643625.1 Chitinophagaceae bacterium
TTGTGTGCCGAGGCAGATGGCATAGTGGTAGGGTTTGCCTTGTATTACATTCGTTACAGCACCTGGAAGGGGCAGGCCATGTATCTCGAAGACATATTGGTAACCCTTGCCATGCGCGGTAAAGGCATAGGTAAGATGCTGATGGATGAACTCATACAAACAGCAGCAAAACTGGGTTTCAAACGTATCGTTTGGCAGGTGTTGGAATGGAATGAGCCCGCCATTAACTTTTACAAAAAGTACAAAGCAAATTTTGATGCGGAATGGATAAATGTTTCCATCGATCTGCAAGGTTAATATTGGCTGGTCTTATGAGGTATGGCTGCATTTTGGTACCTTCATAGCACCACTTTGAATACCACCGCCATGAATGCCATTATCCGCAGTACAAGCCTGTTCTGCTGCATGCTGTTCGCTTTCGGAAGCGCAATGGCCCAGCAGGAGACACTGATAGACGTTATAAAAAACGGCAGCAAAACAGAAACTTTTGCTGATGCAAAAACTCGTGTTGATGCTTTTTTCAATCAATTTACAAGCGAGACAGAAAAAAACCGGAAAGGCTACAAGCAATGGAAACGGTGGGAATGGTTTGCCTCGCTACATCTTGACCCTGATGGTAAGGTGGGTGCCTGGTCGGAGCGAAACGATGCCGCCCTTAGCAAAATAGCGCTCATGCCAGAACTTTCGGCACCCAACGGCAGTTGGTTTTCGCAAGGCCCGGGCAGCATAAGCAATGGCGAAAATTATTTAGGTCGGGTAGAATGTATTGGCTTCCATCCTTCCGATGCCAATACGCTGTATGTGGGCAGTGCCACAGGCGGCTTATGGAAAACTACCAATTTAGGCGCATCCTGGTCAGCACTTACCGATCATTTACCCTCTCTATCCATTGGTGGAGTGGCGGTTAGCCCTTCTAATGGCAATGTGGTATATATTCTCACCGGCGACGGCGACGGTGGCAATCAGTGGGGTTACTATGTAAAAGAAAGAAGTTCGGGTGTATTCAGAAGTACTGATGGTGGCAACACCTGGTTCCCATCTGGCTTACAATTCGACAGAAGCGGTGAAACCGTGTATGGCTATAAATTGCTGATACAGCCCAACAACAGCAGCGTCCTTTTTGCTGCTACCAGCAACGGTATTTATCGCACTGCAAATTCAGGCAGTACCTGGGATTTGGTACAAGCCGGTGAGTTTACCGATATTGAATTCAAACCCAACGATTTCAACCGGCTTGCCGCATCCCGATACGGCTTCGACGATTTATATATTTCAACGGACAATGGCCTGACCTGGCGGTCAAAAGATGTTCCCGGCGGTTCCAACATGACACGAGGTGAACTGGCCGTATCGGCTAATCAAACTAACCGGGTGTACTACCTCATGGGACCCGAAACCAGCGGCGGTTTCAGAGGCTACTATTACTACCAGTGGAGCGACTCAAGTTTTACCCTGATAGCCAATACGCCTAATGTGTTTACCGGTGCCACCGATGGTAGTGGCGATGGCGGATTTCCATGGTGGGCCATCGCTTTGGGTGTAGAACCTACTGACGCAAACATTCAATTGATAGGTGGCGTAATTGGCAGACGGAGTATTACCGGTGGTACAACCATATTTGCCGATCATGATATTCTTCATGCCGATGCACATGGTTACTATTTCAGCCCGGTAGATGGCAGTGCTTTCGCGGTAAATGATGGCGGTATTTTTCGAAGTACAAACTTTGGCAATACATGGACTAATCTTACCACCAATATGCGCATAACGCAGTACTACCGCATAAGCACTACACCACAAAATACCAATATGGTGCTGGGCGGCACGCAGGATAATGGCCACCATGTGCGCACTACCGCCACAAGCGCCTTTAAATGGGTGCGTACCTGCTGCGATGGTATGGACAATGCTATTGATCCCACAAACGCCGCAATATTGTATAGCTGTACGCAAGATGGTGGATTGGGACGCTCCATTGATGGGGGTGATAATTGGACAGATATCAGGCCGCTTGTTAGCGGCAACCGTGTGGGCGGCGAATGGGTGAGTCCGTTTCTACTGCACAGTTCCACGCCCACTACCCTATTTTTTGCCGGAGATGGCGGCATATTCAGAAGTACCAATTCGGGCACAAGCTGGACTAATATTGGGGCCGATGGCGATGATGCCATGGATCAGGGCGTAAGTAATACCGCCAGATTTTATGCAGCCAAAGGCACTACGTTTCGCCGCTCGGATGATGTGAACGATGCTACCCCAACCTGGACGATAAAAAGCGGCACTACAGGATGGCCCACCGGCAATCTGGCTAATGCCAAAATCACGAGCATAGCCGTTCATCCGCAAAACAGCCTTGAAGTTTGGGTGACGCTTTCGGGATATAATGACGGTTTTAAAGTGCTCCGTTCCACCAATGGTGGCGATAGCTGGACCAATGTAACCGGTTCTTTACCTAATGTGCCTGTGCATGTAATAAAGCACGAAAGCCAGCCGGGATCAAGCACTTACCAGGTATACATAGGCACCGATATAGGTGTTTTCTTCCGCAGCAATTCATCCGGCGACTGGGTGTTTTACAGCAATTATTTGCCACGCGTTATTGTTACTGATCTGGAGATTGTGGGAAGCAGTATTTATGCCGGTACTTATGGCCGCGGTATTTGGAGCAGTACTTTGGAATCGGGTTGTGCGGCTTCAGCTATTCTAAGTTCTACCTACGAAGGTGCAAAAGTGTTTCAGTCAGGCACATCAATTGTTTCGGCGGGCACAATACTTAGCGGAACAGGTACGAATATTACCATGCGTGCAGGGAGCTATGTGGATTTGACGGAAGGATTTCATGCTCAATTCAACACAATTTTTACAGCGCAGGTGGGGCCCTGTAATGCCACCTTGCCATTGCCTGGCGGCGCTGTTCCTATTGAAGGTGGAAATCAAAATTAATCCCCGTGCAGCTACCCGGAAAACCGCAGCCTAACTTACTCCGTTAGTGGTAACGCTACGGTCTATTTTTCCTGCAAGTCCCTGCAAAACCTTGCCGGGGCCGGCTTCTGTAAACTGACTTGCGCCATCGGCTATCATGGCTTGCACACATTGTGTCCATCGTACAGGTCCGGTAAGTTGGTGAATGAGATTTGCTTTTATTTCAACAGGTCGGTGAATGGGACGGGCTACTACATTCTGGTACACGGGGCAGGTAGGCTCGTGAAATACTACTGCTTCAATGGCCGCAATTAATTCTTCCTCCGCATGAATCATAAGGGGACTATGAAATGCGCCACCAACCGGTAA
>JAHEMO010000338.1 GCA_024643625.1 Chitinophagaceae bacterium
GAGGAAAGTGATGCTTATTTTCAATCGCGGCCAAAAGAAAGCCGCATTGGCGCCCTGGTATCGCAGCAAAGTGCGGTTATCAGCAGCAGGCAAATGCTGGAAGAAAAATTTGCAGCCCTGTCGGAGCAGTATGCCAATAGCGAGCCGCAGCGTCCGCAGCATTGGGGTGGCTATCGGTTACAGCCGTATCGTTTTGAATTTTGGCAGGGACGTCCAAGCCGGCTGCACGATCGTTTTCAGTACACCATCAGCCAATCTGCATGGCTATGCAATCGGCTATCGCCTTAGCGACTGAGCAGCGTGCACATGCTTAAAAGTTGCATCCATAAAAAAACCCGCGGTATTTGTTGTCGCGGGTTTTTTGCTAAGCCTTTGCTTTTTTGGCAGGCGCTTTTTTCTCGGGGGCCTTTTCTGCAGGCGCAGCGGTAGCAGCAGTAGCAGCAGTAGCAGCAGCAGCAGATTTTGTGCGGGCGGGGCGGCTTTTGCCAAATGATCCGTTTGCAATTTTGCCACGATTTGTTTTTCTATCTCCTTTACCCATTGCTTAAAATTGTTTTTGTTGAGAGGGCAAGGTAAGCATAAAACAAAAAGCAGGAAAAACACATGTTTGCCCTGCTTTCCGTTAGTTGTTTTTGTAAGCTTAGATGCGGTCGCTCAATTCTTTGCCGGCCTTAAACTTCGCTACCTTTTTTGCTTTGATCTTAATGGTTTCGCCAGTTTGCGGGTTGCGGCCTGTACGGGCAGCACGCTTGGTTACTGAAAAAGTGCCAAAACCCACCAGGGTAACTTTGTCGCCTTTTTTCAGTGCTTTTGTAACGGCTTCTACCAGGCTGTCAAGCGCAGCGCCAGCTTGTGTTTTAGTAATTTCAGCATCTTCAGCAATCTTGCTAATCAATTCGCCTTTGTTCATAACATGGAGTTTTAAAAAGATTATTCTGAACCAAATATATAGGGATATGCCGCTTTCAAATATGAGCGATTTACCTGCCCAATGACCTGAAACCCTTGCTACGAGAGGGTTTGCGCCGAAACATGTGCAAAGAATTATCCATGTTATGTGGCAAAAAATCTCATAATAATCTGAAAATCAATGAGTTAAGACAGGGGTTTCAGCAGCGTCTTTCCAGGCTTTCCGGGTCTTTGCTGTTCATAAAAACCGGTGGGCATATTTTCCACAATCATTGAACAACTTCCATTTTGGTGGCAAAGTGAACACATTCTGTGCCCCAAACGGTATGCAGCAAAGGTTGCCCGTCCTGCAACCACCTTTGCTCCAACTCTTCAAGCCCTGTAAGGGTTTCGGCGCTTAATTGCAGGGCAAGTGTAGGGCCTTCAGTATCGTCTATATCAAGTAAACGCACTATTTGAACCGACATGGTTTCCTGCCCCTGTAATTTTTGCAGCCAGTTACTTTTTAGCCATTCCAGCCATGTGGCATAAATGGGCCAGGCTATCTTAAATGTTATGTTCAGGATAAACATCTGTCAAAGATGCTGCATTCGGGGCAAGCGATGAGGTGCAGGCTATCTTTGCCGGCTGTAAAAGCAAAAGATAACTCATCCTCTGAAAAATATTGGGCTACATAGTACCGTGCGAATTGTAACCATGTTATGGATATGCTGCATGGCCATTACCAGCCATGCACAGGTATTATCCGGCGTGGTAAAAGACAGTCATAACGAAGAAGCTATTCAATTGGCGAGTATTGAAATATTGCCGGCCCGTATTGGTACCGTTACCGATTCCATGGGTCGCTTTGCTATTGATATCAGCGGGTACAAAGCCGATACCATAGTGATAACCTATGTTGGTTATGATAGAATGGCATTGGCTATTGCAGATCTTGTCAATAAGGGTAACATCAGTATCAATTTAGAGCGTGCCGTGAGTGAAACAGTGATTGTGCGCAAGAAAATTGACAGGGGCTTATTGTTATGGAAAAAAGTAGTGCGGCGTAAGCCATTTAACGATCGCTACCGTTATAGCAATTTTAGCTATGAGCTGCATAACAAACTGGAGATGGACCTTAACCGTGTAAACAAGGAAAAGCTTCAGGATATTGGCTTACTTAAACCTTTTGCTTTTGTGCTGGAGCAATACACCGATACGGTTGAAACAGGTATACCCATCTTACCTGTTTTTCTTACTGAAACACTGTCTGATTATTTTTATCAACGCGATCCGCGCCGCACCCGCGAAATCATTAAGGCAAGCATTACCAATGGTGTAAACAATGAGAGCGTTACCCGGCTTCTGGGTGGCATGTACCAAAACGTAAATATCTACAAAAACTTTATTCCGGTTTTAGATAAAGAATATGTGAGCCCCTTAAGCGATAATGGCGATAACTATTACCAATACGATACGCCCGATACCGTGGTGGTAAATGGGCGCCGTTATTTTCATTGGGTGTTTAACCCCAAGCGCCCCGGCGAAAACACTTTTGTGGGCGATGCATGGGTGCACGATACCACTTTTGCAATACAACGCATACAACTTCGGCTGAGCAAATCTGCTAATATCAATTTCCTTGAAAACCTCAGTATTTATCAGGACTTTCAGCAATTAAACGATAGCACATGGTTCTTAAATAAAGACAAGTTTATTGGCGATCTGTATCCCATTGGCAAAAATAAATTTGGCATGAAGGGCCGCAAGACAACTACTTACCGGCAGGTGCATATAGATGACCCCATGGTAAGTGAGGAGCTGAAAAAAAATAGAATTGCGGAGGAAATTATAGTACTGCCAGATGCAGAACAAAAGGCGGATAGTTTTTGGTTATCCAACAGGCACGAAAATCTTTCGACATCAGAACAGTCTATTTACAAAATGATAGACACCGTGCAAAACCTGCCTGTGTTTAAAAAATATTACAACACCCTATACTTTGTTACCACCGGATACAAACCCATTGGCAAGTTCGAAATAGGTCCATGGTTTAATTGGGTGAGCCTGAATGCATGGGAGGGTTTGCGGGTGAGATTTGATTTGGGTACTACGCCAAAGCTTGCCGAAAACATGTACCTGCATGGCTATGCAGCCTATGGTTTTGGCGATGCAAAATGGAAGGGTAAAATGGAAGGCTATTATTACCTCAAACGTAATCCGCGCAGCTATGTGCATGCCACATGGCTTAATGATATTGATAATGGTCAGAATTATTATGATCAGGTATCGCTCGACAATATTTTTACGCTTGCTATTCGTAAACAGGATGTGCCTATAAAATTCATGCAGGTACAAATGGAAGAGCTGGAATATTTTGTCAGCAGCCGTGCAGGCCTTTC
>JAHEMO010000339.1 GCA_024643625.1 Chitinophagaceae bacterium
TCCCCTTTCTTTCGCGCATAACGAGGGCCACCGGAAAAGAAATTGCCCTGCAGATGGGCGATGAATATGCAGCGGCATTGGCACAATTGCCTGTAGATAAATGGTCGGGGCCGGTGCTGTCGGGCTATGGCACACACCTGGTGTACCTGCTGGAAAAATTGCCAGAAGAACAACTTCCGTTAGCCACCGTAAGAGCAGATGTGCTGCGCGATTACCAATACGAAGCTTACCAGGCATACAACGATAAAATATACCAGGACTTCAAAAAAAATTACGATATCCGAATTCAACTCACCGACAGCCTGTATAGCGGCAGACTATTAGCCGATTCACCACTACCCAAATGATGCGCCGATACACCATATCATTTTTTGTAGCGGTTGTCTGCACTCTGCTTACCGTTAATCATGCAGCTGCCCACGAAATGCGGCCGGCACTGCTGCAGATAAAGCAAACCAGTGATCAGGCATACGAAGTGCTGTGGAAAATTCCGCGCATGGATGATATGGTACTGAATATCAGGCCGGTATTTCCCGATTGGTTTCAATTGCAAAAAGAAGAAGCTCCTACACCGGCAGGGGGCGGAGCCTTACTCCGCTATGTTTTTACCACATCGCGAGACGTTCATCAAATGCCCATTGCGATAAAGGGGCTGGAAGAAACCGTGGTGGACGTAATTGTGTACATCAGCCTGCAAAACGGCGAAACTTTTTCATTCACCATTCAGCCGGGTAGTCCTTCGGCTGTAGTGCCTGCCAAAGAAACACTTTGGGGTACGGCTTCCACCTATTTGTTGCTGGGGATTGAGCATATTTTACTCGGCCCCGACCATTTATTATTTGTACTGGCCTTGCTGCTAATTGTAAGTGGTGCAAGACGAATGATCACTACGATTACGGCATTTACGCTGGCACACAGTATTACCCTATCCATGGCTGCGCTTGGCTTTTTGGGTTTACCGGGCCCACCCGTAGAAGCCACCATTGCACTCAGCATCATGTTTTTGGCCTGGGAAATGATTCACCTGCAGGAAGGCAAACCAACCTTTACCGCCAAAAAGCCATGGTTAGTAGCCTTTAGTTTCGGACTGCTCCACGGTTTGGGTTTTGCCGGTGCACTGGCTGATATTGGCTTGCCCCAAACACAGGTTCCGGCTGCTCTTGCCTTTTTCAATATTGGTGTTGAGCTGGGGCAACTCATCTTCATCGCCGTAGCGTTACTGGTCATTAAACTGATTATTAAACACCTCCATTTTTTCACCGCCTGGAAAAAGATACCTGCCTATGCCATTGGCTCTATTGCCGCCTTTTGGCTTATAGACCGGGTTATTGGTTTCTGGGGTTAATCATGTTCAATATGCTTTTCCAAAAACACCACCTATTGCCTGGACTAATTGCTTCGATTACCCTGCTGCTGGCCTGCGGGGACAACGCAAACACGACTACAACCTCGCCTGAGACTGGCGTTGCATCGGTTGATAGCGTAGTACGCAACCCCATGAAGGATGCCTATTTTGGCGAAACCCATGTGCATACTGCTTACTCGCTTGATGCCTATATTGGTGGTGCACGCCTACGGCCCGAAGATGCCTACCGTTTTGCCATGGGCGAAGAGGTATTGAGTCACGACATAAAAATGCGCATCAATACACCGCTGGATTTTTGTGCGGTAACTGACCATGCCGAATATCTGGGCGAAATGTATAGCATGATGACACCCGGCGCACCGGGAAACGATCATGAAGCCACTACTGCCATCCGCAATGCCAAAACCTATGAGGAAGCCATGGGACTATTTACTAAATATGTGGCGGGAAATAACAGGGGCGCCAAACCAACACACCCCGAGTTTTACCAGGGCGAAGCAACCACAAAAAGCGGGTGGAAAGAAATACAGGCGGCTACAGAAAAATACTACAAACCCGGAAAGTTTACGACGCTGCATGCATTCGAATGGTCATCAGCACCGGGTGGTGCCAACCTGCATCGTAATATCATTTTCCGCACAAGTGCTGTTACCGATTTACCGATGAGTTCGTACGAAATTCCTCGCGAAGAAGCACTTTGGGCCTGGCTGAAAAAGGAAAATGAAGCCGGCCATACCGTACTGGCCATTCCGCACAATAGCAATGCCAGCAAGGGTAAAATGTTTGATGAAAATGACGTGAACGGAAACCCCGTCACAGCCGACTATGCAAGAACAAGGCAGGAATACGAGCCGCTAATAGAAATGATGCAGATTAAAGGCAACTCCGAAGTAGTGCCGCGGTTTTGGGCCGAAGACGAGTTTGCCAATTTTGAAAATGCCACAACGCTGGAGAAGTACAGTGGCAGAACCTATCTGGAGAAAAATTTTGTACGCTATGGCCTTAAAAAGGGTTTGGAATATGAAACTACCCTTGGCGTAAATCCTTACAAATACGGTTTTGCCGGCGGAACTGATAATCATAATGGACTGGCGGGAAATACAGGAGATGACAATTACAGCGTAGGAAGCCATGGATTAGCCGACCTGACTGCGGAAAATCGCGCCACCAAAGCGGTGGATGGATGGGCAGAAGCCTACGACATTAACCCCGGTGCACTTACCGGTGTGTGGGCACCCGCCAACACCCGCGAGGATATTTACGATGCCATGAAAGCCAAAGAAACTTTTGCCACAAGCGGCGTGCGCATCAAATGCCGCATGTTTGGCGGGTTTGATTTGTCGGCCAGTTATGCCAGCTATGCCGACATGGTAAAAGCCGGGCAGGCCACCGCCGTGCCGATGGGCAGCGATCTGCCAATTGCCGCTGCAGGTAAGAAACCAGCCTTTCTGGTTTGGGCGGCAAAAGATCCGAACGGTCCGGGCCTCGATCGTATTCAAATCATAAAAGGATGGATTGAAAACGGCAAGATGAAAGAGAAAATTTACAACGTAGCCGCTAGCGACGGTCGTAGTATTGATGCCGATGGAAAGGTTGCCAATATTAATGCCCCCATTGATCCCAAAACCGGTGCTTTTAATGCATCGCTTGGTGCATCGGAACTGATGGCGGTTTGGACAGATCCCAGCTTTGATGCTTCGCAGCATGCTTTTTACTACATGCGGGTTTTGCAATTGCCCACCGCCCGTTGGACTTTCTATGATAAACTAAGGGCTGGGGTAAAGTTTCCCAAGGAGGTACCCGATGCCATCGTGGAGCGGGCCTGGGGATCGCCAATCTGGTATACAGCGAAACAATCCAAATAAAATTGGTTCGGCCTCCGAAAATTTCAGTTTTAGATCGTTT
>JAHEMO010000090.1 GCA_024643625.1 Chitinophagaceae bacterium
GTATACAAAAAATACAATGTAGTCGATGGTAGCTAAGCCGTTCATTGTTGGTGCTTTTATTTACTAATGTTGAATATTGGAAGCGTATAAAAAATCAGGATTGTAATTTATAGGAAACATCACTCCACTTCAGTTCTTTTCTCAACTGATTGATGGTGGTGTTTTTGTCAATCAAAACCATCTCTATGCCTGCCATATCAGCAAAGGCCTGCAAATGTGAAGTGGTAAGGTTTTGACTATAGCAGGTATGGTGTGCTCCGCCGGCAAAAATCCAGGCGCTGCAACCCGTATACATGTCGGGATCGGTTTTCCAAAGCACCCGCGCCACTGGCAGCAAGGGTAAGTCATGCTGCGGCTCAATTGCTTCCACTGTATTTACCAGCAACCTGAATCTATTGCCCATATCAACCATGGAAGCATTTAATGCAGGCCCCCCTGCCACATTAAAAACAAGTCTCACCGGATCTGCTTTGCCACCAATGCCAAGGGGATGTATTTCGCAGGTAGGTTTTGCATGGGCAATACTGGGGCATATTTCCAGCATATGAGATCCCAATACCATTTCATTACCTTCTTCAAAATGGTAAGTGTAATCCTCCATAAACGAATTGCCGCCATCCAATCCTTTCGCCATTGTTTTCATAGCCCTTACCAAAGCGGCTGTTTTCCAATCGCCCTCGGCACCAAAGCCATAGCCTTTGGCCATTAGCCTTTGTGTAGCAATACCCGGCAATTGCAGCATGCCATGCAGATCTTCAAATGTGTTGGTATAACCTTTGTAGTTGCCGGCGGATAAAAATTGCTCAATGCCAAGTTCAATTCGGGCTGCATCACGCAAGGCATCGGCTTTTGCGCCCCCGGGTTGCAATTGCTCATGTACCTCATATAATTCAAGGTATTCATTGATCAGCGTATCAACTGCGCCTTCATCCACTGCATTTATTGTTTGCACCAAATCGCCAACCCCATGTGTATTTACGCTGTAGCCAAATTGTAATTCAGCTTCTACTTTATCGCCTTCCGTTACGGACACATAACGCATATTGTCGCCAAAGCGAACAAAACGGGCGCCCTGCCAGTCTTGCCATGCAGCAGCTGCGCGGATAAAAACATCAATCTGATGTTGTACCATCTTCGATTGCCAATGGCCTGTCACAACCGTTCGTTCTAATCGCATGCGCGTCATCATGTGGCCAAATTCCCTATCGCCATGGGCCGATTGGTTGAGGTTCATAAAGTCCATGTCAATAGAACCCCAGGGAATATCACGATTAAATTGGGTATGCAAATGGCAAAGCGGCTTCTGCAAAATCTTGAGGCCGTTAATCCACATTTTGGCTGGAGAGAAAGTATGCATCCATGCAATAATGCCTATGCAATTGCTATCGTTATTTGCCTGCCGGCAAAGCGATGTAATTTCTTCAGGTGTTTTCAATACCGGCTTGTATACAATAGCAGCGGAGATAGATGCTGCATTAGTAAAAGCGGTTGCTATTTCCTGTGAATGCCGGGCAACCTGTGCCAATGTTTCAGGTCCATACAAATGCTGGCTGCCGGTTACAAACCATACTTCAAACGGATGAAATGCTTTATTCATTTTTTTTGATTTTGCTTTGCATTGAAGGGGTATCAGGCCTGTCCGTAGTAGCTATCCGGGCCATGCTTACGTTCAAAATGTTTTTGTATTAATGAAGTTTTCAGTCTTGGTGCATTAGGATTGATTTGTTCTGTAAGCCAGGCCATGTGTGCAACTTGCTCTAACACTGCTGCATTGTACACCGCTTTGGCGGCAGTCTTGCCCCATGTAAATGGTGCATGGCTACCTACTAAAATCATTTCCACTTCCGTGGGGTTGAGGTTGCGTTCGGCAAAGCAATTCAGGATTTGAAAGCCGGTCTCATATTCGTAATCACCGGTAATGTTTTCATCTTTCATGGGAGCAGCACAAGGAATGTCAACAGTATTGTGATCGGCGTGCGTGGTGCCAAAAATGGGAATGTCGCGTTGCGCCTGCGCCCATGCTGTTGCGTATGTGCTATGTGTATGCACAATGGCGCCTATTGTCGGCCAGTGCTTGTACAAAACAGCATGTGTTTTGGTATCGCTGCTGGGTCTCAATGTGCCTTCAACAGTATTGCCATCAAAATCTACAATCACCATATCATCCGGCTTCAGATTGATGTATGGTACACCGCTTGGCTTTATGGCAAACACACCCATTTGATGATTGGCAACACTCACATTACCAAATGTGAACAACACAAGTCCCAGTTGTGGTAATTGCATATTTGCCTCATAGCAAGCCTGTTTTATTTCGTTGTATGCACTCATCTCCTGTAAATTTTTGCTTTCACTCCGGGGAGTATTTATACTGAGGTTTTGTCACCCAAAGCCTTATAGGCCTTATACCTTTTTTCGTAAATAACGGCGTCATTAGCATTTGGAGTGTAGGTAGCATCAAAGCCACTCCCCATTTTTTGCATAGCATCCTGCACAGTGGGATAAATGCCTGCAACCGTGGCTGCAAACATGGCAGCACCTACTGCACAGGTTTGCTCGCTCTTATGAATTTTAATGGGCATATTCATTACATCGCTCATCATTTGCATGATGAATGGCGACTTTTTGGCCACACCTCCCATACCTATTAGTCCCTTTACCGGTATGCCTTGTTCAGTAAAGCGCTCTACAATAGCCCGGGCACCAAAACAAGTAGCTTCTGCCAATGCACGAAACATCCTTGGTGCGTCGGTGCCCAGCGAAAGATTGGTAATGGTACCCTTTAGCAGTTGATTGGCATCCGGCGTTCGCCGGCCATTGAGCCAGTCGGTTGCTAACTCCAAATCTTCGTGCAGGGGCAATTGGGCTGCCGCTTCGCTCAAAGCGGTAATAGTTTGTTTTTGCAAATAATCCTGCAGTTTTTCTCGCGTTTCATCATCAATAAAATTAGCATGCGCCAAGGCGTGCTCCGTTGACCATAGCAATAGATTTCTAAACCATGCATAAATATCCCCAAAGGCAGATTGCCCCGCTTCAAGCCCAATCATATCGGGAAGAATAGAGCCATCCACCTGACCGCAAATGCCACGCACCAATGTATTTTCTACTTCGTGTGTTGGTGCTACCATCATATCGCAGGTAGAAGTACCCATTACCTTACTCAAGAAATAGGGCTCTACTTCGCCGCCTACTGCCCCCATATGGGCATCAAAAGCGCCAACGCCAATAACCACATCAGTAGAAAGGCCAAGTTTGTTTGCCCACTCGGCAGATAGCTTTCCAACGGCTTTATCTGCTGTATAGGTTTGTTTGCCAAGACGATTCACCATGCCGTCAAGCAACGGATCGAGGCTTGCGAAAAAATCGTTTGGGGGATATCCGCCAAATGATGCCGACCATAAACCTTTATGGCCTGCAGCACAAACGCTTCGCATGATGTTGTTTGCATCGGTACCACCGGTTAATAAAAAAGGTATCCAGTCGCAATGCTCCACCCAGGTATACATAGCGTCTTTAACGGCTTCGTCTTGACGTAAAATATGCAGGAGCTTGGCCCAAAACCATTCCGACGAATAAATGCCGCCAACGTATTGCAGGTAGTTTGTACCGAAAGATGGGGCGTGTGCATTTATTTCTTCTGCTTCATGCACAGCGCTATGGTCTTTCCACAGCACAAACATGGCATTGGGATTATGCTCAAATGCCGCAGTAAGCGCAAGTGGCGTACCGGTTCTGTCTACTGCAACCGGAGTGCTGCCAGTGGTATCTACTGAAATACCACGTATGCATGCTGCAGCCTCTTTGCCGGCCTTTTGCAATACAGCAGTAATAGTGGCTTCAAGCCCTTCTGTATAATCCAGCGGATGCTGTCTAAAAATACTTTTTGCAGGGTTGCAAAAGGCTTGTTGTTTCCAACGTTTGTAATAATGTACGGATGCCGCTATCTCCGCGCCATTCTGTGTGTCCACCAAAACTGCCCGAACACTATCGGTACCATAATCAAGTCCAATTACATAATCTCTTTTCCCTGACATAAAATGATTGTAGTTTAAATCAAGTGATTGGGGTTAGGAATAAAATGCAGCACTTTCCTGAAATTCTTCTTGTAGGTCTGACGATTTAGTTTGTAGAAATAGGCTCCTTTTTTTGAACCTGATTTGTCCTTGTCATCAAGTTTTGTGATGAGGTTGGTGGACAGCATTTTACGGCTAAAATTGCCCTTGTCGAAATTGGTTTCATACACTTCTTCAAACAACGCCTGCAATTGCGGCATGGTAAAGCGTGGGGGCAGCAATTCAAAAAACAGCGGGTGCATGCTTGCCTTATACCGCAACATATGCCTGGCCTGCGCCACCATTTCGCTGTGGTCAAAAATGAGGGCTGGCATTTTTTTCAATGCAAACCATTCAGCATGATATTCATCCGAAAGCTGTGGTGTAAACCGGTTTAAATCAAGCAATGCATAATAGGATACAGAGAGAGTGCGCTCAATGGGGTCCCTGCCAGGATCGCCAAAGGTTTTCAATTGCTCCATGTACACATTTTCCAAACCGGTAAGTTGGTTAAGCACACGGCTGGCAGCAGCATCAAGACCTTCATCGGGCTGCACAAATCCGCCCATCAAACTCCACTTGCCCTTTTCTGGCTCAAGCGCTCTTTGCACCAATAGAATGCGCAGCGCATTGGCATCAAAACCAAACACAATGCAGTCCACTGCTACCAACATTCTTGTTTGCCGGGTATACTTGTTCATTAGCCTTGCTAATCGTTAGCAATGGCAAGGTAAGGGCAGACCGCATTATTAATTGTACTAATGACAATTATTTTAGCTGTATTGTACAGATTCGCATAAAACGAAAGGATTTACGCAATACCCAACACATCTTTCATTGTAAAAATTCCTTTTTTACCGTGGATGAATTCGGCTGCTAGCACTGCGCCAAGTGCAAAGCCATCGCGGCTATGGGCTGTATGAGTAATGGCTATGTCATCAATATCCGATGTCCATGTCACCGTATGCGTACCGGGAGCAGGATCTTGCCGAAGGCTTCTGATGTACAAGGCTGATTTATCCTCGGTAGGTTCATTCACCCAGCCTTGCTTGCTGCTAAGCTGCGCCAAAATTTGTTCTGCAAGTGTTATGGCTGTGCCACTTGGTGCATCAAGTTTTGCTGTATGGTGCACTTCCTCCATTGCTACATCATATTGAGGGTAGGGGGCTAGTAGTTGGGCAAGGCGCTTATTTATCTCCATGAAAATATTTACACCCAGGCTAAAATTACTGGCGTATAAAAAAGCAGCATCCTGCTTGGCACATAAACTGGTTATTTCATTCAAATGCTGTAACCATCCAGTGCTGCCACAAACTGTAGGTACTTTGTTAATCAACAAAAATTGCAGGTTGCTATAGGCACTTTCAGGCCCTGTAAATTCAATAGCTACATCGGCAGCTGTTACCTGCTCCGCAGTGAAGTCTTCAAGGTTCTCGATACCCACACGTAATATGATCTCGTGCCCTCTTGAGGTGGCGATGCGTTCTATGGTTCTACCCATTTTGCCATAGCCTATCAATGCTACTTTCATGGTTTGTTGTTACTTATGTTTTGCCTTATTAAATATTGCATTAATTGACCGCCAACCAGCGTAGCTCCTGGGTCTTCAGAAGCATTGATGGCGACAAAAACACTCGATTTTATACCCTGGCAAATTACGGCGTGTGTTCTGAAACCACCGGTGCCGCCGCTATGTTCCATGGTTTTAAATTTTGCATCTGCCGCGTTAAAATGCCAGGCCAGGCTTACCCGCTCGGTTCCACTATAAGTAATACTATCTATGTACTGCCATCGCGGATCGGGTTTCCCTTTTTGTAACGGGCGCAGCGTTAGCCTGGCCAAGTATTGTAGCATATCATGGGTGCTGCTCACTACTGCGCCTGCGCCTGCCAGGGCTTTAAAATGCCAGTACACCGTTCGCTTTCCTGCTGCATTGTGCGGCGTTGCCAACAGCGTGGTATCCGTTGCATTTCCGGTAATGGCTACATAGCTATCGTGCATTTGTGCAGGATTGAAAATCATCCGCTGAAATAATGCCGGCAAAGATTCACCATACAAATTTTCGAGAAGCGTACCCAATAAACCAACCGCAAGATTGCTGTAGGAATAAGTGGTGCCGGGCTCGCTGTCCAGCTTAATTTGCTTCAATGCCGCAAATAATACCGGCACGGTATAATAAGCATATGTATCATTGAAATTTTGAGAGCCTTTGAGCAAATTGTCGGGTAACCTTGGCAAACCGCTGGTATGGTTGCTAAGGTGAATCCACTTAATGTTTGCGAGTGCTTTGTTGGTTTGCACACTATCGGGCAGATACTTGTATATACTTTCCTGGTATTGTAGTTTGCCTGTAGCAAATGCATCGGCCAAAACAAAAGCGACCATTGTTTTGGTTATGGAGCCAATTTCATATTGTGTATGCCGGGTTGGATGCTGCTCCGTGGCAGAGTTGCTGATGCCATAATTATAGTAGTATGATTTACTTCCCGATAAAATGCCAATACTCATGCCCGGCGTGAAACGATTTTTTAAATAATCCATCGCATATGTATGCACCATGCTATCCATGGCGCTAACCAGAGCATTGTCCGTGTAAATATTTGTTCTTTCTTTTTCGGGTTTCTGCTGATAGGGTTGAAAGGCAAATGTAGTGATGGCCTGATTGCTGTCCAATGCAAGCAGCATTTGCAGCAGCACACCACTACTGGTTGTTATTTTATAACGTGTAACATTATTGGTAACTTCATCAAAACCAAAACCCACAATGGTACCCATGGGTTTCAATTGTTTGTCGTAAGCCTGCATTAGCGCTTCGCGTGAAATGGCCTGCTGCATTTTAGGGGCAAAGCGATGGTAAATACTATCCATCTGCCCGTTGTTGTACCATACCCTTATTTGTTGGGCCAGTGCATCTGTTGGGCTATTTGTTTTTTGCTGTGCAAACAATGAGGCTGAACAGGTGCAGCTCATAAACAATAAGGCTATGCATTGCCATGCAAAACATAATTTGTGTAGTTGCTTATCCATTAATCCAGGTTTCTCTTTCGTCGGGCGAAAATTTCCAGGGTGCAAAATTGTTTTCAATATTGCTGAACATGCTGTTCCATGCCGCCGGGCTTTTGCTTTCGTCCAATATCAAATGCCTGCGCAGTTGCACAATTATGTCCAAAGGATTAATGCTAACCGGACAGGCTTCTACGCAAGCATTGCAAGTGGTACAGGCGCGTAATTCTTCTTCAGTAATATAATCGTGTAGCAGGGCTTTGCTATCGCCGTTCCAACTGCCGGTTTCCTGCAATTGGCGGCTCACTGTTTCAGCACGATCGCGGGTTTTCATCATAATGGTACGTGGACTCAGTAATTTGCCGGTACTGTTGGCGGGGCATGCAGTACTGCATCGGCCACATTCTGTGCAGCTATAGGCATCCAGCAAATTTTTCCATCCAAGATCCGTAATATCCTTTGCACCAAAATGGTCTGGTGGTGCTTCGGGAAGCGAGGACAGCACAGGGTTTGCTGTAATGTCGCCACCCATTGCCAACACTACTTCTTTTTGTATGGCGGGCATATTGCTTAGTTCGCCATAATTATTGGTGCGGGCATAATAGGCATTGGGAAAAGCAAACAGTATATGCAAATGTTTGGAGTAGGGGAGATAGTTTAAAAAAGCAAGTATACCTGCGATATGCACCCACCAGCTTGTCCGCTCAATAACCAACAAGGTGGTAGTAGATAATCCGGACAGCAGGGTGCTGAGCGAACCACTAATAACAAAAGGTCCGGCGGGGTGCTCCGCATAGTGACCGACACCGCGCTGCGCCAATAGATTTTCGCTGGCATTCATTAGCAGGAAAAGACTCATGAGAATAATCTCAGCAATCAGAATATAGTTGGCATCTGATCTTGGCCAGCCATCCAAATCGCGGCTGATGAAGCGCCTGATCTTCATGATATTTCTTCGTACTAAAAATATTACGCATACTAGCAGCACTCCTAATGCGAGCCATTCAAACGCATTGATAAGCCAGTTGTAAAAACCGCCAAGGGGTGCTGCAAACAGGCGGTGAGTACCCAAAATACCATCGAGTACTATTTCGAGTACTTCGATATTAATGATGATGAAGCCCGCATAAATTATAAAGTGCATGATAGCTACCGGAATGTTGGCAAACATTTTCTTTTGACCTAGCGCCAGCAGCATTACATTTTGCCATGCTTTATTTTTATCGGGATGTATGCCGTCATCTTTACCCAATAATATTACTTTGCGAATGCGGTTGATATTGCGGGCAAACAGCAAGGAAGCCGCCCCAAGCATAACAACAAAAGCTATTTGAGCTATTAAATCCATAACCCGGCATTTAGTATGGCAGCTAAAGTAATGATAGCAGGGCATGAATGGGTTTATTGCTTAATTTGACCCCGAAGAATTTTATAAGTTGTGAGTAAAAAATACATTCTCGATAAAGAAGGCATCGCGCTGAAATTGCGCCGTATGGCACTGGAAATTGCGGAGCGAAATCTGGATACGCGGAAAATTATATTAGCGGGCATTGCACCGGCAGGGCCTATTATGAATGCTATTTTACAGAAGCATTTAGCCCAATACATAACTGCCGAAATTGAAACCCTTGATATCACTATTGATAACAAGAGGCAGCCGCGGGATATCCGGCTATCTGCGGAACCGGCCTGGGAGGACGCTGTACTTATTATTACTGACGATGTATCCAATAGCGGCAAAACGCAAACCTATGTGCTGAAACCTTTTTTGCATCATCTTCCGCAAACCCTGCAATGCCTTGTTTTGGTAAACCGATCGCACAAAAAATATCCCGTACAGCCCGATTACATTGGCATTTCGCTTGCTACCACCATTGAGGAATATATTGAGGTGGAAATTGAAAACGGAGAATTGGTAGGTGCCTGGATGAAATAATGCCCTTACTCTTATACCTGCGATGCAAGCCAGATTACTGCCAACTCGTAGCCCTTTAAGCCAAGCCCAACTATGGTGCCTTTAGCCTTAGCACTTACATGGCTAATATGTCTGAAATTTTCTCGTGCAGCAGTATTACTGATATGTACTTCAACAACCGGCGTGTTAATAGCGGCTATGGCATCGCCCAGTGCCACCGAAGTGTGTGTGTACCCTCCGGGATTGAGAATAATGCCGTTGCAAGTGCCGCTCATGGCATGCAGATAATTAATCAATTCCCCTTCAATATTCGACTGCACATAGGTGAACTGAATGGCGGGAAAAAGCCTTGTGAGCTGCTCCAGATAATCTTCGAAGCTTTCGGAACCGTACACGGCCGGCTCACGCTTACCCAGCAAATTGAGGTTAGGACCATTTATAATGCCAATATTCATGATGGGCAAATTTTCAATTATAACAGCGCCGCAAATTCGTCGAATAGATATCGGCTATCATGTGGGCCGGGTGTGGCTTCGGGGTGGTATTGCACACTAAAGAATGGTTTTCCTTTTATGCGAATGCCTTCAATGCTATCATCGTTGAGGTTCACATGCGTCACTTCAATATGGGTGGCTGCGGCAATGGCTTTCGGGTCCACGCCAAACCCGTGATTTTGCGTGGTTATTTCACTCCTTCCAGTCACCAGATTTTTTACCGGATGATTAAGGCCGCGGTGGCCGTGGTGCATTTTAAACGTAGGAATATTGTGTGCCAGGGCCAGCAATTGATGACCAAGACAAATACCAAATATGGGTTTGTTTCTTTCCGTTAGTGCTTTAATGGTTTCAATAGCATAGGGCATAGCAGAAGGGTCGCCGGGGCCATTGCTGATAAAATAACCATCGGGGGCAAAACTGTCAAGCTCGGCTGCCGTTGTTTTGGCGGGAAAAACTTTGCAATGCAGGCCACGGTCGGCCATGTTTTTCAAAATATTTTGCTTGATGCCAAAATCCAGCACGGCTACTTTTTTCGATGCACCCTCTGCTTTTACTTCATAAGGTGATTGGGTGGTAACGTGGCTGGCCAGTTCCAGGCCGCCCATATGCGGTACAGCAGCTAATTCGCTGCGTAACTGTTCCAGAGGTTTGCCATCGCTGCTGATAATACAGTTCATAGCACCATGCGTACGAATATGTGCCACAAGAGCCCTGGTGTCAATGTCTTCAATGCCCACAATGTTCTGCTCGGTCAGGTATTCGTGCAGCGTTTTTACTGCAGGCATGCGGCTGTATCTTTCTTCAAGATTTCGCCCTATCAAACCACGAATTTTAATGGAATCGCTCTCAACATCTTCATCCAGTACACCGTAGTTTCCTACATGCACATTGTTCATAATTAGTACCTGACCATAATAGCTGGGATCGGTAAACACTTCCTGATAGCCTGTCATGCCGGTATTAAAACAAATTTCGCCGGCAGTGGTACCAATTTGTCCAAAAGCAAACCCATGAAAATGATGGCCGTCCGCAAGCAGCAGGGTGGCCGGTACAGAAGAATGACTCATTTGATAATGCTAATTGCTGTAAAGTGGATGGCCGCAAAAATAGGGGATGACAGCGCAACAGGTAGGTAAATAAAAATCCACCTTAAGGTGGATTATGGTTGAAGTACGATTTTTTGGATTTTACTAATTGCGCTACACCAGCGACAGCATTTTATCGCGTACCAGGAGGCAGCATCCCAGCAAGCCGGCATCTTCGCCAATAGTGCTTACTACCACTTTGGTATCAGCATTTACCAGCGAAAGGGAATGCTGAATAAGTGAAGTTTTTACCGGCAGCAGCAACAATTCGCCCACACGGCTAAGCGTTCCGCTTAAAATTATCAATTCAGGGTTAAGCAGATTAATGGTAACGGCGAGGCCACGACCCAAATGATCGGCTATGCCCCGAAGTTTTTCAAAAGCCAGATTATCGCCTTTGTTAATGGCATCAATAACATCTTCAAGTTCTAAAAAGCCCTTCTTTTTAAGCACAGGTGCCAAAATGCTGTTTGCTCCTTTGTCCATTTCTTCCACAATATTATCTATCAGCGTTCGTCCGGAGGCTTCAGTTTCCAGACAGCCTTTTTTGCCACAGAAACAAATCTTCTCGTTGTCAAACAACGGAATATGCCCCAACTCGCCGGCATAGCCGGAAATGCCAAACAACGGATTGCCATGTGAAAAAATGCCAAGGGCAATGCCATAGTCCATGTTCAGTATCAGTACCTCTTCTTCTTTTTCGCGACGGCCAAAATTAAATTCTCCGTAGGCAAGCGCCCTTGAATCATTATCTATGTAAACGGGAATCTTGAGCGCCTCTTCAAGTGTTTCCTTTACAGGAGCGTCGCCAAAATGATAAATTGTAAGTATGCGACCAGTTTTTACATTTACCCTACCGGAAATACTTACACCGAGTCCCAGAATTTTCTCCCTGGGAATTTCCATTTCGTTGAGAAATATTTCCAATTCCTGCACAATTTTCTCCAACGATTCATTGGATTCCTGGTATAGAAAGGAAATATCGCGTTTTACCCTGACCATCTGTTTATCAAAGCCAAGCAAACCAATATTAATCCTGTATTTTTTGATCTCCAGCCCCAAAAAATAGCAGCTATTACCCGAAAGACGGTACATAGCGGCCTTCCTTCCAGGCCCCTCAGAACGCTTCCCCGACTCGGTTATATAGCCCTCTTCTTCTAATTCAAGCAACAATTCGGTGGATTTTGGTACCGAAATATTGAGTAAATCAGAAATTTCATTAATGGTGCTTTCGCCATTATTACTCAGGTGGCCGATGATTTTTCGGCGCCTTACCTTGTCCTTGTAGGCTACGCCAGACAGGTTTTCGTTGTCAAAAAGTGATAAAACGGTTGCTTTTGGCGTCATTATGATGAAATATGATAGCGAGATATTATGTTAGACGAACAAAATTAGCAATCCCATCCATATGATGATAAAAATATTTAATAATTAAGAAAGTATGGAAAAAAATTTTGTTTATCGCAGGAGATTCCCAAATTTGTTATAGAATTTTCTTTAAATCAAATCAACTGATGCTTATGATGAAGGCTTTCCTGCTTAAATGGTGGAGGTACATGCACCCCAATCCATCTTCCTACCATGTCCGTTTGCTTGTTCCAATTTATTTGTCACCAATCAACTAATTGCTATGAAAAAAATCAGAAGAATCCTTGT
>JAHEMO010000091.1 GCA_024643625.1 Chitinophagaceae bacterium
ATAATATTTTTAATAAGTTAGAAATCCCTTTTGTAATAGCCGGCAAAAACCCCTCAGGTAACCTGGAGTATCAGGCGCACAAACGCATGCACACCTGTTTGGTAGCAAATCCAGAAGAAGCTGAAATGGAAGAACTTATCAGGAAAGCGCAGGTCAATATTTTGCCTTCGTTCAACTGCACAGGTATCAAATTGAAGCTGCTGCAGGCGCTTTTCAAGGGCAAGCATTGTGTTGTAAATAAGGCAGGGGTAAATGGCTCCAACCTCGAGGAATGCTGCGAAATAGCCAATACAACTGCAGATATGATGAAGGCAGTTAGTCGATGCTTTGAAACAGATTTTTCAAAACAGGCTTTTGATCAAAGGGCAACTGCCCTTGGTAAGCAATTCTCCAACAAGCGCAATGCAAAGCAAATGATAAATTGGATTTGGGAAAATGAACCAACAATACCCGGCAAGAGCCTGGCATGGCAGTAATAGCTTCTTTATCTTTTCAATCCATTTGGTATTTTTGGAAGCGCTTTTGGACATTATTCATGTGGCTTTTTGCAAATTTCACCAATATGTAGATAATTTTTAATATGTAACGAATTGGTTAGTTTTGTTCTAAATTCAAAAATGGATGCAACATTCCTTGGGTGTACCTTAACAATTCTGATATATTTGCCCAGATTTTCTGACGAACTCAAAACGCAATATGTTCAAACACAGTATTTTAACCACACTCGTAATTATCGCTATGCAGCCCTTTGTATGGGGTCAGGACGAAAATATTACCCCTGACATCGACAAACCATGGAAACTTAACATTGGTGTTGGTACCGCAAACTACTACGGCGATTTTGTAAACCCTGGTTCTTTAGGCATTCTTGGGCCAAGCGTGAACGTTGAAGCCGAATATAACCTGGGCAAGCGTTGGTCACTTCGATCTTCTCTTGGTTGGTTTACCCTTGAGGGAAGTGATATTAATGCCAACGATTCAAGATGGCAGCGCAATCTAAACTTCAAAAGCAGCTCTTTTGAATGGACCGTAACTGCTTCCACACTTGTGTTCGATCGATTTGACGGATACAATAAAAAGCGCACCGTGTATCCATATGCATTTCTGGGTTTTGGGTTAATGTCGAACAACCCTACCACTACCTATCTGGGTGACAAGGTAAAGCTTCGTCCTTTGCGTACAGAAGGTATCAAGTACAGCGGTATCCAGCCCGTAATTCCCGGTGGTATAGGTTTTAGATTTATGGTAAGCAACAGTATTAACATAATGGCTGAGGCAGGTTATCGTTATACATTCACTGATAGGCTTGATGATGTGAGCCGTTACCGCTACCCTGAGCCGTCAACACTTAGTTCTGATCTTTCAAGAACGCTTTCTGACCGCAGGCCTGAAATTGGTACGCAACCTTCAGATCCTACCGGAAAAGGATTGCGTGGCAACCCGGAGAGAAATGACGGCTATCTGTTGCTTAATTTAAAGTTGCAGATATACCTTCCGAAAAAAGAAAAAGAGGAGAAATCAACTCCTGCCCAACCAACCGAAGGAAGTACAGGGCGTCGTTCAAAGCGATAATTATATCAACTATTAATACAAAAAATGCAGGCTTAAAACCTGCATTTTTTTTTGTTCTTATATCTTTTTCTACTCTCTTAAGCCATTACACCGATCTACCGTATTTCCTGACGGGCGCTGTCGTATACTTTACCGCCTTCCGTCCTTAGTATACGGGCCGGAAATTTATTAATAACAATATAGTCGTGCGTAGCCATAATTATCGTGCTACCATACTCCTTTACAATACTAAAGAGTAGTTGCATAATCTCATCACTTGTTTCCGGATCAAGATTACCGGTAGGCTCGTCGGCTAAAATCAACTTGGGTGAATTAAGCATAGCTCTGGCAATTTCTACACGTTGCTGCTCGCCACCACTTATTTCAAATGGCATTTTGAAGCCTTTGCTTTTTAAGCCAACCTTGTCTAACACGTCTTCTATTTTGGCGTCCATCATTGCTTTGTCCTTCCATCCGGTGGCCATGAGCACAAACCGAAGATTCTCG
The DNA here is from genome assembly GCA_024643625.1 of Chitinophagaceae bacterium. Lineage (GTDB taxonomy): Bacteria > Bacteroidota > Bacteroidia > Chitinophagales > Chitinophagaceae > Phnomibacter. The sequence goes on from JAHEMO010000091.1 coordinate 2,059, forward strand.
ATCACATTACGGTCCGTGAGCAATTGAAAATCCTGAAATACAACACCCAGGTCACGGCGCAAAAAGGGAATTTCTTTCCAGGTAATGCCTTGAATTTTGTGCCCCACCACAGTAGCTTCGCCCTCGGACAACGGCAACTCGCCATACAGCGTTTTTAGCAACGACGATTTTCCGGTACCTGTTTTTCCAACCAGATATACAAACTCACCTTTCGAGACTTTTACATTCACATCGCCAAGCACAAGGCTCTGTCCCTGATAAATATTTGCATTAGTTATGCTTACAACTGTTTCGCTCATAGCCTTTTTTAAAAGATTTAATGGTTTGAATGAATTCCCCTTTCCATCTTGATTCGTTTTCAGGTATAGAGAATATTACGCTTATCAGGTGTTGTAATGGTAAGATTTTTTTGTGGTGAATACTCTACCCTACCGATAACCTGAGCACCAATACCCAACGCTTTCGCCTCTTCAATAAAAAGAGGGGCATCTGCAGCATTGCAATAAATTTCCAGCCGGCATCCCATGTTAAATACCTGATACATTTCTTTATCACTTGCACCGCTGCAAGACTGTATAAGTTGGAAAACGTAAGGAATATCAAAAAGGTTATCTTTTACAATAGCAACATTTTCCGGCACAAACTTCATGCACTTTGTCTGGCCACCGCCGCTGCAATGCACCAGCCCATGTATATTGTCAAAATGATTGGAAAGCAATTTCTTCATAAGCGGGGCATAAGTACGGGTAGGACTTAGCAGTAACTGACCAATGTTATGCGCTTCATCAATGATTACATCAGTCATTTGGTGCTTACCGATGTATACCACTTTCGGATCTAGTGACGGCTCAAAGGATTCCGGAAAAAAACTTGCATAAAAATTGCTCAGCACATCGTGGCGGGCACTCGTTAATCCATTGCTGCCTATACCACTATTATGTGCCGATTCATATACAGCCTGCCCGCTGCTGGCTAAACCAACAATTACATCGCCGGCAGCTATCTTCTCATTAGTTACAATTTTTTTGGACGGCCATCTTGCTGCCATGGTGCCGTTTACAGCAATGGTGCGAACAACGTCGCCCACATCAGCCGTTTCACCTCCTAAATAGCGGATATTGATGCCAAAGGATCGCAGGGTTTCAAAAAGTTCATCGGAACCTTCAATAACCGACTTGATCACTTCACCGGGAATTCGAGACTTATTGCGATCAATTGTACTGTTAAATACAATGTTGTCGTGAATACCGGCACAAAGCAGGTCGTCAAGATTCATTACTATAGCATCTTGTGCAATCCCTTTCCAAACACTCAGGTCACCGGTTTGGCGCCAATAGAGATAGGCCAAAATGCTCTTGGTCCCTGCACCATCGGCATGCATCACATTTACCCAATCGCTTTCGCCCGCTAAATAGTCTGGGTAAATTTTGCAAAATGCTTTGGAAAACAAACCCTGATCCAGGTTTGCCGTAGCTGCATGCACCTCTTCTTTCTGGGCCGAAACGCCTCTTTTGGCATAAAGTGAATCTTCATTTGTCATGCTATGCTGCTTAAACCCGAGGGATACACCCGCTAAGCTATTCGGGCAAATGTAATTGGTGCATGGGAAAGTATAAAAATGATACCGGCTACATTGCCCACGAATAATGAACAACTTAACATACAAGGAATAAATCAGCAAATAATGCAATTTCGCAGCCATGCAGGTTCATTACGACACAGATAATTTGCCAGAATTTCAAAAGGCCGTAATCACTATTGGCACTTTTGATGGTGTACATACCGGCCACCGCCAAATACTATCCGAGGTGGTTCAAAAAGCGATGGCTATTGGCGGCGAATCAGTGCTTATTACTTTTCATCCACACCCGCGCATGGTGCTGGCCAACCAAAATTCCTTAATCAAACTCATCAATACGCTCGACGAGAGAATTGCGCTATTGGCTTCTGCCGGCATTGATCATGTAGTGATTATTCCCTTTACGGCCGATTTCGCTTCACAATCTGCTGAATCCTATATCGGTGATTTTCTGGTGGCAAAATTTAATCCTCACGCCATTGTAATTGGCTACGACCACCGATTTGGCAAAAACCGCACCGGCAATTTTCAATTGCTTGAATTAATGCAGGCGAAATATAGCTACCAATTGGTGGAAATACCTGAAGCGGTAATTGCTAATAACGCCATTAGTTCCACCCAAATACGCAAATCCATCTTAAACGGCGATATGCATAACGCAAACCTGCTTTTAGGGTATACCTATTTTTTTTCGGGAGAAATTGTATCGGGCAATAAAATGGGTAGAACCATTGGATACCCTACTGCCAATATTAATGTAACCGAAACGGAAAAGCTAATACCACATAATGGCGTGTATGCTGTTGCTCTGCATTTGGAGGGCGAAAATAAACCACGCCATGGCATGATGAATATTGGTAACAGGCCAACTATTGCCGATACACAACTCACTATAGAAGCGCACATATTCGATTTCAGTGGCGATATTTACAATCAGATCATTACGGTACAGGTACACGAATGGATGCGCCATGAGCAAAAGTTTCCGGGGCTTGATGCTTTAAAGCATCAACTAAAAACAGACGAAGTAATGAGCAGGGGTATTTTGGCCAAACTCTCGTAGTGGCTTCATTTACATTACACCGAACTGATCATTTTCACAATCATTTCTTTAAGCAAAGCTCCTTCGTCGAGGCTGACGGAATGTATGCCGAGGCTTTTGAGATTGTACTCATGCATAAGTAGAATGGCATGCTCTACCCCTTTTTGCCTGTAGTTTTTGGCGCAAGTAATAATGTCGCGTACATAAGGGCTCATTTTCTCGTAGCCTAACTGCTTAGCCATTTCATATTCATTATTAGTAGACAGGCCAAAAACCAAATACGCCTTACTAAAAAATGAATACAGCGCGGGCATAAGTTGCTGCACCGGCGCCGCCTTGGGGTTGGCATCGAAATACTGAATAATCTGAAGACATCGGGTAAGGTTGCGTTGCGTTAATGCATGCTGCAATTCAAACAGGTTGTACTCTTTGCTTATACCTACAAAGCGCTCAATATCATCATCTGTAATCGTCTTTCTGTCGCCAAGATTGGGAATAATTTTCTCAATCTCATTGTGTATGCGGCTAAGATCGTTACCAATATGCTCCACCAGTAAATCTGCACTTCGCCCGGCAAAACTTAGCCCCATGGTTTGTGCATGACCGGCCACCCATTGCGGCAGATGATCATCAAACATCTTTCGCGTTGTTACAATTTCACCGCCATGCTGCTTGATTTTTTTGGCAAATGATTTTCGGCCATCCAGCTTTTTCTCTTTATACCCCACCAGCAATACGGTGCTTTTAGAAGGCTTTTCCACATAACCTTCCAACTTGTCAATTTCGCGCATGTGCTGCGCCTCTTTCAACAATACCACCTGGCGTTCAGCGTTCATAGGATACTTGCGGCAGGTATTTACTACAGTGGCCCAATCGGCATCTTTCCCGTAAAAAACAGAAAGGTTAAAGCCCTTTTCATCTTCTTTTAAGATTTCCTTTTCAGCATAGTGCATCACCTGATCTATAAAAAAAGGCTCATCCCCTTCAAGCCAGTACACAGGCTTGAATTGTCCCTTTTTCCAGTCTTTAATAATGCCTTCGATTGCCATAGAGCAAAACAAAGTATTCGGTAATTGATGGGATTTAAAAGTTTTTAACAATGGCATGCAGAAACTCTGGCACGGTGTTTGACCCACTTCCAAAAAAACAAATCCAACAAAAATAAAAACAGATTTTATGAGTACAGAATTCACAAATAGCCCTACGCCGCAGAAGGATAACAGAAACCTTATTTACGGTATCCTGGTGGGTGCCTTATTGCTTACCTGGGGATATATTATTTACGATAAGAGCCAAACCAGTGAAAAAATTGATGGCTTAACCGCACAAAATACTATGGTTACTTCTGAGCGCGATGAAATTCAGGCAGAGTACAGTCTGTCTCTTTCCCGCTTGGATTCGCTTATGGGCGAAAACCAAAATCTGACTGACAGCCTCTCCAATCAGAATGCAGATATAAGCAAAATGAAGCGTGAAATCGCCAGCATTTTAAGTAATAAAAATGCTACTGCCCGCGATTTGGCAAAAGCCCGTACCATGATTAAAGATCTAAATGGTCGCATCGAAGGCCTTGCTGCCGATGTAGATCGTCTGAATCAGGAAAATCAGGTTTTGGTGAGTTCCAATACACAACTGACAGAACAGAAAGCACAGGTTGAAAAGAACCTTGTTAGCACAGCTTCCACACGCGATAGCATTAAGCGAGTATATGAAGAGACAGTAGATATAGGTAGTACATTGACTGCCAGCAACATTAATATGAGTCCCATTAAAGTGAAAGGAAGCGGAAAAGAAGTAGAAACAGCGACTGCAAAACGTGTCGATAAAATGCGTATTTCATTTCAGCTGAATGAAAACCGCGTGGCAAGTCCTGGCCAAAAGCAATTGTATATTGCGGTAACCGGGCCCGACGGTAAGCCAGTTGTGGACGCGTCAAACGGCAGCGGTTCCTTTGACACCCGCGAAAACGGACAGTATTTTTACACCAACAAAGTGGTGGTTAATTATGATAACAGTCGTAAAGTGCCAGTAAGTTTTGATTGGAAAAATTCAACTGATTTTAAAACCGGCAACTACAAGATTGAAGTATTTCATAACGGATATAAGATTGGTGAAACTACCACCACGTTGAAGAAAGGCGGATTGTTTAGCTAATCCGTATGATAAACAAGCTGATGTTTTGATTGATTGATACACGCCCCCCGATTCTTCGGGGGGCTTATTTTTAGAGTATGGCTCTTATAGCCGCCCTTCCGATATGCACCATCTTTGTATCCCCCGATTGTCGGCCCTCATATTGCATACTTAACTCAAAATTGCCCCCAATTCTTCGCGTAATTTCTGCATTCCACAACAGGTTTTTGCCTGGTTGCAAAGCCTCAAGCATGATGTAGGAAACTGTAGTATTTACAGGGCCCTCATATTGAATAGCAGTATAATTAAGTTTGGCTGTGATGACACTTTTTTGCAAAACATTCCACTTCATCTCGGTTTCTGCGCTTTGTATCCTTGCCGAAGGAAATTCTATGCCTGCCTGGCCGTTTTTATCCGTATAGTTATAATTAAATTCAATCCTGAACACTGAGCCATTGGTAAAAGTCAGCGCCGGATTAATACCTTTAATATCAATATCGTAATTACGATTTTCAAATTTGGGATTGGGTGTTACCAATCGCTGATTACCATATCTGCCCGTAATAGAAGTGGTAATACTGTTTCCAAAATTCTTTCGGATTTTTACCCGGAAATTTTCATTTATTCTGGTTTCGAACCCATAAGTAAGAATGGCTTTTGACGCATTGCGCACCTGCGTAACATCTACGCCCCATTTGGTGCTAAATCTATTAAAGGAGATATTATTGGCAACATTGGTAAAGGCCGAAATAAGCGAGGTATCAGTAAGGTTGCCCGCAAACGGATTGAATTGAAATCCCCCATCATTAAGCTGCTTCCGATTGGTTTGCAGCGAAGACTGAAAATTGAACCGCGCCGCGAAGGATTTGAATCCCTTTTTTTCACGCGCCCATACAGCACGCGGATTAAAAGAAAGATTGTAGTTTAAAGTATTATAAGTGGCTTTTACAAAACGATTAGTTGGTGTAAAAATGCGAATGTATTTTGCCTGATCTGGAAAAATTGCGAGTTCAAACTCATTGAGCTGTGCAATGCCATCGTTGTTATAATCTATCCATGCAAACTCACCACGACCTGCCTGTACTTCTACATAACTAAAGTCGCGCTGTTGCTCCTGCCCTGCGCCAATTTCATAAAACAACCCTGCACGCAATGCACCTTTCATCAGCGTGAGCATATACTCGGCTCTGCCCAACAGGGTTTGTTCATCTTCTAAATTATTGATACCCTGCGTTTTTACTTTTAAGTTTCGGTACGACGCCTGTAGCCGGAAGAAGTGTACTTTGCTTTTGGCCAACTCTGTATTAACACTAAAAGTATTTTGTACATCCTGCGGCACCCATTCGGTACCAATTGCCGCTCGGTTGCTGCGCGAAAACCAATCGAAAGACCAGCGGTTTTTGCTCCCTTCTTTTCCTTTTATATAGGCCCGCCAATCGTGAAATGAAAACGAACCGGGAGCAATAATGCCGGAGCGGTCGTCCACAATGCTATTGTGTTCCAATTGGTATTGTGCACCAACGCTTATATCAGCTAAATTTTTGAGGGTTTTATCTATTCCGGCTCCGGGTCGCAAAAACCTGCCGGATCGCGCACCGTCATTAAAGTTAGTAACCTGAAAAACGCTTCGCCATTGCCATCCCAGCCATTGCTGGTTAAAATTGAGCCGATGCCGCATACCATTATAGGCCTCGCCGCGCAAATAAGAATCAAACCCATACGATAGTAAATTTCCCTTTGTATCCGTAAGGCCGGTTTGTACCCGCACAATTTTTTCATTTGCAGCAAGTGCATCAAAAGGCAATCCCCAATCGCGCAAAAATTCCACAGCCCTTAGTCGCTCCAACGGCGTAAAATCTTTTCCTACAAATTCGTAACCGGCCATGCTTTGCCAGGCCAGATTCTTACCCGCTAGCTGCAAATTGCGTTTATCATCTACATCAATCCTATACCCCTGCCCTTTATCGTTGTTTTTATCTTTTGCCGAAAACAGGTTTAGATCGTTAGCACTAAAACCGGCCGAAGCTTTTATCTGGGTATGCCGGGTAACGGCCCATTCGCTGCCGATGGTAAGCATAGAGCGGCGTTTAGGCGTTACCAGAAAACGAGCAGGTTCGTAGCTACCCTGCGGCACACCATTTTGCGGCGCCACCCACTGATACACTTTGCCGTTTGCCCCATTGAATGCGGGTAGGTAATTTCCTTTGCCATCGCCAACAAACACAAACTGAAGCGTGTATACCGCTACAACAGGTGAAGTCTGATAGCGGAAGACAGTATAATTAAAAGCATTGACAGCGGTATCAATTTGAGCATACTGAATTTTTGCGGCATCAAAACTATCCTGCACAAAAAATGGGTAGAAAGCATTTTGTATGCTATCGCCAATTTCCGATAAAAACTGTTTCTCCATTGGATTTAACTCCTGATTGATGGGCGAGTTTCTGGCGTCGGTATTGGCGTAGTAGGCCATGGAAAATTTCAGCTTATCCGCTAGTTGTATTTCATCTTCCAGATAAATCAAACTGTTGAGATAATTACGATCGGCATATTCAAATTCTACTTGTATGCGGGCATCTTTATTAATGAGTTGCTTGGGCGTAAAACTTATTTCGGCAGTATTGTAATTAATTACGTAATCCTGGTCTTCACCGCGCTGCAATTGCCTGCCGTCAATCCATACCCGTTCGGTACCGGCAAGTACTACAAAAAACAATTCGTTTGAAGCACCTTGTAACCGGTATGGTCCCTGATTACCCTCCACGCCATTAAAAATATTGCGGGCAAATTTTCCTTTGGCCAGTGCACCACTTGCCAGCACGGTATTTTTCAGCTTTTTATTTCGGCCCTGCGTGGCAGATACCGACAGCCCCTGCTGACGTTTGTAATAACTCAGAAAATAAGTGGGCTGCCGCCTGATGTCAATATCGCCAATATTCACTTCCCATTCAGGCTTTTTGAAGCGCATCCAAATTCTGTCGAATTCATTAAGATTTTGTGTGGTGCCGTCGGGCTGAATGGGAATATTATTATCGGTAATGGCTGCTGCCATTTCAATACTATCCGCCAGGTATCCGCTTATCTGCAAATTGAAAACGCCATTAACCACAGCATCCTGTGTGTTGCCTACACTTAGGCTGCGGCCAAAACTGCCGGTGTATTGCAAGGCACCAAAATCGGCCACGGTTTTAAAGCGCTCGTCCTGTTTTGTTGCCACGGTTTTACCGGATGGTGCTACTCTAAAAAAGTTTGCAACGCTATCATACCGGTATCGGTAATAGGGCTGATTGAGTTTTGCAGCAAATACGCGGTAGGTTATTCTTATGCTATCCTTTTGCGGAATTTTAATCCATTGCAAACCTGCATTTACATAATCAATGGCATAGTCATTTGATGCAACACCCTGGATTTGCAGCGTACCGGGAACGATACTGAGCGAATCAAGGGTGAAATTTCCGGAGACTACAGGAATAATTTTGTGGCGTAAATTGGAAGACAACTGCGCATGTGCCTGCATTGCCCAAAGGCACACATACAGGCATACCATCGTCACTCGCCCCAGGTTCTTCCAATTGCTGCAGTTAGCCAAGATTTGCAATATAAGAAACGAAAAAGCCGCACCTATGGTATTGTGCGGCTTCCTGCTATTATGGTATGCCGGATTGTCTACACTAATTCGCCATACATTTCTTCGCGCAATTGTTTTACCCGGTCGTCTTCAAGGTACTCATCAAAAGTGGTGAGTCGGTCAATGACGCCCGATGGTGTTAGCTCTATCACCCGGTTAGCTGTGGTTTCCATAAAAGTATGGTCGTGGCTGGTAAGTAATACCACGCCTTTAAAATCTACGCATTGCTCGTTGAACGACTGTATGCTTTCCAAATCGAGGTGGTTGGTAGGTTGGTCCAATACCACGCAGTTGGGGTTTTGCAGCATCATGCGGCTAAGCATGCAGCGCACTTTTTCGCCACCGCTCAATACGTTTACTTTTTTGCTGATATCATCGCCGCTAAATAACATCTTGCCTAAAAAGCCGCGCAAGAATGGTTCATCAGCATCGGTTACATGGTCAGGTACAAACTGGCGCAACCAATCCATCATCGGTTCAGCCTCCTTGAAAAATTCCGCATTTTCCAGTGGCAGATAGGCCTTGGTGATGGTTGTTCCCCATTCAAAACTGCCTGCATCTGCTTTTGCCTTGCCATTGATGATTTCAAAAAACTGCGTTACAGCAAGCGGGTCACGGCTATAAAAAGCAATTTTATCGCCTTTGCTAATGTCAAAATTTACTTTATCAAACAGTAAACGACCGTCAATTGCCTTGCGCAAGCCTTTTACATGCAATATCTGATTGCCTACTTCGCGAAGTGGTTGAAAAATTATACCGGGATAGCGGCGGTTTGATGGCTCAATATCTTCGATTGTCAACTTTTCAAGTGCCTTTTTGCGACTCGTGGCCTGCTTGCTCTTGCTGGCATTGGCACTAAAGCGGGCAATAAAGTCGAGCAAGGCCTGCCGCTTTTCTTCCACCTTCTTATTCTTATCACTCAGTTGGCGAGCCATCAATTGGCTGCTTTCGTACCAGAAGGTATAGTTGCCGCTAAAGATTTTTATTTTTTGCCTATCAACATCGGCCACATGGGTGCATACAGCATCCAAAAAGTGACGGTCGTGACTTACCACCAATACAATGTTTTCGTAATCTGCCAGAAAGTTTTCGAGCCAGCTAATCGTTTCTATGTCCAGACCGTTGGTCGGTTCGTCCAGCAACAGGATATCCGGATTGCCGAACAAGGATTGCGCTAAAAGGACCCTAACCTTCAAGTTGCCAGGAATATCTTTTACGAAGCTTTGGTGATATTCTTCCTTAACGCCAAGGCTGCTCAGCAAAGATGCTGCATCGCTTTCGGCGGTATAGCCACCCATTTCGCCAAACTCGGCTTCCATTTCACCCGCCCGCATATAATCGTCTTCGGTGGCTTCAGGGTCCGCGTAAATAGCATCTTTTTCATGCATCAGGTTCCACATTTTTTGGTGACCCATGAGCACGGTATTCAGCACAGTTTGGTTGTCAAATTCAAAATGGTTTTGCTTTAACACAGCAAGGCGCTCACCGGGGGAGATTTCAATTGACCCCTTATTAGGCTCAATTTCTCCGCTTAAAATCTTAAGAAAAGTAGATTTTCCGGCACCATTGGCACCAATTACACCATAGCAATTCCCTCTGGTGAAATTGATATTTACATCATCAAATAAAACCCGCTTGCCATAGGCCAGGGTTATGTTTCTTGCACTAATCATAATTGTTACAGCTTGCTAAAAGAGGCGCAAAGGTAGCGGCCATCA
>JAHEMO010000092.1 GCA_024643625.1 Chitinophagaceae bacterium
GCACTGTTTACATTTTCATCGCCTATCAAATCGCGCAGGCCATAAAATACCATGCTACCTTTTTGATACCATTGGTAGGCACGATTGCAGTCAATAAATGTATTTTCTTTTTTGGCTTCATTGGCGCGGCCGCGCAGGTAGCCATCTAATTCTTCTTTCAAGAAACGCTTCATATTATCCTTGCCGTATTTGCGCTCTGTAAGTATAAGCGCCGTGTATTCAGCCAAGGCTTCTGAAATTAAGTTACTACCCCGCGTACTATTGGGCACTACCTGATGGCCCCACCATTGGTGCGCCAACTCATGGGCCGTTACAAAATAGCCGTAGTCAAAACTATTGGGGTCGCTAAAATCGGCACGCCAGCCAAAGCTTTCACTATAAGGCACGGTGTTGGGAAAACTTTGCGCAAAGCCGGCATAGCGTGGAAATTCGAGCAAGCGCATTTGGCGGTATTGAAATGGTCCATAGCTATCGTTGAAGTATTGTAATCCATCGCGGTAGGCTGCCATAAATCTGTCAAGGTTTCGCGTATGTCCGGGATGATGAAATATTTCGAGGTTAATGGGTCGCCCATCCGACAATACCACCGTATCGCGCATCACATCATAGCGGGCAGATACAACGGTGAAAAACAAATCGATAGGCGAGTCCTGCTTATAGTGAAAATACTTGCGCCCATTTTCTTCCCAGCTTTTGATCAGGTATCCCGGTGCTACGGCTATCTGATCGGGCGAGGTGCTTACAATCATTTCCAGGTTCACCAAATCGGCATCGTCATTGAACAGTAAATTCCGAATGCCTACCGGGTCATTATACGGCGGATAGTCATCATTCTTTTCGGGCAGGCCTAATTTTTTACGTTGCTCATCGCTTGACAATTCTGCATTGGCACTGTAGCCAAAAGAAGGCAGGCCACCACTGTAGAATGTACCGTTGAATACTATTTCGCGGCCGAGGCCGCTATTGGGAAAGCCTTCGTAATCAATTTCAGAACGAATAGTAATTAATGCGGTATCGCCGGGCATAAGTGGTGTGGGGAGGGCATATAACCTGTAGTTAAGCGTATCAACTACGCCACCTATAAGGGTAAACTTGCTTTTGCTATAAAATACCGGGCTGCGATAGGGCAATGCCTGTCCATTGTACCACATGGTGTAATGAAGGTTTTGCGCACCATTCATATGCAGGGTATCAATGCGTTCGTCGGTTTTGTTTTGTATGCGAATATTTGCCTCAATACTTACTCTTCTTTCCTCCGGAAATATGTCGGACTTAATAAGGAGATCGGTCACTTTTGGCTGTGCAATCTTTTCATATTGCTTCAATGCTTTTTCGTATTGCGCACTTTGCTCTCGCCCTTCCTTAACAGTGTAATACTTATTGGTAAGGTTTATATTTTTATATATGAATGCGCTGCATGCCAGCCATCCGATGGTGAGCAGCGTAGCTGCAATTTTTTGTGGTGTGCCAAACCTGCTTTTAGCCACGCGCCACTTTTCTTTAAAGCTGCCGCCAACACCACGTTGGTAAAACAAAGCCGCCAATACAAATAATAGTGTGCCCAGCAAAATCCAGTTCAGGTTGAACCAAAACTGAGGTGCGACAAAATGCCCAATCCCGTTCATATCGCTCCACCGGTAATCGGGGGTATAGAAGTAGAATAAAGGATTGTAATTCATCTCAGCAAAGCTGCGGAGCATAAAGAGCGTAATCCATATAAGCAAGCCCATGGCATGGCCGGCAAACTTGTTGTTCATAATAAGATGTACCGCAAAGGATAATAGTATCATTTGCAGATAGCCGGGCAGCGTAAGCAGATACATCTCTTTGAAAAAAATTGGTAACTCAAAATGAAAATATCCTTTGAGTATTTGCACCAAAATGCCAAGTACAATGGGTATGGTAGCCAAAACCAGCGCAACGCCTGCCATGCCGGCAAACTTTGACAGGATAAATGTGCGGTTGCTTACCGGCAATGCATCGTTTATGATGTTGAAGCGTGTTGTTTTTTCGCGGTGAATGGCTTCGCCGGAGTAAAACAACAGGATGATAAAAATGAACAGGGAGTAATTGTAACTCTTGTAGTCCATCAGCAAAATGGTGGTAGGTAAATCGGATACGCCGTAAGTAAGATTGCCTATCCAATAATCAATAATTAAAAACACTACACCACCAAGCAGAATGGCTTTAAAATAATTATCGCGTATTACGCTTAAAAATTCAATACGTGTCAGGTTCTTAAAAATGCGCCAGTTGTATCCGCCGCCAAAACTGATATGCGCTTTGGGTATGGCATGGGCGCCGGTATAAGCCGCTTCGGCCCCGGCTGATTTTTTGGTCTTCTTTGTTTTTTCAGGTTGTAAAAATGCATTGAAGTTGAATCGCAAATACGTGATACCAATAATAAGCCACGCTACACTCATCCATAGGATGCGATTGTACAATAATGAACCTGCCAGCGGCAGTTGCAGCGTGTTTCTTTCAACGGGTGTCCAATATCGCGTAGATAGCGCATACGTGTTGATGCCAAAGGGGTCCAGCAGTTTTACCAGTTCTTGCTTTTCAATATCGCTTACCAAAAAACTGGCCAGTAAATAGCCAATAAATAAGCCAATGCTTGCAGTGTAAATTACTTTCACATTGCGCGTAAGCGCTACTAAAGCAAAGAAGATAGTGGAGGCGAGAAAAAGATTGCCAAGGCCAATGGTAAAATAGGAATAGAAATAGTTGCCCAACCCATAGCTACCCATCCTTTCGGCGGGTACCCAGCCCATGGCAGGGCCAATTTTTGCGCCAAGCCATCCGCCCCAGGCTAATGATGTACCAATGATGGCGACATAAAAAAACGAACCCCAAAACCGGCCCCAGAAATAGCCGCCTTTTGTAATGGGATAGGAAAATAAATACTGCCTTGTGCTATGCTCAATATCCCGGTACAAGGGTACGCCCATAATAGCGGAACATACCAGCATCATTACCATGGTAAATATCACATTGAGGTTGGTAATGGTCCATGGCGCATTGTGAAACACTTTTTCGGAAGCAGGTGTGCTGCCTGAGGATACGCTGATGAAAGCAAACAGAAAAAAGATGAGGAAATATATCCAGGTGGCAGGGCGCTTGAGCCTGTACCGTAATTCAAATAAAAAGATAGACCAAAACATGGGCTTGCGTTGTAATGATGAAAAAAATCAAATGGTTACCAGATCAACCTTGCTGGCTATTTGGTGGAAGTACACATCTTCCAGCACCGGCGATACGGGAATAAATTCGTTACCGGGATCATCATCACTATACACCCGCAAGCTAAGTTGCCCGCTTTTCATTTGTACACTTATTACTTCGTATTGCTGCTTGTAAATATCAATTGCTGCCTTATCAATGCGCTTGCCATATATTTTTCCCTCCAATGTCTGCACGGCATCATCCGGATCGCCCTGCAGCATGAGCTCGCCCTGACAAATAATGGCAAACTGCCTGCAGAGGGTACGCACATCTTCTACAATATGGGTGCTAAGAATTACAATCGTGTTTTCGCCTATTTCGCTCAGCAGGTTGTAAAAGCGGTTACGTTCGGCAGGATCGAGGCCTGCGGTGGGTTCATCAACAATAATCAGCTTGGGTTGTCCCATAAGCGCCTGTGCTATACCAAACCGCTGCTTCATGCCGCCGCTAAAAGTGCCCAATGCTTTTTTTCTATCAGCATACAAATTGACACGGTGTAGCAGGGATTGCACGGTGTCTTTACGCTCACCGGCATTTTGAATGCCCTTGAGTTGTGCGATATGGGTCAGCATTTCTTCGGCGCTTATTTTGGGGTATACGCCAAAGTCCTGCGGCAGGTAGCCTAGTATACGGCGCACGGTATCTTTTTCCTTCAGCACATCCAGATTGTCCAGCATAATGCTGCCACTGTCTGCTTCCTGCAGCGTAGCAATAGTGCGCATAAGACTGCTTTTGCCGGCACCATTTGGGCCAAGCAGACCAAACATACCTTGCTGTATCGTTAGCGAAACATTGTTAAGCGCCTGCACGCCATTGGGATAGCGTTTGCTTAATTGATTAATGACTAATTGCATAGAACTGATTTGATGATGGATGGTGGAAAATAAGCAGCTAAAGGCTATAAAACAAAAATGCAGACTGCTGCCTGAGGATGAGCGGTGCTATGCAGCGGTTATGCGGTAATCTTGCCGATGGTCAAATGGTTGTCATGCTTGCAGACAGTCATTTAGCCGGTTTTACAGCACTTGAACAGTTGATTCATAGCAAACGCGGTGTAGATGAAGTTTTGGTATGACTATGGGCGGGGAATCAATTTTTCTGGACAAAAATGACAGCTTATCCCGCTTTTAGCCCGTCGGTCGCTACAGGTAGTCAAAAAAAATGATATGCTTTGTAACTTAAACGCCCAATAGCCGTAATACAGGCAAATAAGGGCATTACACACCGCAAACCAAACTGCATGACCGAGAGAGAATACAATGAATGTGTATCGCAATGGGCCGATAATGTCTTTCGGTTTATTGTAAAAAATCTCCGGCATACCGAGGATGCGGAAGATGTGGTGCAGGCGGCTTTCGAAAAATTATGGGTAAACCGGGCGAACGTGGAGGTGAGTAAGGCTAAGAGTTACCTGTTTACCATAGCCTATCATCAAATGATAGACCATACCCGCAAAGTAAAGCGCATGCACTACCGCGACGAAATACCCGAAACGGCGCTCGGTAGCGGACGGCAACCCGATAATTATTTAAAGAAAGTATTGGACGATGCCCTTGCTACATTAAATGAAACGCAGCGCAGCCTGGTAATGCTAAAGGATTATGAAGGCTACAGCTACGAGGAAATAGGACAGATACTGGATCTCACCGATAGTCAGGTGAAAGTGTACCTGCACAGGGCTAGAACCCAATTAAGGAATTATATCGTGCGGCTGGAGAATGTGGTGTAGGGAGCTAGTGGTTAAGGTTGGATAAAAAATACAAGGAGCCTGTGGGCTGAAAAAGGAAACGAAATGAATATTAATCTCCATAATTACGAAACCTGGTTCCACCAATATGTGGACGGCGAGCTTGACCAAAGTCAAATGGCTGCTGTGGAAGCTTTTACCCAAAAGCATCCTGACCTGGAGACCGAACTGGAGCAATTGATGCAAACGATTATTGATGCACCAACCATTGCCATGCCCAATAAGCACTTGTTGCTAAAGCCGGAGCAATGGGATGCCGAAAAGCTGGAGCCCTGGCAGGAAAAATTATTGCTGCGTTTGGATAATGAGGGCCATAACCATCAAAGTTTAACGGCTGCTGAAGCGCAGGAATGGCAATGGTTACAGGCAAGCCGGTTACCGGCAGAAAGCCTGGCGATGCCCAATAAAGAAAACCTGTATAGCCACAACAGGCGCAAGCCCTTGGTAGTTCCCATGCATTGGGTACGCCGCGTAGCCGTGGCGGCTGCTGTGGCTGGGCTTGTCTGGGCATTTTGGCCTGAGCAAACTGTAGATGCACCTTCACAGGAAATGGCGGTAGTGACCGATACTCCGGAATTGCCCAATGCTGCTAACATCAATGACAATGCAGTATCTCCTGAAGCTAATGTTGACAATGCTAATGCGTTGCCCGGGGTAAACGTAACAGCCCCTGATGCCATACAAACCACCGCTTTGCGTAAGCCAAAATCGGTTGATGCAAAAGATGCGGCCGCACCCACCACAAAAGAAAACACACCGGTGAACTATAGCAATGTTGGCCAACTGGCAGTGGTGCATACCGTTCCGGATGAAACCAACACTACGATTGATGGTATCAAACGGCCTACCATTGACGTAAACGGCATGGGCACTGAACCAGCAATAATTGCCGCGGTGCAAGGCAGCCCAAACCCGGCCACAGAATTTGCCATAGACGAGCAATATCTGGGCGCAGATGATGAAGATGAATTCGTAAATATTAGTGGTATTAAAATCAAGCGATCTAAAATACGTGGCATGCTGAGGAGTGTATCGCGCAATGTGACCCGCCGAACAAGTACCGAAAACATTCAGGAGACCATTTTTCCCCGATAAAAAATCAATTACATCAATAACAGTTTTAAAAAAAACACACTATGCAAAAAATGCTACTTTTTGCCGGAATAGGTATGCTTCTTGCCACCGCCGGTCACGCCCAAACAGACACCACGGCCAACACACCCGATACGGTTCGTATTGGCGACATGATTATTGTAAAGAAGAAGGATCCGTCCTCCACTTCTAAAACTTCCACATCAGTTACCTGGAATAAAAACAAACGACCGAAGCGTGTAGAAACCAGTTGGTTCACGTTTGATATTGGGTTCAACAATTACCGCGACGATACCCGCTATGGCAGTGCTGCCGCACAAGCCTATGCCCCGGGACTTGGCGCCAGCGATTTTGAATTGAACAATGGCAAATCCGTGAACGTAAATATTTGGCTGTTCAGGCAGAAGTATGGTATCGATAGAAATCGTGTATTACAACTGACCTATGGTATGATGCTTGAGCTCAATAACTATCGCTACGAAAGCGATATCAGCTATAAGAAGAATCCGGCCATGGTAATAGAGGACAATATCAGCTTCAGTAAAAATAAACTTGCTGCCGACTATATTACTGTGCCGCTAATGATTGGCTTTAATACCAAGCCAGGTACTAACCGTGGCTTTACCATGAGCGGGGGCGTAAGCATTGGCTACCTGTACAACAGCCGCAATAAGCAGGTAAGCGATGAGCGTGGCAAAACCAAAACCAAGGGAAGTCTTGGTCTGGAGCCCTGGAAGTTCCAATATATAGCCGAAGTAGGACTTGGCCCGGTAAAGCTATATGGCAGCTATGCACCGCATAGCATGTACAAAAACGGGTTGGATATTCAACCGTATAATTTTGGCCTTCGCCTTGGCGATTGGTAATCGATAACGAAAGAACAAGAAACTAAAAGATGCCTGCCCATTGGGTGGGCATCAGTGTTTTTGTACAAGGCTGCCATCTGCTACCTTTTGTTTGGCACCATGGTGCGAATCATCGCAGAACGGCGGTGTACTGGTCTGTTTGCAATTGCATAGCCATACCTCTTCAGTTTTTTCGGCAGTAAATTTCTTGCTCACAAAATGTTTGATGGCATTGCCTTCTTCATCTTCGGTCCAGCATACTTTGTGCGAAGCATCGCAAAAAGGTGGTTTTTCGGTTAGGCCGCAGGTACACCAGGCATAGGTTTTGCCTTCTTCCACCATTACGGCGGTAGGTTCACATTTGCTGGCTATGGGTAGTTTACTATGGTGCATATTTTTTACTTAGTTGTACTTATAACAGCCAATGGCTCATTCTGTTGGCGCATGGCTTTTTAAATATTCAGCAACAAAGCGGTACAGGTTTATTTGCTCCCGGGGCAACTGTTGCAGCGCCTGCCGGAGTGTAGCTTTGTTATACGTTTTCATCACGCGTTGCTGCAGCAGGTGCCAGGCTTTATCGGCAAGCAGCCAATAGCGCCTGTCAGTATGGTGTTGCTGCTGGAGGGCCAGGCTAATACCTTCACTCAGTTCATCAATGCCGGTGCCGTTGGTGCCAATAGTTTTGATGATGGGAATGGCGGCTGAAGTTCTTGCAAATGCCGGCGCCATCATTTGCCGCAGGTGTTTTATAAATGTATCGGCATCTGGCCGGTCGGCTTTGTTTACCACAAACACATCGGCTATTTCCATCAGTCCTGCTTTCATGGTTTGTATTTCATCGCCGGCCTCGGGTACCAATACCACCACGGTGCAATCGGCCAGACCGGCTATTTCAATTTCGCTTTGGCCTACGCCAACGGTTTCTACCACTACATAATCAAAGCCGGCACTTTTTAAGGTATCCGCTATTTCCATAATATGCGGATGCAGGCCGCCAAGCGATCCGCGGCTTGCCAGCGAGCGAATGAAAACATGGGGATGATTGTACCATTGACTCATACGTATGCGATCGCCCAACAGTGCGCCCAGGTTAAAGGGTGAGGAGGGATCTACACATAGTACCGCAACGCGTTTTTCTTCTTTTACCCAGTGTGCAATAAGCGCATCTACCAGCGTACTTTTTCCTGCGCCCGGAGGACCCGTAATGCCTATAACAGGTGTATTTGCCGCAGGCAGATGTTGTAAAAACTCCTGTGTGCCTGCTACATTGTTTTCGACCAGCGAAATACAACGGGCAATTGTTTTATGATCATCACAATGAAGGGGCAACGAAAGCGAAGCGTAGGCAGACGGCATAAGCGAGCCGTAAATATAGTTATTGCATCGCCAAGCTTCTTAAACCATAAAGGTCAACCGACAAACTGGTCAGGGCTTTTAATCATCTAGTAAATCCATTGTAAGCGTAATTGCAAGCTGTTGGAAATGCCGGTAATTCCATTGCTGTGCAAATTGCTGATGCCATAAATAGCGCCAAATTTCCAAAACTGTGTGGCCCACCAATTGAGGCCAAAACTGTATTTGTTATTTATGCCTCCCAGCACCTTTCGCCCATCGAGGTCTACGCGGCCTGCACGGGCCACAAGTTCCCAGGCGCCTCCTTTGCCATCGGGCAATACGCGTCGGGCATAGGCTGCCTTTTTGTCGTAGGGTCTCGCTTCGCCACTCAGGATATAGCTGGTTGTAATATAATAGCCGTTAAACTGCTCCACGCCAGTTGTGGTGGCCGTCCAGTTATGCACGTACTCCATAAGCACCGAAAAATTTTCGAGACTCCATAGCTGCTCTACACCCAGGTTCCATTGGTGGCTTGCCGGCATTTCTTTGGTATCCACGTAATTGCTGCCAATATTTAGTTCGTTTTTTCCCTTCAGTCTTATCACCCCATTTTCTGCCTCCACATAGCGCACGCCAACACCTAAATGAATAAAGCGTTTGCCGCCCAGTTCGTACTTGGGTAATGCCGTAATCCTCGCGGTGTAGGTATTGGCACTGGCATTAAATTTCTGATTATCGGTAAACCAATTGTTGAACCAACCTGCCGATAGTGTAGCACGGTCCTGCCATAAAAAGCGGCGATACACAATACCAATATTCCGGCTGTTAAAAAAGGGGTTGAGCAGCCGCTCCTGATGGGGCAGGTTAGCCGCATCACCTACCATTTCGTAAATGAAAGTCTCTTTAATCTTTCCAAAAACAATCTGGCCACGATCGCCGGCCGGCACTACAAATTTCAAATCGGTAATGCCAAATGCAGGGTCATCTTCGCCCCGATCCAAACCTTTATATTCCAAACTAAGCAGGTATTGCCAGGGCTGCTTAAAATTTAGTTTGCCCCTTACAGAAAATCTACCGCTGCGCAAGTCAAAACGACTTTCCTGACTACCCACCTGCGATTTGCTATCGCCATCCTGTGCAACGGCTACATAATCCAAAATGGGTGCTGCGCCTAACTGATAGGTAAATAGCTTATTGCCGCCATTGGCCCATTTGGTACGCCTGCCCAGTACATCCGGCATAGCGTAATTTTTGCTGCTGTCTGCCAATATGTGCGTTTGGCTGGAGTCTACCAGATCAGTATGCTGCGCGTACAATCCAATCGGAATTAATGCAATTGCCGCAATTGATATCAGGTGCCGGGTAATTGATTGCAAGTGGTAAAAATTTATCCCATAAATGTATCGACTGTTGGTACCGCATCGGCAAAAAAATATTCACCGCCATGTTGCATTTTGTCAACTGTTTACCCCAGTTGAATGAGCGTAGCCAGTCACCTGCCAGCCTTTTTTGCCACCTGCTGAGAAATTACAATTACGGTACAGGGTCGTAGCCATGCCCGCCCCAGGGATGGCAGCGGCCAATGCGTTTTAGGGCAAGCCAAAATCCCTTGACGGCACCATATTTCTTAAAGGCCTCCAAAGCATAGCTGCTGCAGGTAGGGGTGTATCGGCATTTGGGCCCAAGCCAGGGACTAATTACATACTGATAAAACCGGATTAGTATAATAAAAGGAAAGGCCAGCACCCGCATTATCAGCGAAGGAGCCCTCCTTTCATCGGGAGGCAACGAATCCTGGCAACAACTTTTATGCATCTGCAGATGTAGGTATTGGATTTAGGGTTTGTAATTTTTTGACCAGCGCACGCAACAGGTATTTCATTTTGTTTTCTACTATGGCAAAGTCGGGCATGGCTTTGTCGGTGATGATAAAAAACAACAGCAAACCATTGCCTGATTTTGCCGTCGCATCGGTCAGAATATGCTTGTGTAATCTGTATGCTTCGCGCAGCAAACGCTTACCGCGGTTTCTGTCGGTGGCATGCTTGAAATTTTTCTTACTTACACTTACGCCTATTTGCACCGCCTCGGCTGCCATATTATCATCTGCAGCATCCGCTGGTACAATTTGGTAAATGGCCCGCACGGGAAAAGCATTTATACTCTTTCCTCCTGCAAACAATGCTTCCAGTTGCTTGCGGCTTTTTAGTTTTTCGGCCCGGCTTAAAGTATTGCGTTTTGTACTATCCATGGGGTACTGCTCAGCTATTGCCGTGCAAAGTTTAGTTATCTGCTTCCGTAATTACAGGTCTTTTATCATGAGGGTCGCGGTGGCCATAGGTGTAACGAAAAGCAGATAAGTCTGGTTTGTATTTACGTTTGCGTTGCAACTCATGCTGGTAAATGGTTTCACCCAATTGCCTCAAAAACGGGAAGCCAATGGTTTCTTCATCGTAGCGGCTGTCATTTACCACGCCATCACTATTTACATACATGCTTGCAGCCAGCATGTATTCTATCTTATGCTTAAAATCTACGACATACGATACGTCAATCATGAATCCATACGCCCAGCCTACCTTATTAAATACTCTTACACCGTCGGGCATGCGATGCGTGCTATCCTTAAAGAAAAACTTTACATAGCTATCGTAAAATTTGGCGGTATCATATTTTGGATCGTCCGTTTCGGAAGGAAATGCAGAGAGCCAATAGCGCAAAAAAGTATAATCGTCATCGCTTACATCAAAACGCTGTTTTACAGGCATTGCCTGCGGAAACATGATAGTCTGCAGCATTTGCTGCATATCGAAGAGGGATATGTTGTTATGTTCGGTAAAATCGAAGGGGCCTGTGCGGTATTCACCTTCGCGGGTATAGTGGGCATTGCCAATAAAAATTGGTTGGCTGAAATCAAGCGGCTTAGGATTATAAGCTTCGGGCTGTGATGCTATAGTGCTCCCTTTTTGATTTAGAAAACGAATTGGATTGGTGTATCTGTTTTGCTCGCTGCTGAGCCCCATAAACTGCCGGGCTATACGGGTACTGCTAAAGCCCTTTGCCTGCAGCGCATCGTTAGCCTGCTGCTGACCTACAAACTGGTATAGCCGGTTATATGCATCGTTATCACTTATTAAAAATGCTTTTTTGATAAAATGAGCTATGGAAGGCAAGTCGTTTTTTGCTGTGGTATCGGCATACAAAGGCCGCATCCAGGTACGGCTGCTGTCATATTGAATGGCGGTGAATTTGTCAACGCCGGCATGCGGCATTTGGTGTAGTTTTTCCAACGCCAGAAAGGCCAGCGGCATTTTTACCATACTGGCCGGATTAAAATAACGCCCGGCATCATAGTTGAAAAAATGATGCTGAAAGGAAGGGTTGTTTTGTTTGTCGCGGTCAATTTGGGTATAGATGATTTGTAACCGATGGTCATCCTTGTTGGCTAATACCTGCTGCACCAGCGGGGCGCTATGTTTTAAAATTGTTTCTAGTTCAGCATCGGTTTTGCTTTGCGCAGCAATTTGTGTTGCCGAAAGCAGAATCGTAAATAGCGGAAGCAATCTTTTCATAAAGGGCAAGGTAACGGTTGGGTAAAAATGAGCGTAAAAAAAGCCCCCCAAAATTGGAGGGCTCTGATTATTTTGGGACTACGATGATTTATTTCACACCGTATTCGTCGCTTACAGTAAGCTTATGACGGCCCTTTGCACGACGGCTGGCCAACACTTTGCGGCCATTGGCGGTTTGCATGCGCTTACGGAAACCATGAACTGATTTGCGGCGGCGGTTATGCGGTTGATAGGTACGTTTCATTGTCTTTTACTTTTTTTGCCGTTCAAAAATGCTGCGTGAGAAGCGCAGTTTTTTGTTTCATTCCGCCAGGCCACCAT